>NZ_JADBQN010000049.1:73461-81097 GCF_014895915.1 Enterobacter cloacae complex sp. P13B
CGGCAGCGTCAGGCCAAGCACGTTTTTCACGTCGCGGTTCAGCAGCCCGGCGCGATCCAGCTCGCCCAGGATACCGATGACGCCACCCGCACGGTGCACGTCTTCCATGTGGTACTTCTGGGTACTCGGCGCGACTTTACACAGCTGCGGCACTTTGCGGGAGAGCTTGTCGATGTCGCTCATGGTGAAGTCGATTTCGGCTTCCTGCGCGGCGGCCAGCAGGTGCAGAACGGTGTTAGTGGAGCCGCCCATGGCGATATCCAGCGTCATGGCGTTTTCGAACGCCGCTTTACTGGCGATACTGCGCGGCAGCGCGCTGGCATCGTCCTGCTCGTAGTAGCGTTTGGTCAGCTCAACGATACGTTTACCGGCGTTGAGGAACAGCTGCTTACGGTCGGCGTGGGTCGCCAGCAGCGAGCCGTTGCCCGGCTGGGAAAGGCCCAGCGCTTCGGTCAGGCAGTTCATGGAGTTGGCCGTGAACATGCCGGAACAAGAGCCGCAGGTCGGGCACGCGGAGCGTTCCACCTGATCGCTCTGCTCGTCAGAGACTTTCGGGTCTGCGCCCTGGATCATCGCATCGACCAGGTCGAGCTTGATGATTTTGTCGGAGAGCTTGGTTTTACCCGCCTCCATCGGACCGCCGGAGACGAAGATCACCGGAATGTTCAGACGCAGGGAGGCCATCAGCATCCCCGGGGTGATTTTGTCGCAGTTGGAGATACAGACCATCGCATCGGCGCAGTGGGCGTTGACCATATACTCCACCGAGTCGGCGATCAGCTCGCGCGACGGCAGTGAATAGAGCATTCCCCCGTGGCCCATTGCGATACCGTCATCCACCGCAATGGTGTTGAACTCTTTCGCCACGCCGCCGGAGGCTTCGATTTGCTCGGCAACCAGCTTACCGAGATCGCGCAGATGCACGTGGCCCGGTACAAACTGGGTGAAAGAGTTCACCACGGCGATAATTGGCTTGCCGAAATCGGCGTCGGTCATTCCGGTGGCGCGCCACAGTGCGCGGGCACCCGCCATGTTACGGCCGTGGGTGGTGGTGGCTGAACGATACTTAGGCATGCTTTATTGACTCCCGTCTGACTATTTAATGGGACGGTGCGTGCCGTCCCACATTTATATTTAGTGATTAACCTGATCCAACCAGCCGTATTTGTCTTCTGTTTCGCCGGTGAAGAGGCCGAAGAAGGCTTGCTGGATGCGTTTGGTCACCGGGCCACAGCGGCCTTCGCCCACCTGGATACCGTCGACGCTGCGAACCGGCGTGATTTCAGCCGCGGTACCGGACATGAACACTTCGTCTGCCAGGTAGAGGGATTCGCGGGACAGCACCTGCTCGCGCACTTCGATACCCAGATCTTTCGCCAGCTTGATGATCGCATCACGGGTGATGCCCGGCAGCGCGGAAGAGGTGAACGGTGGGGTAAACAGAATGCCGTCTTTTACTTCAAACAGGTTTTCGCCCGCGCCTTCTGAGATGTAGCCGTTCACGTCGAGGGCGATGCCTTCCTGATAGCCGTGGCGGCGCGCTTCGCTGCCGACCAGCAATGAGGAGAGGTAGTTACCGCCCGCTTTTGCGGCAGTCGGGATGGTGTTTGGCGCCACGCGGTTCCAGGAAGAAACCATTGCGTCGATCCCCTGATCCAGTGCTTCTGCGCCCAGGTAGGCGCCCCACGGGAACGCAGCAATGATCACATCGGTGTTGTAACCGGCCGGCGGGTTCACGCCCATGCCCACGTCACCCACGAAGACCAGCGGGCGAATATAGGCGCTGGTCAGTTTGTTCTGGCGAATCACTTCGCGGCAGGCTTCCATCAGCTCATCAACGCTTTGAGAGACCGGAAAACGATAAATTTTGGCTGAGTCATGCAGACGCTGCATGTGTTCGCGATGGCGGAACACCACTGGCCCTTTGTGAGAATCGTAGCAACGGATGCCTTCAAACACGGAGGTACCGTAGTGCAGCGCGTGGGACATCACGTGAACTTTCGCGTCTTCCCAGCGAACCATCTCACCATTGAACCAAATGTAATCAGCTTTTTTTGTCGTCATTTTTTCGTCCTGTCACGCTCAAGCGCGGATTTGTTGTGATGTGGTTGTGCTCTGGCAGATGGCAACATGGGCAACGTCTACCAGCTTTGATAACTGACTAAACAGTAAGTCGACCGGCCGCGGGCTGGCAACGGTTAATTCGATACTGATGTTCTGGGCGTCGGTGGCCGTTTCCATATTCATAGAGCAAATCTGAAAACCACGGTGTCGGACCACACGCAAAACGCGTTCTAACGTTTCCGGGTTGAAGCGAGCATGCACGGCGACCTGATGTTGCATCATGATAATTTCTCCAGCATTTGTGAGTTACTGGCACCGGGCGGTACCAACGGCCAGACGTTCTCAAGCTCGTCGATTGAGACATGAAGCAGGTATGGCCCTTCGCTTGACAGCATGGTGTCGAGTGCCGCTTCAACCTGGTCTTTACGGGTGATGTGCTGGCCAGGAATGCCGAAGGCGCTGGCCAGGGTGAGGAAATCGGGGTTATCGGTCAGGGTTGTTTCGCTGTAACGCTCCTGGAAGAACAGCTGCTGCCACTGGCGAACCATCCCTAAACGCTGGTTATCGAGCAACACGATCTTCAGCGGTAACTGCTTGCGCTTCACGGTGCCGAGCTCCTGAACGTTCATCATGAAGGAGCCGTCACCGGAGATACAGATCACGGTATCGTTCGGGCGGGCCACCTGTGCGCCTACGGCTGCCGGCAGGCCAAAGCCCATCGTGCCTAAGCCGCTGGAGGTGATGAAGTTCTCCGGGCGGGTGTAGGTCATATGCTGGGCTGACCACATCTGATGCTGGCCCACATCGGTCGTCACCACGCTGTCCGCGGGTTTACGGTCGGACAACTGCTTCAACAGCAGCGGCGCATAGATGGCATCGCCGGGGTGGTCGTAACGCCAGGCATGCTCAGCGCGCATGTCTGCGGTGTGCTGACGCCATGCGTTGATATCCAGCGGCTGCTCCAGCGCCGGTAACAGCGCGTTAAGATCGCCCTGCAACGCCACGTGCGCCTGACGCAGTTTGTTCATCTCCGCCGGGTCGATATCCATATGGATCACTTTGGCATTCGGCGCGAAGGTATTCAGCTTGCCGGTGACGCGGTCGTCAAAACGGGCGCCTGCGACGATAAGCAAGTCGCATTCCTGCACCGCCAGGTTTGCCGCTTTAGTGCCGTGCATTCCCAGCATGCCGAGGTAGTAGGGGTAGTCCGCGTCTACCGCACCCAGACCTTTCAGGGTGCAGGTGGCGGGCATTTGCGTGGTTGCAAGAAACGCGCGAAGCGCCGGAACAGCCTGCGCCATACCCACCCCGCCACCGACGTACAGCATCGGCTGCTTCGCCTGCGCCATCATCTGACGCGCTTCTTCAACGTCTGCATGCGGAAACGCATCGTCGCTTTTCACGGTGGAGAAATGCGGCTCCAGATCGCCAAGTGCAACCTGGATATCTTTCGGGATATCCACCAGAACCGGGCCAGGACGGCCAGAACTGGCAACCTCGAACGCTTCGGCCATCACGCGCGGCAGCTCTTCGAGGGACTGAACGAGGAAGCTGTGCTTGGTGCAAGCCAGCGATAAGCCGAGGACGTCTACTTCCTGGAAGGCATCGGTGCCGATGAACGGAGAGGCCACTTGACCGGTAATCGCCACGACAGGAACGGAATCGAGCAGCGCGTCAGCCAGACCGGTGATCAGGTTCGTTGCGCCCGGACCTGAGGTCGCCATGCACACACCGGTTTTACCTGTCGCGCGAGCATAACCAATGGCTGCCATCGCTGCGCCCTGCTCGTGTCGGCACAAGAGGTGTTCCACGCCGCCGTCATACAGTGCATCGTAAATCGGCATAATTGCGCCACCCGGATAACCGAATACGGTTTCGACTCCCTGCGCGCGCAACGCATGTACTACCCATTGTGCCCCATTCATAGTTAGTTCCCCGTCATAAATCTGGAGAAACAGAATTTTGTGCTAGTCGTCATTCTCTGCTCCTCATTTAAGTTTTTTAGTCATAAAAAAACCCCCGGACCTTTCGGTGCGGGGGTCTTAGTTCGTTACGGCTTGATTTCTAAGCCTTTCCTCGTCCAAGTGCAGCCCCGCACGGTGGGATAATAATCACCACCACGCTAATCACGACCAGGCTAATCACTCGTAGAAGGGCTGTCATTTTCAGTTCTTTTTGCATCTTGTTCGAAGGAATACCTAAAGAGTTATCACAGTTTTTAAATCAAACACAAGATTTATTTATGAAGGATTTGGTTAGCAAGCGAATCAAATTTTATGAACGCATTGTTTTATATGAGGAAATTTGGAAGTGAATTTT
Organism: Enterobacter cloacae complex sp. P13B; assembly: GCF_014895915.1. NCBI lineage: Bacteria > Pseudomonadati > Pseudomonadota > Gammaproteobacteria > Enterobacterales > Enterobacteriaceae > Enterobacter > Enterobacter cloacae complex sp. P13B. The sequence continues at coordinate 77,845 of NZ_JADBQN010000049.1, forward strand.
TTTCATTTTTTATTGCAGATCTAAACCTTAAAGCGCGTCTTTTTACATTTTGCGAGTGTGCTTCCACGGTGATGCAATGGTTTCAATGCTCCCTGAAAATCTCTGAACAGGCGGCGTAAATACGTAAAAAGACGCTAAACAGAGAAAACAGGCACTGGCATAGTCAGACCAGGAGGTAGTACAAATGTCACTGTCAGTTGTTTATACGCGAGCGGCTCTCGGGGTAAAGGCTCCGCTTATTTCCGTAGAGGTTCATTTGAGTAATGGGCTGCCCGGACTCACGCTTGTCGGGTTACCTGAAACCACGGTTAAAGAGGCCAGGGACCGCGTTCGTAGCGCAATAATAAACAGCGGTTATACCTTCCCCGCAAAGAAGATCACCATCAACCTTGCTCCCGCCGACCTGCCCAAAGAGGGTGGGCGATACGATTTACCTATCGCAATTGCGCTTCTCGCGGCTTCTGAGCAGCTTAATACGACCAGGCTAGGCTCGTATGAGTTCGTGGGTGAACTCGCGCTCACAGGCGCACTGAGAGGCGTTCCCGGTGCGATATCGGGAGCGCTGGAAGCCATACGTGCAGGGCGGCAAATCGTTGTGGCCAATGAAAACGCATCAGAAGTGAGTCTTATTGCAGAAAAGGGATGTCTTATCGCCGGGCATCTTCAGGAAGTGTGCGCCTGGCTGGAAGGCCGCCATGAACTATCCGAGCCGGAAGAGTGCGACGAGGCTATAGCGGATGCGCCAGAAGACCTCAGCGAGATCATGGGACAGGAGCAAGGGAAACGGGCGCTGGAGATTACGGCAGCGGGTGGGCACAATCTCCTGCTGATTGGCCCGCCGGGTACGGGCAAAACCATGCTGGCGAGCAGGCTAAGCGGGTTGCTCCCGCCGCTTAATAACCATGAAGCGCTGGAAAGCGCCGCCATCTATAGCCTGATCGGTTCGACGTCGTTGCACAAACAGTGGCGTCGACGTCCCTTTCGTTCCCCGCATCATAGCGCGTCACTGACGGCAATGGTCGGCGGTGGGTCTATTCCGGGGCCGGGTGAGATCTCGCTGGCACACAATGGCATTCTGTTTCTCGATGAGTTGCCTGAGTTTGAGCGCCGCGTGCTGGATGCGCTGAGGGAGCCCATTGAATCCGGTGAGATACATATTTCACGCACGCGAGCCAAAATAAGCTATCCCGCCCGTTTTCAGCTCGTGGCGGCGATGAACCCCAGTCCGACGGGGCATTATCAGGGCAACCATAACCGCTGTACGCCAGAGCAGACGCTGCGCTATCTGGGAAAGCTGTCTGGCCCGTTTCTCGACCGTTTCGATTTATCACTGGAAATCCCCCTTCCGCCGCCGGGCCTGCTCAGGCAGACGGATAAACTGGGTGAAAGCTCCGCGCATGTTCGCGAGCGGGTTATCGCGGCACAGGCGAGACAGTATGCCCGTCAAAACAGGCTGAATGCACGACTGGATAATGCAGGGATCCGACAGTATTGTTCTCTTAACGTTGAAGATGCGGCTTGGCTGGAGGAGACGTTGACGCGCTTCGGGCTTTCCATACGTGCGTGGCAGCGCTTGTTAAAAGTAGCCAGAACCATTGCGGACGTGGAGGGCTGTACTGATATTGCGAGGAAACACTTGCAGGAAGCGCTGAGCTATCGGGCGATCGATCGTTTGCTTTTGCATCTGCAAAAGTTACTGGCATAAAAAAAGGGGCCGTAGCCCCTTTTTTTATTAGTCGTCAGACTCGGTGTAGTCTTCTGCACCTTCCATCTGCGGTTTACCGCCAGACAGCGTATGGAAACGTTTTGGACGCTTAATGCGAGCCATGTACTTGATCCATACACGTTCTGCTTCAGACTGCGGCTCACGCTCACCACGGCACACTGAGACAAACTGTTTTTCATCTTCAGTTGCAGGCTCACGTTTACCCAGATCCAGCTCGTTAAAGGCATAACCATGACGCTCAAGCAGCTGCGCCTCTTTGATGGTGAAATCGCCGTGACGAGAGAACCCGCGCGGATAATGTTTATTGTCGAAAAAACGATTAGTCGTCGTAAAGCTTTCCGCCATCCTACACGCTCCTAATTCTTTGGCCGAGCTATTTATGGCGCGGAGTATTAGTTACGCTTGACAGAGTGTAAAACAAAACATTTAAATCATAACGACAAATTATTTTGCGGAGAAAGATGTGGATACGGAATTGCTAAAAACTTTCCTTGAAGTGAGTAGAACGCGTCACTTCGGGCGAGCCGCTGAAGCCCTTTACCTGACGCAGTCAGCAGTCAGTTTTCGTATTCGACAGCTGGAAAATCAATTGGGTGTGAATCTCTTTACCCGCCATCGCAACAATATCCGCCTCACGCCTGCCGGTGAAAAACTGCTTCCGTATGCGGAGACATTGATGAATACCTGGCAGGCAGCGCGCAAAGAGGTTGCGCATACGTCGAGGCACAACGAGTTCTCGATAGGGGCCAGCGCATCTCTGTGGGAATGCATGCTCAGTCAGTGGCTTACCCGGCTATATCACTCCCATGGCCATTTACAATTTGAAGCCAGAATTGCGCAACGTCAGTCGCTGGTTAAGCAACTTCATGAGCGTCAATTGGATCTGCTTATCACTACAGAAGCCCCCAAGATGGACGAATTTAGCAGCCAGATTGTTGGACAGTTCGGTCTGGCTCTTTATGCTTCTGAACCCTCAAAGATGAAAGCAGACCTGACCTATTTGCGGCTGGAGTGGGGACCTGATTTTCAGCAACATGAGACGGGATTGATCGCACCTGATGATGTCCCACAGTTAACAACCAGTTCTGCCGAGATTGCCTGTCAGCAACTCCCCTTGCTGAAGGGTTGCACCTGGTTACCAGTCCGTTGGGCAGACACCAAGCCTGGACTGCATACCGTGGTGGATTCCACTACCCTTTCGCGGCCGCTGTATGCGATTTGGTTGCAAAATAGCGACAAGCAATCGCAAATAAAAGATCTATTAAAAATCAATGTAATGGATTGATGCTGAGGCCAGCAGGGACGCTGGCTGCATTTAAGAATGCTGAAATTTCACCGGGTTTCAGGCAAAAAAAAAATCCTTTGCCGAAGCAAAGGATTCTATATGGCAGGGGCGGAGAGACTCGAACTCGCGACACCCGGTTTTGGAGACCGGTGCTCTACCAACTGAGCTACGCCCCTAAAGTTTTTTGCCATTAAGCCTGCCATTACTGGCAGGCTTAACGTCTTAATAAGTGGCGGAACGGA
>NZ_JADBQN010000005.1:0-301727 GCF_014895915.1 Enterobacter cloacae complex sp. P13B
TTATGGGGATTCCTCAGCCCCGTGGGAGAGGGCCGGGGTGAGGGCATCAGGCCGCACCGTCGTTCAACACGACCTCCTGCCTGAACCGCCGCAATTCCACCAGCGCCACCAGTAAGATCGCGCCAACCATCGCTAACACAAACCCGCTGCTGCTCGCCGACGCCACCGGGGTCATTATCGCCCCCAGCCCGCCGAGGATCGCCGCGCCAATCGCATCGCCCGTCACGTTCTGCGCGGTCCACAGGCCGTTGATACGCCCCAGCATCCCTTCCGGCGTCTGGGTCTGGATCAGGGTGTACTGTAAAAGTGAGCTGACCGCACTCAGCCAGCCGAAAATCACCAGACACATCACCCCCAGCGCCCAGACCGGCATCAGGCTGAAGAAGCCGATGGCGATAAACGAGGCCAGCGTCGCCACCAGCATAATCAAGCCCGGACGCGCGCTTTGGGCCAGGTTACCGCTGGTCAGCGCCCCGCAGGCCGCACCGAGCGGAATGGCGGCGTACAGCACGCCAATCTCTGAGGCGCTCATCTGCCACTCGCCCGCCAGCGCCGGGTAAAGCACGCGCACGGCGCTCGCCATCGTCAGCAGGCCGCCGAGCAGCGCAATGCCGCCAATCAGCGGGTTGCTGAACAGAAAACGAATAGCGGCCATCAGGGACTTCAGCGGGTGCTCGCGCGGCTGCGGTGGCGGTGGCAGGAGCGGCAGACGCAGCAGCGTCAGCGTGGTGATAAAGGTCCCCGCCGCCGCAAGACCATAGTTCCACGCCACGCTGCCGGTGGCCAGCAGCAGGCCGCCGACCATCGGCGAAATCACCGAGCCGAGGCGTACCGTGAGCATGGTGATCGCCCCCGCCTGCATCAGGTTCTCGCGCCCCACCAGCGCGGGTGTCGCCGCCAGCAGCGCCGTCACGCCGAGCGAGGCGAAAAAACCGTCCCACAGGCCAAGGGCATAAATCGCCATCAGCGACGGCTCCGGCAGCATGGCGTTCAGACACAGCCCGATAAAGCCCACCCCGCAGGTGCCGCGCGCCAGCAGGATCAGCTTTTTACGCTCGTAGCGGTCCGCCAGCACGCCGCCGACCATCAGGCCGATGAACATCGCCCCGCCGGTTAAGGTGACGGATAACCCCACCAGCCAGCTGGAGTGCGTCATGGTCTGGATCTGTACCGGCACGGCCACGCCGAGCAGACCGAGGGACAAAATGGAGATAAAGCGAGCGATAAAAACGGCGCGATAGGCCGGGTGCGTTTTCAACAGGCTGAGGTTAAGCAGCCAGGATTTTTGATTCATGACAAAGCCTTGAGTCTATTTCTACCCATTCCATGGGCGCACATGCTAACATAGCCAAATAAGATAGATAACGATAATCACTATCATTATCAAATCATGGATGTTGCTATGTCGTTTTCCTCTTCTGCGGCGCGCGCCATTGCCGTGCCCGTATTATTGCTACTGCTAATCCTTGCGATTGCACTCAGCCTGCTGGTCGGCGCGAAGCCGCTACCCGCCTACGTTATCGTTGATGCGCTCTCCGGCACCTGTCAGAGCGCCGACTGCACCATCGTGCTCGACGCCCGCCTTCCCCGCACTCTTGCCGGACTGCTGGCCGGTGGCGCGCTCGGCCTTGCGGGTGCCCTGATGCAAACCCTTACCCGTAACCCGCTGGCGGACCCCGGCATTCTTGGCGTCAACTCCGGGGCCAGCTTTGCCATCGTGCTCGGCGCGGCGCTGTTCGGGTTGACGTCACCCTCTGAACAGTTGGCGATGGCTTTCTGCGGCGCGCTGGCCGCCTCGCTGGTGGTCGCGTTTACCGGCAGTCAGGGTGGCGGGCAGCTCAGCCCGGTACGCTTAACCCTGGCAGGCGTGGCGCTGGCCGCGGTGCTGGAAGGTCTGTCCAGCGGCATCGCCCTGCTCAACCCGGACGTCTACGACCAGCTGCGCTTCTGGCAGGCCGGCTCGCTGGATATCCGCACCCTTGAAACCTTAAACGTGGTGGCAATCCCGGTCATTATCGCCGCCGTCGTGGCGCTGTGTTTAAGCCGGTCGCTGAACAGCCTGAGTCTCGGCAGCGACACCGCGACCGCCCTCGGCAACCGCGTCGCGCGCACGCAGCTGACTGGCCTGCTCGCTATCACCGTGCTGAGCGGCAGCGCAACCGCCGTGGTCGGTCCGATCGCCTTTATCGGCCTGATGATGCCGCACATGGCGCGCTGGCTGGTGGGGTCAGACCACCGCTGGTCGCTGCCGGTCACGCTGCTGGCCACTCCTGCCCTGCTGCTGTTTGCCGACGTGCTGGGCCGCCTGCTGGTGCCCGGCGAGCTGCGCGTCTCGGTGGTGAGCGCGTTTATCGGCGCGCCGGTGCTGATCTTCCTGGTACGTCGCAGACGCGGAGGTGGCGCATGATGGCTCCTTCCCGTCGTTTACTCACCAGCGTCTTCCTGCTGGCTATCGCCATTACTCTGCTGGCGGTCTGGAGCCTGCAAAGCGGTGCCGTAACGCTTGATTTCGCGCAGGTCTTTCACGCCCTCACCGGCAGCGCGCCGCGTAACATCACCATGGTGGTCACCGAATGGCGACTGCCGCGCGTGGCGATGGCGATCCTGGTGGGCGCGGCGCTCGGCGTCAGCGGCGCGATTTTCCAGTCGCTGATGCGTAACCCCCTCGGCAGCCCGGACGTGATGGGCCTGAATACCGGCGCGTGGAGCGGCGTGCTGGTGGCGATGGTGCTGTTCGGGCAACATCTGACGGCCATTACCTTTACGGCGATGGCGGGCGGCATTCTGACCTCGCTGCTTATCTGGGCCCTGGCCTGGCGCAACGGCATCGACACCTTCCGGCTGATCATTATCGGGATAGGCATCCGCGCGATGCTGATGGCCTTTAACACCTGGCTTTTGTTGCAGGCGTCTCTGGAAACCGCGCTCTCCGCCGGGCTGTGGTACGCCGGCTCCCTCAACGGCCTGACGTGGGGCAAAACCTGGCCCGCCGCGCCGCTGATTTTGCTGATGTTTATCGGCGCCCTGCTGCTGGTACGCCGGATGCGGCTGCTGGAGATGGGCGACGACAGCGCCTGCGCGCTGGGCGTGAGCGTTGAGCGTTCGCGCCTGATGCTGATGCTGGTGGCGGTATTGCTGACCGCTGCGTCCACCGCGATTGCCGGGCCGATCTCGTTTATTGCGCTTGTCGCGCCGCATATCGCGCGGCGTCTTAGCGGCACCGCGCGCTGGGGCTTGACCCAGGCTGCCCTGTGCGGTGCGATGCTGCTGCTGGCAGCCGATCTTTGCGCCCAGCGGCTGTTTATGCCTTATCAACTGCCGGTGGGCGTGGTGACCGTCAGCCTCGGCGGGATTTACCTCATCGTCTTGCTCGTTCAGGAGTCACGCAAGAAATGACAGATTCAACAACCCGCTTGCGCGGCGAAAACTTGACCCTCGGCTATGGCAAAAAAATCATTGCCCGTGATTTAACCGTCGCCATTCCGGACGGCCACTTCACCGTGATTATCGGTCCGAACGGCTGCGGCAAATCGACCCTGCTGCGCACCCTGAGCCGCCTGATGTCGCCGACAGAGGGCAGCGTATTCCTCGACGGAGAGCAGATCCAGCGCTTCGCCAGCAAAGAGGTGGCCAGGCGCATCGGGCTGCTGGCGCAAAACGCCACCACGCCGGGAGATATCACGGTGCAGGAGCTGGTCTCGCGCGGGCGCTACCCACACCAGCCGCTGTTTACCCGCTGGCGCAAAGAGGACGACGAGGCCGTGAAGCGCGCGATGGAGGCAACGGGCATCACCGATCTGGCTCAGCAAAGCGTGGATACCCTCTCTGGCGGACAGCGACAGCGGGCGTGGATCGCGATGGTGCTGGCGCAGGAGACCGCCATTATGCTGCTGGACGAGCCGACGACCTGGCTGGACATCAGCCATCAGATTGACCTGCTGGAGCTGCTGAGCGAGCTGAACCGCACGCAGGGGTATACCCTGGCGGCGGTACTGCATGATTTAAACCAGGCGTGCCGCTACGCCACGCATCTGATTGCGCTGCGCGACGGCGAGATTGTGGCGCAGGGCGCGCCGAAGGAGATTGTGACGCCAGAGCTGATCGCGCGGATCTACGGCATGCGCTGCATGATTATTGACGATCCGGTGGCGGGTACGCCGCTGGTGGTGCCGTTAGGTCGGCGGTAATAGCCGGGTGGCGGCTACGCCTTACCCGGCCTACATTCAGGCCCGGTAAGCGCAGCGCCACCGGGCATTTGCACTATCCTAAAATTTCCTTCAGTACCGGCCCAATCTTTTCAAACGCCTGCGGTGAAATGATATCCACGTGGGCGCAGTCCTGGCTGTAGACCTCCAGCTCGCCCACCCACGGCGCCCAGGCCGTATGCGGATCCATCGTTCGCGTGCGTTCGGCAACAAACAGCGTCGCTTTACCGTCAAAGCGTGAACTGTGCGCGGTGGTGAGCAACCGCACCGCGTCCGCGTAGTTGCCTTCAATGGTGTTAAACAATTCGCTGGAGCCCTGTCCCTGCTGAGCGGCGATAAACGCCTGACGCTCGCGCTCGATCTCCGCCAGCACTTCCGGGTCAAGGCCGTTTGCCTCTTTCTCCGCCCAGTTCTGGGTTTCCGGCGGCCAGGTATCCAGCAGGCCGAGGAACGCCACCGCTTCGCCCTGCTCGCGCAGACGCGCCGCAATGCCCTGCGCCAGCGTGCCGCCGAGCGAATAGCCGAACAGGTAATACGGCCCGTGCGGCTGCTGCTTACGCAGCGTTTTCAGGTGATGTTCGATCACCCCATCGAGATCCGCGCACTGCTGCATCGGGCCGTTTGGCCGCGGCGACTGAATGCCGACGATGGACCAGCGCGGGCTGAGGTAGCGCGCCAGGACGCTGAACTGCCAGGCAAAGCCGGACGCCGGATGGAAGCAGAACAGCGTCGGGCCGTTGCTTTCACGCAGCGGCAGCAGGGTTTCATACCCCAGACGCTGCGCCTGTTCGTCGCTCAGTTGCGAGTCCAGCAGCGCGCTGAGCTTGCCGACCGTCGAGGCGACCATAATCTGCCCCGGCGTGACCTTGCGGCTGAACGCACGGCCGAGCTGAGCCGCGAGGCGCATCGCCAGCAGCGAGTGGCCGCCAAGGGCAAAGAAGTCGGCGTCGATATCGTTCACTTCGCAGCCCAGCAGCGCAGAAAACGCCTGCGCCACGGCGGCTTCGGTTTGCGTCTCGGGTGCGCGACCGGAGGTTTTGCTGGTCAGCTCCGGCAGCGGCAGCGCCTTGCGATCCAGCTTGCCGTTGGCGCTTAGCGGCAGCGCGCTGATTTGCAGCAGCACCACCGGCACCATATGCGGCGGCAGCTGTGCCCTGAGCGAGTCCAGCAGCGCGTCGCGATCCAGCGGTAAACCTGATTCAGAAACCACGTACCCCACCAGCTGGCGGGCATCGCCGCCCGTTGCCGCAGCCTGGTTGAACACGCACGCATGCGCCACGGCCTGGGTCACGTCAGGCAATGACAGCATCGCCCGGTCGATTTCGCCCAGCTCGATGCGCTGACCGCGGATTTTCAGCTGGTCATCGCTGCGGCCCAGATATTCCACCGCCCCGTTGTCCAGCCAGCGGGCGACGTCTCCGGTGCGATACATCCGCTCGCCTGGGGCAAACGGATCGGCAATAAAGCGGCTGGCGGTGAGGTCGGGACGTCCCAGATACCCCTGTGCCAGCTGAATGCCGGTGAGATACAGATCGCCCGCCACGCCGAACGGCACCGGGCGCATCATCGCGTCCAGAATGCGCAGCCCCGTATTCCACACCGGGAAGCCGATCGGCACGCTGTTGCCCTCCACCGCCGCCAGCTCCGGGCCGTAAGCAGGATACCAGCTCACGTCCACCGCCGCTTCGGTTGGGCCGTAGAGGTTATGCAGCGGTACATGAGTGAGCTGCTCCCACTCGCGGCACAGCGCTGTTGGCAGCGCCTCGCCGCTACAGAACACCTGCTTCAGCGTCCTGCAACAGTCGACGTTTTCCGGCGTCAGCGAGGCGACAAATGCCGCCAGCATCGAGGGCACGAAGTGGGTGGTGGTTACGCCATATTCTGCGAAGAAGCTCTGCATCGCCTGCGGATCGCGGTGCGCGTCCGGCTCGGCCATCACCAGCTTTGCCCCGGCGATAAACGGCCACCAGAACTCCCACACCGACACGTCAAAGCTGCACGGCGTTTTCTGCGCCACGACGTCATGCGCCGCCAGTGGATAATGATCCTGCATCCACTTCAGGCGATTAACGATGGCGGTATGCCCCACCATCACCCCTTTCGGGCGTCCCGTTGAACCTGAGGTAAAGATGATGTACGCGGTCTGCTCCGGCTTCGCCAGACGCAGAGGTTCAGCATCGGTGGCCGGTAATAGTGTGTTGTAACTAAAGGTGGCGATCGGCAGATCGTTAAAGCGCGGAAGCTGTTCATCGGTAGTAATGAGCAGGGACGGCTTCGCGTCCTCGAGCATCATCCGCAGGCGATCGTCCGGGTAGCCGGTGTCGAGCGGCAGCCACGCGGCGCCCGCCTCCACAATGCCGTGCAAGGCTAACGTCAGGAATACCGAGCGCGGCAGGGCCACTGCCACGCTGTCGCCCGGCTTCACGCCGCGCGCGCGCAGCAGGTTTGCCAGCGCGACCACCTGCTCACGCATCTGACGATAGCTGAGTTCAACGTGCGCATCCGCCAGCGCGGGCGCGTCCGGCGTTTTGCTCGCCTGTTCCGCCACCAGATCCGCGAGCGTGGTGGACGGCAGCGCCAGACCGGTATCGTTGATGCGCGCGAGTTTTGCGTATTCCTGTTCTGAAACGGTTTCCACCTCGCCGCAGCGCAGGTCCGGGTTGGCCGCAAACTGCATCAGCATCGCGTTCAGGCGCGCAACGTGTCGCGTCAGCGTCGCCTCGTCGTAGCGCTGCTTATTGGCGAGGATCTCCATGCTCAGCCCGCCCTGCTCGTCCGGGAACAGCGCCAGCTCCAGATCGTTCACCGGGCCGGTCGCCAGCGTGTGGGTGATGGCCTCCACGCCGTCGATATCCAGCTGGTAGTCGAAGACTTTTACGTTCAGCACCGGGCCAAACAGCGCTTCATCACCCGCCGCTTTTCCGCTGTCGCGCACGATCTGCTCGGCGTCGTAGCGCTGATGTCGGCGCATCTTTTTCAGCTGGTTCGCCAGGCGCAGCGCCAGCTCCGGCAGGCTCTCAAGCGGATTAATATTCACCGCCAGCGGCAGGACGTTAAGCACCGGGCCGGTTGCGGTCAGCGCGGCGGACCCCATGCGGCGCATAAAGATAAACCCGGTGGCGTAGTCCAGCCGTCCGGTGAGGCGGCCCAGCCACAGCGCCACCAGCGCAAGCGCCAGATCGGTGCGCTGTGCCTGCCCGGCTGCCTGCGCCAGCTGGCTAAAGGCGCGAGCGTCCATTGCAATTTTCAGGCGCAGGATGTCGGTAGTGGCGGCGCGGCCCGGCAGCGGCGCGGGGGAGAGCGAGACCGGAGAAGGCAGCTGTTTGCGCTGCCCGGCCCAGAAGGCGCCGTCGCGCCGGTACGCCTCGCTGTCGCGGTAGCGCTGATACTCGTCCACCACCTCTGCAAATGGCGTAAACGGGGATGCGGGCGTCGGTTCACCCTTTTTCCACGCGGCATAAATCGCGGCGATCTGGCGGGTTATGGCCGGGAAGCTGAAGCCATCCACCACCAGATGGTGATAGCGCTGATACCAGTACCAGTGGTTTTCACCGGCCTGAATCAGCTGATGAAAGGCCAGCGGCTGCCCGCTGTCGACGCGCAGGTTCTGGTTAAGATCGGCGTTCATCAGCGCCACGGCGGCGGCGTGGGAATCAACGCGAACAATGGACGGTTCCGGCAGAATGAAGGTGTCATCCACCCACTGCCACACCTCACCGTTGTCTTCCGCAAAGCGCATGCGCAGGGTATCGGCCTGCATCATGCCCGCGGCAACGGCTTGTGCCAGCAGCGGCGCATCGATATCGCCTTTCAGCTCGGTGTAGTGCGCCACGCTCCAGGCGTTTGGCAGCGAGGAAAGCTGTTCCGCCATCCAGATACCCGGCTGGGCGGCGACGAGAGGAAGACGGTTCATGCGCGCTCCCCCGCAAAAGAGGACGGCTCAAGCGTCTGCCAGCGTTGCGCCAGCCACTGCTGGCACGCCTCCTGAGAGTGCGGTTCGCACACCACGCGCCAGCCCGCGGGCAATTCGCACTGCTGCGGCCACAGGCTGTACTGCCCCTGGTCATTTTGCAAAATGGCGAACTGTCCCTGCGGATTATCGAAAGGATTGCTGAATTCCATACAGACTCCGTTATTGAATGAGCGGCTGCCAGAGGGTCATCAGCCCCTGCGTCAGCCCACCGCGCCAGCAAAGCGCATCGTGTCCGCCGTCAACCTGACGCCAGATAACTGGTTGCTGAGTGTGTAGTTCGGCGAGGATCGCCTGGTTTGCGCGTAAGATAAGCGGCTCGTTGCGCCCGGCTTCAAGAAGGATGCGTAGCCCGCGAGGGGATATTTCGCCGGTTTTAAGTTGTTCGATTAACAGCCCGTCCTGCTGCCCGCCGCGGTGCGGCCACCAGTAGGAGCCGGACTGGCTAAGCACGCAGCCAAAACGCTGCGGCCAGTGCAGTGCGGCATAAAGGGAAGAGAGACCGCCAAAGCTTTGCCCTGCGACCACCGTACGGTCGGCGCGGTCGCTAAACGGCGCGCGTTGTTGGACAAGGGTGAGAAGTTCTTCCTGCACCGCCAGCCAGAAGTCGGGATTACACGGCAGCTCGCGGTTACGGTGCTCCATATTAATAACATCGATTAAGACGTAGACCGCAGGCGGCAGGTTGCGCTCGGCGGTGAGCGACGCCAGCGCAGGCCAGACGGGCATGCTTTCGGCCCAGAACTGCCCGTCGAGCAGCACCGCCAGCGGGCGTTCCCGGTCGTCCCCGCCGGTGGTGAAAATCCAGACGCGACGGCGATTTTTCAGGCGCGCGCTTTCCCACTCAATGCAAATGGGCGCGTTGAAGGGCGTATCAGGATGGTTCCAGCCGGGCTGTACGGGCGCCTCCGGCATCTCAAGCGCCGAGACGGCGTGCCCGCGCCCGCCGCGCCAGCTCTGCGCATTCAGCGGGTCAGAAATTGCGTGAGGCAGCAGCTTGCGCCAGCCTTCGCGCAGCGCCATGCGGTCCGGCTGCTCGCCTTCAAATACTGCATCGGCAAAATCGTTTTCATTCACGGAAGGGATAAAACAGTAACTGCCGCGCCACTCGGGGCTGAACTCGCCCTGCCACTGCCAGACGTCGGTATCGGGAATGCGTTCGAGGGACTGCGGGCGGGCATTTTGATGGTGATCGGTCACGCCGGTGACGTAGAGCCAGACGCGTTTGATCCGTGACGTTGTTTGCGTTCCTGCCGGGTCACGCCACCAGAACGTGACGCGATAGTTTCCCTTTTCCGGCCTCCATTCAGGCCCGTTTTTCGACTGCCACCACGCTTCACTTCCCGTTGTTAACGCCGTCACCCTTATAACCTCATGTTTAACAGTCTTTTTTGTTTCAGAGCAAATTTTATTGATAATATTATTGATAACTATTTGCATTTGCAATAGCGTAGTGGCCGCGCTGTGGGAAGCGCTCATAAAACAACCATAAAGCAGGACGTACAATGAATAAGAAGATTCACTCTCTGGCCTTGCTGGTCAATTTAGGGATTTACGGCGTCGCGCTGCCCGCTCTCGCAGACGACAACACCGCCTCAGCGCAGCACGAAGACACGATGGTGATCACCGCTGCCGAGCAGAATCTGCAGGCGCCGGGGGTATCGACCATCACCGCCGATGAGATCCGTAAAAACCCGCCCGCGCGCGACGTGGCTGAAATCATCCGTACCATGCCGGGCGTTAACCTGACCGGTAACTCCACCAGCGGCCAGCGCGGGAATAACCGTCAGATTGACATTCGCGGCATGGGGCCAGAAAACACCCTTATCCTGATCGACGGCAAGCCGGTGACCAGCCGTAACTCTATCCGTCTGGGCTGGCGCGGCGAACGTGACACCCGCGGCGATACCGGCTGGGTCCCGCCGGAGATGATCGAGCGTATCGAAGTGATTCGCGGTCCGGCCGCCGCGCGCTACGGCAACGGCGCGGCAGGCGGCGTGGTGAACATCATCACCAAAAAATTCGACGACCAGTGGCACGGCTCCTGGAACACCTACCTGAATGCGCCTGAGCACAAGGATGAAGGTTCCACCAAACGCACCAACTTCAGCCTGAGCGGCCCGCTGGGCGGCGACTTCAGCTTCCGCATGTTCGGTAACCTGGACAAAACCCAGGCCGACGCGTGGGACATCAACCAGGGTCACCAGTCTGAGCGTACCGGAGCCTACGCCAACACCCTGCCCGCGGGCCGCGAGGGTGTAGAGAACAAAGACATCAACGGCGTGGTGCGCTGGGACTTCGCGCCGATGCAGTCGCTGGAGTTTGAAGCGGGCTACAGCCGCCAGAACAACCTCTATGCGGGTGACACGCAAAACACCAACAACGACAACGCGCTGGTGAAGAAGAACTACGGCAAAGAGACGAACCGTATTTATCGCCAGAACTTCGCCGTGACCTGGAACGGCGGCTGGGACAACGGTATTACCACCAGCAACTGGGCGCAGTACGAACACACCCGCAACTCCCGTCTGGGCGAAGGGCTGGCGGGCGGTCTGGAAGGTCTGTTCAACAGCAATAAATTCACCGACACCGACCTGGCCGACGTGATGCTGCACAGCGAAATCAACCTGCCGATTGATTTCCTCGTTAATCAGAACCTGACGCTCGGCACCGAGTGGAACCAGCAGCGCATGAAGGACTCGACCTCCTTCACGCAAACCCAACAGGGGGGCACCATCCCGGGCATGAGCGAAGACCGTAGCCCTTACACGTCAGCGGAGATCTTCTCCCTGTTCGCTGAGAACAACATGGAGCTGACCGACAGCACCATGCTGACCCCTGCCCTGCGCTTCGACCACCACACCATCGTGGGCAATAACTGGAGCCCGTCCCTGAACCTGTCGCAGGGTCTGGGGGATGACTTCACCCTGAAGATGGGCATCGCGCGCGCCTATAAAGCGCCAAGCCTGTATCAGACCAACCCGAACTACCTGCTCTACAGTAAAGGCCAGGGCTGCTACGCAAGCTCCGACGGCGTGGGCTGCTACATGATGGGCAACGACGATCTGAAGGCCGAAACCAGCATCAACAAAGAGATTGGCCTGGAGTGGAAGCGCGACGGCTGGCTGGCGGGCGTGACCTGGTTCCGCAACGACTATCGCAACAAGATTGAAGCGGGCTATGCGCCGATTGGCCAGACCTCCACCGGCAAAGTCACCACCGATATCTACCAGTGGGAAAACGTGCCGAAGGCGGTGGTGGAAGGTCTTGAGGGCTCCCTGAACGTGCCGGTCAGCGACACCATCAACTGGACCAACAACATCACTTACATGCTGCAGAGCAAGAACAAGGAGACCGGCGACCGTCTGTCGATTATTCCTGAGTACACGCTGAACTCCACCCTGAGCTGGCAGGTGCATCAGGACGTGTCGCTCCAGTCGACCTTTACCTGGTACGGCAAGCAGCAGCCGAAGAAGTACAACTATAAAGGTCAGCCTGTTACCGGATCTGAGAAAGACGAAGTCAGCCCGTACAGCATCGTTGGCCTGAGCGCGACCTGGGACATGACCAAAAACGTCAGCCTGACCGGCGGCGTGGATAACGTCTTCGACAAGCGCCAGTGGCGTGCAGGTAACGCCCAGACCACGGGTAACGCCACCACCGGCGCGTATATGTACGGTGCTGGGGCGTATACGTATAATGAACCGGGTCGCACCTGGTATATGAGTGTGAATACACGTTTTTAAGGCACTGAAGTCAATCCTTCCCTCTCCCCGCCGGGGAGAGGGTCAGGGTGAGGGGAAAAATCATGCACACCACCCACAGCACATTTTCTCTCGCTAAGCTCACCGTCCACCACGTCATCTTCGATCCCACGACCTTTACCGACGCAGATCTCCTCTGGCTCCCCCATCACGCCCAGCTCGCTGACGCCGGACGTAAACGCAAGGCTGACCATCTGGCAGGACGCATCGCCGCCGCGCACGCCTTGCCTGACCACACCGTTCCCGCCATCGGCCCCAGCGGGGAACCGCTCTGGCCGGACGGAATTTCCGGCAGCATCACCCACAGCGGCACGGAGGCGATGGCTGTCGTCGTGCCATACCCTGCGCTTATCGGTATCGATAGTGAAGCGATCCTCGCCGAAAATGAAGCAAGGGAAATCAAAGATGGCATTATAGATGCCCATGAAGAGCGTGTGTTTTCCCGCTCGGGTTACCCGTTCGCCCTCGCCCTGACGCTGGTTTTCAGCGCCAAAGAGAGCCTGTTTAAGGCCCTCTTTCCGCAGGTGCAGGC
Organism: Enterobacter cloacae complex sp. P13B; assembly: GCF_014895915.1. Lineage (NCBI taxonomy): Bacteria > Pseudomonadati > Pseudomonadota > Gammaproteobacteria > Enterobacterales > Enterobacteriaceae > Enterobacter > Enterobacter cloacae complex sp. P13B. The sequence goes on from NZ_JADBQN010000005.1 coordinate 12,472, forward strand.
TTACATGGGGTTTGACAGCGCGCGCGTCACGATGCTCGATAAAGAGACGCTAATGCTGGCGCTAACTCGTCCGCTGACGGGATTTGACGAAGGTTTAGCCTTCACACTTCACTGGCTAGTCGACGGCGAACAGGTCATCACCCTGCTGTCACACGTTCCTGCCGACGCGCCTTCACGCTGGTCACCACAAACGTCACGATAAACACCACCGCGAACAGGACCACTATGGTCGGCGCGGGTGCGCTGTCGAGATAAAACGAGGCATACACGCCGCTGACCGACACCAGTACTGATACCACCACTGCCACCAGCAGCGCCATGTGGAAGCGTCGGGCGATCAGCACCGCCACCGCGCCGGGGGCAATCAGCAGCGAAATCGACAGAATAATCCCCACCGCCTTCAGCGTCGCCACGATGGTCAGCGCGACCATGCACAGCAGGCCATAGTGCAGCCAGCGGGCGCGCAGGCCGCTCGCCTGGGCCTGCTGATAGTCAAAGCTGAAGAGCAGGAAGTCGCGCCACTTGAGGCCAATCACCAGCGCAATCAGGCCCGCCACGAGGCCGCTTTGCAGAATATCCATCCCGTTAATGCCCAGCATATCACCGAACAGAATGTGGTCGAGATGCACTTCAGGTTTGACGGCGATATAGAGGATCAGCCCGGCGGCGAACATCCCGGAAAAGACAATCCCCATCACCGTATCCTGCTTGATTCGGCTGTTGTCCTTCAGGTAGCCGGTGGCGACGGCGCAAAACAGGCCGGCAACGAATGCGCCCAGGGCCAGGTGCAGGCCCATCACCCACGCCAGCACCACGCCGGGAAACACCGCGTGGCTCATGGCGTCACCCATCAGCGCCCAGCCTTTCAGCACCAGAAAAACCGACAGCAGCGCGCAGGGCACGGCTACCAGAAGTGAAATCAGCAGCGCGTTGTTCATGAACGCAAACTGGAAGGGTTCAAGGAGCAGCGCCATCATGGGTGTGCCTCCTTCGCGCGACGACGGCTGGCGAGCAGCCCGTGCTTCGGCGCAAAGACGAATGCCAGCAGGAACAGCAGCGTCTGGGCGACCACAATAATGCCGCCGGTCGCGCCGTCCAGATAATAGCTGGCCCACGCGCCGAGGAAGCTGGTGAGGCTGCCAATGGCGACGGCAATCATCAGCAGGCGCGGGAAGCGGTCGGTCAGCAGCCACGCGGTCGCGCCGGGGGTGACCACCAGACAGATCACCAGAAACGCGCCGACGGTTTGCAGCGCCGCCACGGTAGAGACCGCCAGCAGGGTGAAGAACAGGATCTTCAGGCGCTCCGGGCGCAGGCCGATGGCGCGGGCGTGGTTCTCATCAAAAAAGGTCACCATCAGATCTTTCCATTTGAACAGCAGGATAACCATCGACACCACGCCGATAATCGCCAGCTGGACGATATCCTCCGGGGCGATAGCCAGAATATTGCCGAGCACGATGGTCTGAATATTCACCGAGGTCGGGTTAAGCGAGACCATAAACAGCCCCAGCCCGAAAAAGGAGGAGAAGATCAGCCCGATAATGGCATCCTCCTTCAGGCGGCTGCGCTGGTTGAGAAACAGCATGCTGCCCGCCGCCAGCCCGCCCGATAAAAACGCCCCCAGCGAGAACGGCAGCCCAAGCATGTAGGCTCCCGCCACGCCCGGCACGATGGAGTGCGAGAGCGCATCGCCGATCAGCGACCAGCCTTTGAGCATCAGATAGCAGGAGAGAAACGCGCACAGCCCGCCGACCATCGCCGAGACCCACATCGCGTTAAGCATGTACTCATAGCCGAAGGGTTCGAGAAGCGCGTTCATTTTGCCTCCTGCCGGTGCGTCACGAAGGGCCGCTCGTCGTCGGTGATAATGCGCTCTTCAGAACCGCTGAGCACCACGTGGCGCAGCACGCCGCTGAAGGCACGCTCAAGGTTTTCGGCGGTGAAGGTGGTTTCCGTCGGGCCGCTCGCCAGCACGGTGCCTTTGACCATCACCGTGTAATCGCAAAACTCCGTGACCGAGCCTAAATTGTGGGTCGAGACCAGCATGGTTTTGCCCTCATCGCGCAACTCGCGCAGCAGGCTGATGATTCTGGCTTCGGTTTTGACGTCCACGCCGGTAAACGGCTCGTCGAGCAGGATCACTTCGCCCTGCTGGGCAATCGCCCGCGCCAGAAAGACGCGCTTCTTTTGCCCGCCGGACAGTTCGCCAATCTGCCGATGGCGCAGCTCAAGCATGTCCACGCGCTTCAGGGCGTCGGTCACGATCTGCCGATCCTGCGCTTTAGGCCGCCGCAGAAAACCCATGTGTCCGTAGCGCCCCATCATCACCACGTCCTCAACCAGCACCGGAAACGACCAGTCGACCTCTTCAGACTGCGGCACGTAGGCGACCAGGTTCTGGCGCAGCGCCCGGTGAGGCGGCAGCCCTTCAATAGAGATTGTGCCGCTCGCCGCCCGCACGAAGCCCATCACCGCCTTAAACAGCGTGGATTTACCGGAACCATTCACCCCCACCAGCGCGGCAATCGATCCGCCCGGTACGCTGAACGACGCGTCGCGGAGCGCCGTATGGCCGTTGCGGTAGGTCACGGTTACGTTCGTGACAACAATGCCCTTCTGCATGGTTACTCCTTCATGCCGTCGCGAATGCCCTGCACCAGCGTGCGGGTCGTGACGTTCAGCAGGTCGATATAGGTCGGCACCGGGCCGTTTTCCGCACTCAGGGAGTCAACGTACAGCACGCCGCCGTAGTGGGCGCCGGTTTCCCGCGCCACCTGACGCGCCGGCTTATCGGAAACCGTGCTTTCGCTGAACACTGCCGGGATGCGGTGTTTCTTCACCAGATCGATCACCTTGCGCACCTGCTGCGGCGTCCCCTGCCGATCGGCGTTGATCGGCCACAGGTAAAGTTCCTTCATGCCCAGATCCCTCGCCAGGTAGGAGAAGGCGCCCTCACTGGTCACCATCCAGCGCTTGTCTTCCGGGATGGCCGCCACCTGCTTGCGCAGCGGTGCGAGGGTGGCGACGATCTTCTGCTTGTAGGCTTCGGCGTTGCGCTGATACGTCTGCGCATTCGCCGGATCGTACTTCACCAGCGCGTCGCGGATGTTATCGACGTAAATCAGCGCGTTGTCCGGGGACATCCACGCGTGCGGGTTGGGCTTGCCGTCGTACGGCCCTTCGCTGATGCCCATCGGCGTAATGCCTTTGGTGACGATCGCTTCAGGCACGCCGTTCAGATGCTGATAAAACCGCTGGAACCACAGCTCCAGGTTCATGCCGTTCGCCAGAATCAGCTGCGCCTTCTGCGCGCGTTTGATATCCCCCGGCGTGGGCTGGTACTCGTGGATTTCCGCCCCCGGTTTGGTGATGGAGGTGACGTCTGCGGCGTCACCCGCCACGTTTTTCGCCATATCGGCGATGACGGTAAAAGTGGTGATAACCTGAAATTTTTCAGCCGCCTGCGCGCCGGTGGCGGTCGCGGCCATCAACAGCGCGCCGAGCAACAGACGCTTCAATCCTTGCCGTGGGTACATCGCAGCACTCTCCCGAGGTGATTAAATTCAAAGCAAAATTAGCCCGTGCTATAAGGTATAGCACAGGCTATATTTAAATGAAAATGGTTATCATTAAAGTTATGTCAATGAAGGGCGGGCCTGACGGCGCTTCGCTTATCAGGCCTACGGAAAAGCAGTTTTGAAGGCCGGGTAAGCGCAGCGCCACCCGGCAAAAAAATGGCTGGATTTTTAATTAAAGGAGCTTGTCATTACTCAAACATCCGGGAACATCACGCTATTCCCCGGCGCTTCCCTGTGCAGATGGATAAAGTTCAGGTGCCGTTCATACTGGTCCAGAATATCCGTAATCACCTGTTCCTTGCTGTAGTCCATCAGGTCATTCCCCTGGCTCCCTTCCAGCAGGAACGTCTCCAGCCGGTAGTAGGTTGATTTCCCGCTGCGCGCCCGGTAGGTAAAGCCGGGTACCGAGTACTGCTGCGGCCAGATCTGATAGACAAAGTTCTGCTCGTCGCCCATGTGCACCAGCAGATCCAGGTGCCCCAGGGTTTCGCCCTCCTCCGGCGGCAGGTTTTTCAGCTCCACGTACGCACCGCGCAGCTTCAGCTCCTGCGCCACCTCTTCCATCGCCGGGAAGCAGACCGTCTCCATCATCTGTTTGGTGTAGCGCGTGCCCGGGTAGTTCATCAGGCGCGACAGGCGTTTCTTCCAGCTCAGCCTGTCCTGAGCGCCCATTGGCCGCGGTGCGGTGTCGCGGCTGGCGCTGACGCGGCGGTAGTCTTCCACCTTGAGCGATTTATACAGCCCGGCCATCACAAAGAAGATAACGAAGCTGAAAGGCAGGCCCATAATCACCGTGGTGTTCTGCAGCGCCGAAATGCCGTTGGTCATCAGCATGCCGAGCGTAAGCAGGCCGATGGCGACGGACCAGAAGATGCGCAGCCAGTTCGGCGCGTCGCTGTTGATGTCCTTCAGCTTCGAGGTGAAGTTCCCCAGCACCAGCGCGCCGGAATCCGCCGAGGTGACGTAAAACAGCAGGCCGGTGATGGTCGCCACGGAGGCGCTAAAGGTGAACGCCGGATACTGCGCCAGCAGGCTGTAGAAGCCGCGCTCCGGGTGCGCCATCGCTTCCTGGGCAAAGGTTGCGTTGCCGTGGATGATCTCGTGCAGCGCGCTGTTGCCGAAAATCGACAGCCACAGCAGGGTAAAGGTGAACGGGATGATCAGGGTGCCCATCACGAACTGGCGGATGGTACGGCCACGCGAAATGCGCGCCAGGAACAGGCCAACAAACGGCGACCACGCGACCCACCACGCCCAGAAGAACAGGGTCCAGCTGTTCATCCACTCCACCGGGCGGTCAAAGGCGAAGCTGTTCAGCGTCATGCCCATGAAGCGGTTCACGTAGTCGCCCACGTTCAGCACCAGGGCGTTGAGCAGGAACGACGTGTCGCCCATAAACAGCACGAACAGGATCAGGCCCAGCGCCAGCGCCACGTTCAGCTCGGAGAGCACGCGGATGCCCTTATCCACGCCGGAGGTCACCGAAATGGTGGCGATAATCACCGAGAGCGCAATCAGCGCCGCTTTCGCCGCCATCGAATCCGGGATATCAAACAGCACGCTCAGCCCGTAGTTGAGCTGGACCACGCCAATGCCGAGCGTTGTAGCAATACCGAAGATGGTGCCGATCACCGCCGCGATATCGACGCTGTGGCCAATCGGGCCGTTAATTCTTTTCCCGAAAATCGGGTACAGCGCGGAGCGGATGGTGAGGGGTAAATTATAACGATAGCTAAAGTATCCGAGCGCCATGCCCATCAGGGCATACATCGACCAGCCCGTCAGGCCGTAGTGGAACAGCGTCCAGACCATCGCCTGGCGCGCGGCCTCCATCGTCTGCCCTGCCCCTTCCGGCGGCTGCATATACTGCGTGACCGGCTCGGCTACCGAGAAGAACATCAGATCGATGCCGATGCCCGCGGCAAACAGCATCGCCGCCCAGCTCAGCAGGCTGAACTCGGGCTTGGACTGCTCTGGCCCGAGCTTCACCGAGCCGAAGCGCGAGCAGGCAATGCAGACCACGAAGACGATATAGAGCGTCGCCGCCAGCAGGTAGTACCAGCCGAAGGTCTTCGACACCCAGTTCAGGGTGCGGCCAATCCACTCGGCAGAAAAATCGTTAAAGAAAATGGTCGTCAGGGAAAACAACAAAATCAGCCCGGCGGACGTATAAAAAACGACCGGGTTGATTTTGTCTTTTTCTCTGTCTTGTGAAAGGTCTGTCATCCAGTATCCCCACTGTTTTTGTAACTATTAAAATCCAAATCCGCAACAATTAAGACACATTTTATATTGAACGTCCAATCAAAAACCGCTTTAATAGATTACCAACGCTGATGAATGGAGTGGCAAAAATGCCCAAAGTGGGGATGCAGCCGATCCGGCGCAGGCAACTTATCGACGCCACGCTGGAAGCAATTAATGAAGTGGGCATGCATGACGCAACCATCGCGCAGATCGCCCGTCGGGCGGGCGTGTCCACGGGGATCATCAGCCACTATTTCAAAGATAAAAATGGCCTGCTGGAAGCGACCATGCGCGACATCACCGGCCAGCTGCGCGATGCGGTATTAAGCCGCTTACGCGCCCTGCCGAACGGCAGCGCGGAGCAGCGTTTGCAGGCGATTGTCGGCGGCAATTTTGATGAAACCCAGGTCAGCGGCGCGGCGATGAAGGCCTGGCTGGCCTTCTGGGCGAGCAGCATGCACCAGCCGATGCTCTATCGCCTGCAGCAGGTGAGCAGCCGCCGACTGCTGTCGAACCTGGTCTACGAGTTCCGCCGCGAGCTGCCGCGTGAGCAGGCTCAGGAGGCGGGCTACGGACTGGCGGCGCTGATCGACGGGCTGTGGCTACGCGCCGCGCTGAGTGGCAAGCCGCTGGATAAAACCCTGGCACAGTCGCTCACCAGCCACTTTATCAGCCAGCATTTACCGACCGAATAACCGAGGAGAATTTATGTCCCGAATGGCAGAACAGCAGCTTTATATCAATGGTGGTTATACATCGGCCACCAGCGGTCGCACCTTCGAGACCATCAACCCGGCCAACGGTGAAGTCCTGGCGACCGTGCAGGCCGCCGGACGCGAAGACGTGGACCGCGCCGTAGAAAGCGCAACGCGCGGGCAAAAAAACTGGGCGGCGATGACCGCCATGGAGCGCTCCCGCATCCTGCGTCGCGCCGTCGACATCCTGCGCGAGCGCAACGACGAGCTGGCAAAGCTGGAGACCCTCGACACCGGTAAAGCGTTTTCTGAAACCTCGACCGTCGACATCGTCACCGGCGCGGACGTGCTGGAGTACTACGCGGGGCTGATCCCGGCGCTGGAAGGCAGCCAGATCCCGCTGCGCGACACCTCATTCGTCTACACGCGCCGCGAGCCGCTGGGCGTGGTGGCGGGCATCGGCGCGTGGAACTACCCGATCCAGATCGCCCTGTGGAAATCCGCCCCGGCGCTGGCAGCGGGCAACGCGATGATCTTCAAGCCGAGCGAGGTCACCCCGCTCACCGCCCTGAAGCTGGCGGAAATCTACACCGAGGCGGGCCTGCCGGACGGCGTGTTTAACGTCCTGCCGGGCGTGGGCGCGGAAACCGGTCAGTACCTGACCGAGCATCCGGGCATTGCCAAAGTCTCCTTTACCGGCGGCGTCGCCAGCGGCAAAAAGGTGATGGCGAACGCCGCGGCCTCGTCCCTGAAGGAGGTGACGATGGAGCTGGGCGGCAAATCCCCGCTGATTGTGTTTGACGATGCGGACCTCGATCTCGCCGCAGACATCGCCATGATGGCCAACTTCTTCAGCTCCGGGCAGGTGTGCACCAACGGCACCCGCGTGTTCGTGCCTGCAAAATCTAAGGCCGCGTTTGAGCAGAAAATCGTTGAGCGCGTGGGCCGCATCCGCGCGGGCGATCTGTTCGATGAAAGCACCAACTTTGGCCCGATGGTCAGCTTCCCGCACCGCGACAGCGTGATGCGCTATATCGCCAAAGGCAAAGAAGAAGGCGCGCGCGTGCTGTGCGGCGGCGACGTGCTGAAGGGCGACGGATTTAATAACGGCGCGTGGGTGGCCCCGACCGTGTTCACCGACTGCACCGACGAGATGACCATCGTACGCGAAGAGATCTTCGGCCCGGTGATGTCCATCCTCACCTATGAAAGCGATGAAGAAGCCATTCGCCGCGCCAACGACACCGACTACGGTCTGGCGGCGGGCATCGTCACCGCCGATCTGAACCGCGCGCACGGCGCCATTCATCAGCTCGAAGCGGGCATCTGCTGGATCAACACCTGGGGTGAATCCGCCGCGGAGATGCCGGTTGGCGGCTACAAGCACTCCGGCATTGGCCGCGAAAACGGCGTGATGACGCTGCAGAGCTACACCCAGGTGAAGTCCATCCAGGTTGAGATGGGTAAATTCCAGTCCATATTTTAACCGGGAGGTTTATTTGCAATTTGACTACATCATTATCGGGGCCGGCTCTGCCGGCAACGTACTGGCTACACGACTGACTGAAGATCCGAACACCACCGTCCTGCTGCTTGAGGCGGGCGGGCCGGACTACCGCTTTGACTTCCGCACCCAGATGCCCGCCGCGCTGGCCTTCCCGCTGCAGGGCAAGCGCTACAACTGGGCGTACGAAACCGAGCCAGAGCCTTTCATGAACAACCGCCGCATGGAGTGCGGACGCGGAAAAGGGCTGGGCGGTTCGTCGCTGATCAACGGCATGTGCTACGTGCGCGGCAACGCGATGGATCTGGACAACTGGGCGAAAGAGCCGGGTCTGGAGCACTGGAGCTACCTCAACTGTCTGCCCTACTACCGCAAGGCAGAGACCCGCGACGTGGGGCCGAACGACTACCACGGCGGCGACGGTCCGGTGAGCGTTACCACCTCGAAACCGGGCGTGAACCCGCTGTTTGAAGCAATGGTGGAAGCAGGCGTGCAGGCGGGCTATCCGCGCACAGACGATCTAAACGGCTATCAGCAGGAGGGCTTCGGCCCGATGGACCGCACGGTCACGCCGCAGGGCCGACGCGCCAGCACCGCGCGCGGCTATCTGGACCAGGCGAAACCGCGCCCAAACCTGACCATCCGCACCCACGCCATGACCGATCGCATCCTCTTTGAGGGCAAGCGCGCGGTGGGCGTCGAGTGGCTGGAGGGCGAAAGCACTATTCCGTCCAAAGCAACCGCGAAGAAAGAAGTCCTCTTGAGCGCCGGGGCGATTGCCTCCCCGCAGATCCTCCAGCGCTCCGGCGTGGGCAACGCTGACCTGCTGAAGCAGTTTGATATCCCGCTGGTGCACGATCTGCCCGGCGTGGGGGAAAACCTGCAGGATCACCTGGAGATGTACCTCCAGTACGAATGCAAAGAGCCGGTCTCCCTCTACCCTGCCCTGCAGTGGTGGAACCAGCCGAAGATTGGCGCGGAGTGGCTGTTTGGCGGCACCGGCGTGGGTGCGAGCAACCACTTCGAAGCGGGCGGATTTATCCGCAGCCGCGAGGAGTTCGAATGGCCAAATATTCAGTACCACTTCCTGCCGGTGGCGATTAACTACAACGGCTCGAACGCGGTGAAAGAGCACGGCTTCCAGTGCCACGTCGGCTCCATGCGCTCCCCGAGCCGTGGACACGTGCGCATTCAGTCGCGCGATCCGCACCAGCATCCGGCGATCCTGTTCAACTATATGTCCCACGAGCAGGACTGGCAGGAGTTCCGCGACGCGATCCGCATTACCCGCGAGATCATGCACCAGCCCGCGCTGGACAAGTACCGCGGCCGCGAAATCAGTCCGGGTATTGACTGCCAGACCGACGAACAGCTGGACGAGTTTGTGCGTAACCATGCCGAAACCGCGTTCCATCCGTGCGGCACCTGCAAAATGGGCTATGACGAGATGGCGGTGGTTGACGGTGAAGGCCGCGTTCACGGGCTGGAAGGATTACGCGTGGTGGATGCGTCGATCATGCCGCAGATTATTACCGGCAACCTGAACGCCACCACGATTATGATCGGTGAGAAAATTGCTGATGCGATTCGCGGGCGCGAGCCGCTGGCGAAGAGCACGGCGGCGTATTACGTGGCGAACGGCGCGCCGGTTTGTCAGGCATTACAAAACGTTTAATATTCTGCCCTCTCCGTAAAACGAGAGGGTTTTCAATACATCCCTTCATTACGATAATATTTTTCGATAACTATAAGAAATAAATATTACCCGGCAATTATTTTGTTCATTTAAAAGTCTGTTGACACTGCTCTCGTAATTCAACTAAGTTTAATCGAATGTCTTTCCATTCGAAATATACAATATATTTAAAACTGAAATTAAAGAAAGCGTCATTATTTTTTAATTCTCCCCTGCCTTTATTTTTGCATCACTCAACCGCGAGATAAGATCATGAATAATAGTGCAAACAACGTTGTTGTTATCACCGGCGCCAGCAGCGGTATCGGTCAGGCTATTGCCCTGTATTTAGCGAATAAGCCTTTTTCTCTGGTACTGGTGGCGCGTCGCCTGGACAGAGTTAACGCCCTGGTGGATCGCATTATCCAGCAGGGCGGCCGGGCGATTGCCGTGAAGGCGGACGTGACCCGTCAGGAGGAGGTTCAGCACGCGATTGACGCTGCCGTTGCCGCATACCAACGTGTCGATGTGCTGATCAACAACGCGGGCTTTATGGCTATCGCCCCCATCAGCGAGCGCAAGACCGACGAGTGGGATCGGATGATCGATACCAACCTCAAAGGCGTTTTATACGGCATTGCGGCGGCGTTACCGGTGTTCCAGCGCCAGGGTGGCGGGCATTTTATTAACGTTGCGTCTGTGGCCGGTATTAAGGTGCTTGCGCCCGGCGGCGTGGTCTACAGCGCCACGAAATTCGCCGTCCGCGCGCTGAGCGAAGGCTTGCGTCAGGAGGTGGGTAAAACGGTCCGCACTACGCTTATTTCCCCCGGTGCGGTCGAGAGCGAACTGCAGTTCGGCAGTTCTGACGAAGAGAGTAAAAAATTTCTCCATGAATTTTATAAGCAGGCTATTCCGGCAGATGCCATTGCGCGGGCCGTATTATTTGCTATCGAGCAGCCTGATGATGTTGATGTAAATGAAATTGTCGTCCGGCCAACGCAGGAAGAATTTTAGCATGACTTAAATAACGCTGAATGAGGTGTCATTATGATTAAGTCATTAACGTCCTTATCAGATTTAAATATGCGATCAGGTGCCGACATTCTCCTTGAGGTTCTTGAGAGTGAAGGCGTGGAATATATATTTGGCAACCCCGGCACGACGGAACTCCCGCTGATTGACGCCCTGCTCCGGCATGAAAATATTCACTATATTCTGGCGCTCCAGGAGAGCAGCGTGGTCGCCATTGCTGACGGCTACGCGAAAGCCTCCGGCAAGACCGGTTTTATCAATTTGCACACCGCCAGCGGTCTTGGGCACGGAATGGGAAATTTAATTAACTCGCGGATCATGAAAACGCCGCTGGTTGTCACCGTCGGGCAGCAGGACACGCGGCACTACGTGCGCGACCCGCTCCTGTACGATGACATAGTCTCCATTGGATCGCCGGTGGTGAAATGGGCGCAGGAGGTCACCAGCGCCGACCAGCTCCCGGTGCTGGTGCGTCGCGCGTTCCATGCTGCCAGCTATCCCCCCGCCGGGCCCGTATTGCTCTCTCTGCCAATGAACGTGATGGAAGAGCTGAGCGACGCCGGGATACAAACGGCCTCCAAAGTGAACTATCACACCGTCGCGGGCTCCCTGGACGAGCTGGCGGCGGACCTGAGCCAGGTTACGCCCGGCAGGATCATGATTGTGGCGGGGGATGAAGTTCACTCCAGCGGCTCGACGCCGGAGATTGTCCAGCTTGCAGAAGCGCTAGGTGCACACGTTTACGGCTCATCGTGGCCATTGAATTTGCCCTTTCCCACGCAGCATGCCCTCTGGCGCGGCAATATGCCTACCACCGCCAGTGAAATTGCCAGCATCGTTAACGCCTACGACGCGGTGTTTATCATCGGGGGCAGAAGCCTGATCACCATATTATACAGCGAAGGAGACGCGATTCCTGGCTCATGCGCGGTCTACCAGCTCTCCGCCGACATGAACGAGTTGGGCCGCACCTACGCTACACGCCTGTCGGTGATGGGGGATATCAAACTCTCCCTGAAGGCGCTCTTACCTCTGCTTCAGCAGCGCCTGGTGGCTGGCAAATTGACGCATCAGCGGCTGCTCAAAACGGCACGCGCTGAACGTGAAAAAGAGTGGCAGCTGCAGGAAGAACGTCTGGCTGCCGAGCGGCTACGCCCGGCCATTTCGCCGATGGTGGCGGCCTATGAAGTCATCAAAGCCGTTCCGCCGGGCGTCACCATTGTTGATGAAGCGATTGCCACAGCCAGACATGTCCGACGTTTTATCTCCGACACGCAGCACCAGCGCTACTATTTCATGCGCGGCGGCGGTCTGGGCTGGGGTATGCCTGCGGCGGTGGGCCACTCGCTGGGGCTGGGCCGCGAGCCGGTAGTGTGCCTGATGGGCGACGGCGCCTCGCTGTATTCGCCGCAGGCGCTCTGGACGGCAGCACACGAAAACCTGCCGGTCACCTTTATCGTGATGAATAACCTGGAGTACAACGTTCTTAAAAACTTTATGAAAGGACAGCCGGGTTACAGCTCGACGCAGTTGGGGCGCTTTATCGGGATGGATCTGATTAATCCGCACATCGATTTTCAGTCGCTGGGCACCGCCATGGGCATTCGCTGTTGTCGGATAACCGATGCTGCAGACATCGCCGAAGCGGTAACCCGCGGACTGCAGTCAGGAAAAACCAACCTGATTGAAATCGCGATTTCCGCGGATTAACTGCATCTTTGCGCTGTACCCTACATCAAAAGCTTATAAACGAAACGCCTCCAGCCGCTTAATCTGCCGCCCCTGGGCGTCAAAATTCTCCGCCGCCAGCCACGCGCGCAACGCCGCGTCCCTTTGCGGCCACTCGCCGTCAATAATAGAGAGCATGTCGCTGTCGCGGTTGCGCCCTTTACGTACCAGCCTCTGGCGCAGGCGCCCTTCCCAGACAAACCCCAGCCGCTCCGCCGCGCTGCGTGAGGCGGTGTTCATCGAATCGCATTTCCACTCCAGCCGACGGTACTTATGCTCAAAGGCATTTTTCAGCAGCAGCCACACCGCTTCGGTGCCGATGCGGGTGCCTTTCATCCTCCGCGACCAGGTGACATGGCCGATCTCCACCGAGCCCTGGAACCGCTCTATCGCCATGTAGCTCACCAGCCCTACCGCTTTTTCAGTGCGTAAATCGATTACCGCAAACGGGACCAGATCGTCATCCATCACCTTGCCGAGCACCCAGTGGGCGGTGGCTTCCACGCTTTCAGGCTGGGTGCTGGCAAGCCACGTCCAGTCGCTGTCATCACCCAGCGCGTAGGCCTCATATAAATCAGCCGAGTGACGATCGGCGTCCAGCGGCTCCAGACGACAATACTGACCGGTGAGCGGGGTGCGGGTTAAGACCCGGGCGCATTTCCAGTCCGGGACGATATCGTTAACGGTTTGACCATATTGATTGATTTCGGGCACGGCGATGACTCCCTGAAAGGTAAGGAGTTTGTTATAGCAGGTTAAAAAGCGGGCGAAAAGGGAGGATTTGCAGGCCGGGTAACGTGGAACCGCCACCCGGCATAAAATTACTTCAGCAGTTTAACCGTCGCGTCGATGTCGATTTCATCTTCGGTAAAGATCATCGTCGTGTTCTGGAAGGTGGTGATCGCCAGCTTCTTCACCGTACGCATTTCGCCCGGCTTCTTGTCGGATTTTGGTTTGATGCTGTTCATCAGCAGACCCACCGACAGCACCGCGTTCTCTTTGTCGATTTTGGTCTCAACGGGCTCTTCTTCGCTGAACACCACGAAGGATTTGATCGAGGTGAGCTTCACGCGCTCGCCTGCAATATAGAGGTGCTTACTTTCGGGGATCACCTTCACCGCGTACGCGGAAAGGCCTTTGGTGTTGGTGGTTGGCTCGAAGGTCACCGCAGCGTCTTTTTTAATCAGATCGGGGTTCGCGACCTTAATCACATGAAAATAGCGGTTGTCGCCGTTTTCATCTTTGATAAATCCGAAGCCTTTATCTTTAAACCACGTTGTGATTGTACCGTTCATCGCTGTTACCGCCTGTCAGATCGTAATAACTAAAGTTTTGCAGCGCGCAGTGTAATGCACAATGGCGGAGGAGACAAAAAAAAGCCCCTGCGCGGAGGCAGGGGAAAACTCATGTCAGAGCTTATTAGAATTTAGTTGAACACCATCCCACCATCGATGAGCAGAGACTGGCCGGTCATATAGTCAGAGTCTGGCCCGGCAAGATATGAAACGCAGGCGGCAACGTCTTCCGGTTCGGACAGGCGGCCAAGCGTAATGCGTTTGGCAAAGGTCTCGGTCCCGTAGCCGAGCGGTTTACCCGCTGCCTCGGAGACCTGACGGTCGATCTCCGCCCACATCGGCGTTTTAACGATGCCCGGGCAGTAGGCGTTAACGGTGATCCCCAGCGGAGCAAGATCCCGTGCGGCGGTCTGGGTTAAGCCGCGCACCGCAAATTTACTGGAACTGTAGACGGCCAGCTCCGGGTTGCCGGTATGCCCCGCCTGTGAGCAGGCGTTGATGATTTTGCCGCCGTGCCCCTCTTTGCGGAACGCGACAATCGCGGCCTGGATCCCCCAGATCACCCCTTTCACGTTAATGTTGTAGACCTTGTCGACAATCTCCGGCGTGATGGATTCGATTGGCGTGGACGGCGCGACCCCGGCGTTGTTGACGATAACGTTGAAGCCGCCCAGCGCGGTGCGGGCTTTCTCCACCGCCGCAAATACCTGCTCGCGGTCAGAGACGTCCACCTTCACGGCAACGGCCTTCCCGCCGCTGCGGGTGATTTCATCGGCGACCGCTTTCGCCGTCTCCTCGTTATAGTCGGCGATGGCGACGGCAAACCCATCCCTCACCAGGCGAAGCGCAATCGCTTTACCAATCCCCTGGCCTGAGCCTGTTACGAGAGCAACTTTTTGCATTTCTCTGTCCTTATGTTGAGTCACAAAATCTGGCTGAGATGGAGCTGGCCCATCAGCAGCGGGTTATCGCTGTAGTCGACGGGAATGGCCACCACGGCCGGGCCATCGACATCCATCGCCGCACGCAGCGTCGGTTCGAGCGCGTCGGCGCTCTCCACGGCAAAGCCTTTCGCGCCAAAGGCGTCGGCATAGGCTTTGAAGTCGACCGGGCCGAACTCGACGCCGGAAAGACGCTGGTATTTTTTCTCTTCCTGAATGGCAACCATGTTGTAGGCGTTATCCACCCAGATGATGTGCAGCACGTTGGCGTTGAGGCGTACGGCGGTTTCCAGCTCCATGCTCGACTGCAAAAAGCCGCCGTCGCCGGAGACCGAAACCACCTTGCGGCGCGGGTTGACCAGCCACGCGCCAATGGCCCACGGCAGCGCGACGCCCATGGTCTGCTGACCGTTGGAGATCATCACCTGACGCGCGCGGAAGCTGTAGAGGTAGCGGGCGATCCAGATGTGGAAGCTACCCATATCGACGGTAAGCGTCACGTCGTTGTTCACGATGTCCTGCATGGCGCGCACGATGCGCAGCGGATGCAGGGCAAACTGGTTAAGCGATGCGCCGCGGCGGTCGAGGAGGTCCCGCTGATGCTGGCGATCGACCAGAATTTCCGAGGCGCGCTGGCTCAGTTCAAGCTTGTGCTCAATGCGGCTGGCGAGCAGGTTCAGCGTGGCGGCGATATCCCCCACCAGTTCCAGATCCGGGACGTAGTTACGTTCTTCATAGGCAGGCAGCACGTCGATGTGCACCAGCGTGGCGTCGCCGCTGTTCCACATGGACGGCTCGTACTCCACCGGGCTGTAGCCGATGCAGATAATCAGATCCGCCAGATGCAGCAGCCGGTCACCCGCCTGGTTATTGAACAGACCGACGCGTCCGGCAAAGCGGGTGAAGTGCTCCTGGTTCACCGCCCCGGCGGCCTGGTAGGTGCTGGTGACCGGGATACGGCTTTTTTCCAGCAGCTTGCGCAGCGCGGCGCTGTTCGCGGGCTGGCTGGCCATCAGGCCGAGTAAGATGACCGGGTTTTTGGCCTTTTCAATAAGCTTCGCCACGTCGTTAATGGCGGATTCCGGTGCCGGCCCCATCAGCGCGGGACCGCTGGCGGGCAAAATCGCCCCCGTGGTGGGCTGGTCGACAATATCCTGCGGCAGGCTGACAAACGCCCCGCCCGGCCTGCCGTGCTCGGCGGCGCGAAACGCGTTGGAAACCACCTCAGCAATCGCGTCCGGGGAGTTCACTTCCACGGCGTATTTCGTCACCGGGCTGAACATGGCGACGGTGTCCATGCTCTGATGCACCAGCTTGGCTTTATCCGCCCGCTTCACCGCCCCGCCCAGCGCGACCACCGGGTCGCCTTCGCTGTTGGCGGTGGCAATACCGGTGATCAGGTTCGAACAGCCCGGTCCGGAGGTGACCAGCGCAACCCCGGCTTTGCCGGTCAGACGCCCCACTGCCGCCGCCATAAACGCCGCGTTGGCCTCGTGGCGTACGGGAATGATCTCAATGGAGGAGTCCAGCAGGGAATCAAAGACCTTGTCGATTTTTGCGCCCGGGATCCCGAACACCTGCTTCACGCCCTGCGCTTCCAGCTGGCCGACAACCATATCGGCGCCGTGCGCCCACTGACGTGACTGTTTCTCACTGTTCACGGTAGTTCTCCTGTTAGTTTTCGACGGCGCGGATAGCCGCATCAAGGTTGCTGGGGTGCAGGTTGGCCTGTAAAAACGCGCTGTCGGCGGGCAGGTCGATCATCAGCTTGTGAATTTCACCGAAGGTGAGTACGCCGCTCTCCAGCTGGTAATCGAGCAGATGGCCGCCGCCCTGTCGGTCGTCGGTGATGAAGTGTTCGTGATAGCCCGCCACGTTGATGCCCTGCATATGCTGCGGGGTACGGAACCCCACCAGCACGCCCTCGCGCTGGTTAAAGCGGAACACCGGCTGGTCGTCCAGCACGTCGGTCATCGCCCGGTACGGCGGCGTCTGGCGCGGTACGGTGCGGGTGTGCGCATGGCGGAAATTGCCGTCGATGCGCAGCGCGCAGAACAGGTTGTCGGAGGGGATCTGCTGGTCGATCACGTCGTGGATCTGCTGACGGCTGACCGGCCCGTCGAAGGTTTTGCGGTACTGGGGCTGGAACCAGGTCATCACCGCGAACGGCGTTTTCTGCTCCGGCTTCGCGGCGCGGGCGCTGCCGTCGGCGCGCAGCTGGTACACCTGGCTGCTGAAGGCAATCATTTCGCCGTCCAGCTCGTTAAAGGTGCCGAGGCCAAAATCGCCGTGTGCCAGCAGGTCGGCGATGGTGGTCTCCCCTTCGTAGACGCCGCTTAGCAGGGCGCTCATTAGCGATGTCTGATAGATCACGCTGTCAGGATGTTGAGCCGAGAACCCGCGCAGGGTCTCGCATAAACTCGCCTCACAGTCGCATGCAGATGAATGCATCATCATGCTCGTCCTCTTCAACTTTATTTATAAAGGTTAAATAAATGTTGACCCGATTCAGCAGAGAGTTCCAATATAGAATCCATGCTGGTTTGAGACGTTTTTGATATGGAACTTCGTTATCTGCGCTATTTTGTCGCGGTAGCACGCGAGCGACACTTCACCAGGGCGGCCAACGCGCTGGGTATTTCACAACCTCCTCTGAGCCAGCAGATCAAACGGCTTGAGGAGGAAGTGGGCACGCCGCTGTTCAGGCGCCTGACGCGGGGCGTGGAGCTGACCGAGGCGGGAGAAGCCTTCTATGAGGACGCCTGTAAGATCCTGGCGCTGAGCGACGCCGCGCTGGAGAAAGCCCGGGGCATCGCGCGCGGGCTGAACGGCAGCCTGTCGATTGGCATTACCAGTTCGGATGCTTTTCATCCCAAAATCTTCGCCCTGATCCGCCAGTTTCAGGTGCAGAACATGGCAGTGCAGGTTCACCAGGTGGAAGCCAACATGTCGTCGCTGACCACGATGCTGGCGGAGGGTGAACTGGATATCGCCTTCGTGCGCCTGCCGTGCGAAAGCAGCAAGGTATTCGAATTAAAAATCCTCGACCGGGAGCCAATGGTGGTGGCGCTGCATCGCGATCATCCCCTGGCGACGTGCGGCGATCTGGCGCTGGAGGAACTTCGGGATACGCCGGTGGTGTTGTTCCCGCAGGAGGTCGCGCCGGGGCTGTATGACCGGGTTTACGGCTGCTGCGAGCGAGCCGGAATAAACGTGCAGCGCGCGCTGCAGTCGTCGCAGCTTTCCTCTTCCCTGAGCATGGTCTCCGCCGGCGGCGGGTTCGCGCTGGTGCCGAAATCCATGGCGGCCATTTCACCGCCGAATGTCACCTACCACGCGCTGCGCTCGCCGGAGCTTTATACCGATATCGCGCTCTGCTGGCGGCGCTTCGAACGTTCGCGGACGGTGAAGCGGTTTCTGGCGATGATGAGCGAGGATTAATGGTGCGGCGGTGCCCGGAAATGCCGTTCTGGAAGCCGCCTCGCAAACCTGCAAGCAACCTTATGTAATTCAGGGTTATCGCTTTTCATCCCTTGTTTATGGTCGTAAAGTGCCTGCGTTGCGGCACAACCGTAACCGGGCGTAGGAACCCGTTAGCATAACATGACATTTTTTAGACAAAGAGGATGCTAAATGGCGACTACCCCAGGATTTTCTTACGCGCTCTATGAAGAAAGCGCTGTTCATCACCTCATCAACGCTTCAATTTCCGATTCTGCGGATCTTTTTGAAGTGGTCGATGCCTGTACCGCGTATGTCAGCGTACTGGTGGAAACTGACGACGCAGTGACCTTTGCCACGCTCTGTAAGCGATTGCTGGAGGCGCTGAAGCAGCTGCGGGAATGCTGTGATGCTGAGCTCCCACCGTATCTGGTTGAACAACTGATTGCGGGGGAAAAGATCGCTTCCTGTGTGCCGGACTGCTGGCAAGAGACAACGTTGCAGGTGGACTATGCCGTAGCGTTAACGCTGGCGGTAATGGGAGGGACATTACCTGCGAGCGTGGCGAAAGAACTCACCGGGCTGCTGCATGATATGGTCTGGCTGCTGGCGGAGTTTGTGAAGGAGCCTTATATAACGGCACACTGAGGCGGATGATGGGAGGCCGGGGTTCTGCTGGGTAAAAAGCAGGTCTTTGGCCTTAATAAAAGAAGAGCGTTGTTTGTTGAATGTCCGTTAAGAGCGAGGAGCGGACTCTGGTATTATTTGTTTGTATTGGTGATAAGTGATAATGCTTGCTAATATCTGAGCGTATGCAAAAAAACAAACATATCTTTGATATGTTAATATGGAAGGCGGAAATGGCAAAATTATATGTTGTCGACAGATACAATCGCTACCAAGAAAAACAAATTGTATCGCTGAAGAAATTTGATGATATCACACCTATCGAACTGGGAGATTTAGTGATGGATTTATTCCCTGATGGTGTGTCAGATCAAGGTAACTACTATTTCCTTTCGAATGTACCTTATATAGACCCAACGATTAATATAGATTGGTCATTTGAATTTTATCGGCGCGCAAAGTTCCCAACCAAACCATCGCGATGGCAAAGCTTATACGCTTGGCAATCCTTGAGTGAAGCGGTAGCGTTCAGAAACTCTAATGGAAGTCCCGATAATCCCATTTATGAGCTTGACGTAGATTTAAGTAGATGCCATATCGCGGATATGCGCTTATTAGATAATTCCGACTCTGCACTTGTACATACTTACCGTGCAGAGTTGTATTGGCAGGGACAAACAATACCAACTCATATTGTTCCCGACTGGCCCACTAAATGGGAGGTTCTGGTTCCCTTACCAATCACAATAGGGAAGCAGATTTATTAAGATTATCAACAAGAGTTACCTGTTTACAACTCAGGGCTGCTGTTGCAGCCCTGACAATCTTAGACTTCAATCGACTCAGAGATCTCTAACGCATCATTGACTTCAATGCCCAGATAACGGACTGTGCTTTCCAGTTTCTTATGGCCCAACAGAAGTTGGATCACCCGGAGATTCTTGGTTTTCTTGTAGATTAAGTAAGGTTTTGTTCTTCTCATGGAATGTGTGCTGTAAAGCGAATCTTCGAGACCAAGCTTTTCTACCCACCCATGAAAAATTCGGTTGTATTGCCGGGTTGATATATGCTGGTTAGTTCCGACCCGAGAGCGGAACAGGAAGTCTTTACTATGCAAGTTGCCGAGCTTTATCAATGCAGTAACCGCTTCCCTTGTCCCTTTGGCTATCTCAAATTGGACAGGGCTGCCGGTTTTCTGTTGCAACACCGTTGCTCTGCTTGAAACAGAACTGCCATATGCAACATCTGATACTTTGAGTTTGACCAAATCACAGCCCCATAGCTTACTGTCCAAAGCCATGTTGAACAGAGCTAGATCGCGTGTTTTACCTTCCAGCTCAAGTCTAATCCGGATCCCCCAGATATGAGATATCTGAAGTGGCCTTTTTTGACCGATGGTACGGTCTTTATTCCACGGTGACGTTTTCATATTCAAATCTCCTGCAATGTGGGAGATTTGAGTATGGTTGTCTCTCAAGAGCGAAAATAAGTCAACTATCACTAGTTGTTGCGCATGTACGTATTCTGTCAATTAATTATTGACAATCATCAATTCTGGAATGATCAAAATCATCATATCGAATTATAGTCTGGTTGACTGTATCTATTGTTGGTGTCATTTCAGTTATAATATCCTGATAACCTAAAGAGTTAAATACATTTACTAAGGCCTCACACCGAAGGGCCGTAGCAATTACAACATTATAAATTGCCAGCCGTTTATTTTCTTGTTTAACTGCAAGAATGAATTCGATAGCAGTAGTTTCATCGCTTTGGATTGCATTATATAGAGATACTATATTTGCCATATCATCAGAGAATGTATGTATTGAATCACAAAGGGGAACGTAATGGGCATGATAGTGTGTTTCCCAGCCAATTACTTCAAAAATCTTTCTGGTTCCTGGATATTCAGGTGTATTTGGCCACAATCTATTAAATCTATCAGTTAGTTCTTTTCCCATGCGAATCCTTTCATTTGCTGCTGGATTAGTCATTTCTTTGGATTTTAAACACTCCAGCCACCGCTTTCCATTACTATGAACTAATTTCTTACTAGCCTTGAGTAATGCTTGTGCATTTTCACCATCATCTATTGCTATATAAAATTGATTGGCAGCCTGTTCTATTATAACCCTAGTTAATACTTCCGATGCTGAAAAGGCTCCGATATTCAAAGAAGAGATAGCCTGATTACTAAGTTCATTCAGTACATTAAAGTACTGTAAGACCATCAATTTTTGTTCCACACCCTTTAGGTTGTCTATTTTATTTTTATGCTCCCCAAATTTTGCATGGATATATTTATTTATCGCGGCTATTTTTTTTACATCTTCGTCGAAATCAAACGGGCAACGTCCAAACGATTCTTTTTTCATATATTTCTCCTGTTGTACAAGCTTCCATAAGTTGGCAGATTATACACTGAAGATTACCTATAAATAGCTGTGCGGCATAGCAGGTCAGTGCAAGAAGTACAACCAAGTGAACTGTGCGTATTCAGATACCTGGCCTAACGTTCGCGATAGCCGTCCCCTGCACAAAGCCATATATTAGGTGTATTAGCTCAGACCTTATCTGACAGGTTGGGTAGGTAGAATCTAATCAAAGCTGACAGTCTGGTTTGGAGTGTGAGTTCAACCGATGGATGCAACACACAGCGATCTACGGACATTACTAGCATAGCGGTGTATTAATCATCGGGGAGCAGGTCAGTCCGCTCCTGGCACAAAGCTGCCTAAAAGGGTCCAGTCTATCTAAGGTCAGGACGGACGTTCTGGGTGAAAATGTTGAGTGCCGCTTTGTAGCTGATTCGCCCTCAGAGACATTTAACCATTTTTAGCAAAAATCGGCATATTTTTTATCCAATAAGACAATAATGCACTATCCGCAACAATCTGCTGGGTTTTGTTAAATTTTGGCAATAATCCCCCTTTCCTTCTCCGCAGATCTGAAAAAAGCCAAAATTGAATATTAGGATGAAGAATCTTGCATGAAGGGCATCGGGATACATTTTCCTGAGAAAAAATGGTCATTACCGCTTATTATTCATGGAATTTCTTATGAATAATGTAGGATATCTATGTTTGGAAAAATCCTCACAAGTGTCTCATGGCTGGTCAGGGCTGAGTTGCGCCGTAGCCTGAAGTCGAACCGGGATTACAAAAAACTCAGCTGGAACCCGATAGAAAGAGTTCTGGTTTCCTGCTCCACCTATTACATCCGAGCTATGCTTTTCCTTTGGCTCACTGCAATCGGTGCTGTTGGCGTGGTGGAATACTTTCGCCCTGTATTGCATCCGTTCGCTCTTCTGCATTTTAAGGGGATTACCCTACTTTCAGGATGGATGTCTAATTTACTGGGTAGCCAGTTGACTATTATCGGTATTGTTTTTCCACTGGTCGTGGGTCTTATAAGTGTTCTGTTTCAAAAGAAATCTGCAAGGATCCATATCCAGTCTGCGTATCAACTTCACTCCGGATATATGTTTTCTGGTCTGAGTGGACTGTCACTTGCCGCATTTATTGTGTTAGCCGGTATGACATTATCATTTGGTGACAGATATCTTAATACAGCTTTCGCCATTACAGCTTTCGTGTGGATGCTTTTCAATATTTTTCTGTCTATCTGGTTCTTTGTCTCCAGTCTCAATGTTCTGGATGAGAATAAACGTGATCGTCTTATGAATAAGTATTTTTTGTCACAGATAGTGGATGACTATATTCAAAATGCATTTATTATGGCATGGCTGCGTTATCCGGGAGCAAACATCGGTGAGAGTTATCTCGGTAGTATTAAAATACTTCCTTACTCAATATCTGAAGATGAGGAAATGACGCATTTTAAATTTGATGTCAGTAAAAACGATGTTGTTATAGATATCTATATAAGACCACTTTTATTCCTGCTGAGAAGACTAAAAGCGGCAGATGGACAAGATGCAGAAATTATCATTTTGCCTTCTTTTGGTGTTCGTTCTGGTGAACTGACTTTATTGTCATCGAAAGGTCTCATGCCTGTTTCAGGATTATGGCGGTGGTTATGCCGGCGTTGCATTGTGACCGGGCATTCCGAGAACAAAAGGGATCTGGATGATATTACTTTTGATTTCTTTGGTGAGGCATACGATGCCCTTAATGATAAAAACATTAGTGTCTTCAGGACAGGTGTTGAACGATTGACGGATACCTATACCTCTATTAAGCGAAGTTATAATTACGGGGGTGACAGAAATTATGTGGATGAAGTAAAAGAATCGGGGTTTAGCCATGCATTCAGTGATTCATTCCACTATGAATTGAGGAAATTTGTTCGTGAAACCGTAAAATCCATAGAATATTCAGGCGAGTATTTCCGTGAATCTATGGCTATTCCATTACATGTTTACAGAAAAACACAGAGTACTCGTTTTACCGATTTCAGACAATTTTTACTTTCGCTTTTCAGGGTATGGCATGTGTTAAACGAGTGGAAAGCGGGACTGGGGGGCACCCTCACGGCCAGCCAAGAGCAGACTCACCAGACGCTTATCCGCGATTTTATCGGCCTGTGGGAAGGCTGGAGTATGGGCACGATCATTGGCAAACCCGGTAGTGAAGATTCTACTGACCGTCTGATGTATCATCTGCATAACACCACCAGGCTGCTTATCCCGTCAGTGGTTGCCGATAATGCTTCTTCCGTGCGATATGCTCATGACGTTCTCTGTCTCTGGCTTAACCAGAGCCGGTGTTCACGGCACTGGGAGGAAGAGTACCGCTGGCACAGTTTCTTCCTGACTCCGGATTACCTGTCTCTGGAGGAAACAGATTCGCAGTGGGATATGTTACTCAGGGGGAGCCTATATAAAAAAGATGCGGCTTTATCCATTATATTTTCAAATGCCTTATCTGATTTACGCCTGTTAATGGCAGGCTATCTTATTGCGCATTTCGAACCACAAGAAAATATAGACTTAGCCGACCTTGTTAATCATCTCATTATGTCTGAATTATATGAAGAAAGAGACACTCATGATACACTGACACCTGCATTCAGACGTTCTGTCGATATCATTGATATGATATTGAGAATTGAATACTGTAATCTTCATACAAATACAAATACAAATACAAACTGGTATAGTGGTTTATCAGAAACCATTGAGGTTATGAACTCTTATAATGAAAGGCCTTACATTTCCTCGCGTACGTATACAGGAGTACATGAGGATGTTGGGAGCCTATACGGAGCGTTTTCCTTGCTGGCTATAAAGCTCGCCAAACCTACTGAACAGGTTACACAGCGTGTTAATGAAGCTCTGGCGGGAGGGTTGTTTTCCTATTCCAGTAAAGTCCGAATAATTTCTATTCTTGAACGACTGAAGCGGGATCCTTCAATCCTTTATGAAGGCTATATCATTTCAGAAACGGATTATGCAACGAATGTAGTTTTCTTTAATGATGTTCTGGATAAATATATTGAAGTCTTCAATCGTAGCAAATTGGCAGATATCGTTGCTGCCGAAGTAGATCTTGAACGTCTCAGAAATACCGACAATCGTCTAACAAATGAACTTCCTGGGGCATTGTCTGAAGATACTCTACTCAATCACTTCACATTTTCTCAAAATTCAGAATGTGATCGCAACTGGCTGGTGAGAAACATTCCTGTTGGTGTTTCCAAAGATTATGTTGCCAGAGAAGTTAATCGGAATGTATACGGTGATTTCCCATCGGCATCAGAAGTGAAGAAAAATATTCTCCACAGACTGCATTATTTACTGTGGCAATCACAGGCTAAATTAACGATGGAGGTCAAAAACCTCGAAACGCTGTTAATGGAAGTTGCGCAACGGTCCGCTGATCAGAATAATTACATTCTGGTGATCTATGGTTCCCGCTTTAGCGAAGAACTGAGGGAACTGGTCTATCAGCCGGAAAGGCATGGCGCGTTTAGCATACATGTTGATGTGACAGCCAGAGGTATCCGCTCTCTGCCCTTTAGGATCAATAACTGTCTTGTTTACCTTGTCATCAATTCCGAACAGGAATTTTCTCTTATGGTCAGTGCTGAATCATTTGGTGAACTCAGGCTGTTCAGGTACCCGGATGGTACCCTTTTTAACACTTTCTACCGCAGTAGCGACGATCCACTTGAAGGTGTGATGAAAACGCTCTGGGAAATGGAAATGGAAATCACTGGTCCACTAGTGGCGCGGTTTGAACATAGCTGAGCTAAATTACGGCGACCCTTTATGGGGTCGCTGTTAAATTGCTTTATAGTTAATAATGAATTTGAATTTTGTAATTAATATCAATAATCCCCTAATCGCAACAATTCGTCAATTTTTATGACTCTCTAGCAATAATGTCTTTCTCTTTCTCCGCAGATCCGAAAAAATCTAAAGTCGGATCTGGGTGGATTAATCGTATGCAAGGGCGAAGGAGATACGGAAGAAAGGGGGCAAAGCAAAAAGCAGGTGGGAAAGAAAGGTCCGCTTTGAGCGAAGCGGACATCGCGGAGACAATGTGCTGCCGGGTGCGAATGTCCCACGGCTCGTCATATCGCTCGCCGTATCACTTGTTATTTGTATTTGAAACGAGAAGTTGATGCAATTCCTTCAGGGATAGGTCCAATAACTCATTCTCCCTGATGAGATTGTTATCAGCATCTGTACCCTCTGCGCAGGATTCATTTAAATAGTTCAGAGTTTCCTGATCATCATCCAAGCATTCATAGCTGCCTGAATAAAATTCATCGCAACTTGCTTTGTTATTTTTGTCAATGTAACCAATGCATTGAATCACGCCTTTAACAACTTCAGCAGCAGAATAAACAAAGTAACTGCATTCATTTATATAGCGTTCAACATCAGAAATCATATAAAAATAGTGCATCGAAGCTTTTTCAATTTCAAACTCACTTTCAATCGTAGCAACTTCACATTCAAGGTCTTTCAGACCATCTAACATTATGGAAAGTTTATATTGTTTTTCTTGCGCAGTTTCATTCTTAAATGACTCTCTACCCTTTGCCCTGATATTTATTCTTTCTTCAATTGCATAAATATAAGCAGGATATGTCCGCGACCACACTTGGTTTACTTTCAGGATTAACCGGTCTCTTTTCAGTCTTTCTTTTTTAGCTATAAATTCTGCATATAGTGCGGCATCCTCTTCGCACCATACATCAACTTTTCGTTTATAACCCAACTTTAATTCTTTCCCTACGCATACAGGAAACAAAGGATCAAAGGCCTTTAAGTATTCAAACTCACTTAGATAGAACCCTATATTATAACGATTAAATAATTGTCTAAACTCTTTCCCACTTAAGGTTTTCATTATCTCGCCAACTCCATTTTCATTAAAGCAAAATCAACAAGATAAAACCATAAACACTCTTACACAACCGGTTGATGTTGTTCAAATGGAAGATAATATAAGACAAGCATAACCTCGTTCACTTCCATACTGCTCCTACCGTTGTTTTGCGTCACAGGACACCTGCCGGACAGCTGCATCGCAGACCAGACGGAACTGCTGCCGTCGATTAATCAGATGCTAGCGCATGACCACGATCAACAACCTGTTTGACAGCTTCAATTTTAAACTCTTCGGGATAACGCTTACCGTGTAGTATCCCTGCAAAGTGAACCATCATTTTTAGAGGGCCTCTGGCACTCCAACTTCCGCTCTTGGCACAGAGCGGATATTCATATTCATCTCCCTTCCTCTCTATCGGCCCGCGGCCACTGTCAGGTATGAATGCGTTTATCACCTTTTTTAGAAAAGCGATAGGCAGCACGGCCGCCCATTTCTTTGCCGAAAGGAAAAACAGCGGCCGTTAACCCGGCCCCTCGCTCCCCGCTGCCAGCAGCGGCACCACCACGTCGCTGATGGGCACCGCAATGCCGTGTTTGCGGCCGTAGCGCTGGATGACGCCGTTACGGATATCCCACTCCATCGGGCGATCCGCCTGACGGTCAGCGAGAATCGACGTACCCAAATCCACGGGCGCGCGTTGGAAGTTCTCCAGAATCTCCTGCGCCACCTCATCGTTCAGCTTCGCCCCTTCAGCGCGGGCGACGGTCAGCCCTTCGCGCAGGTAGGCCAGCGCCAGCTCGCTGACATCCTCGCGCCTGAACATCCCGGCGCGGCGGTTGGCCAGCACCATCAGCCCGGCGACCGCGTTTTGCAGCAGCTTGCGCCAGGCGACGGTGGCGAAATCTTCCGAGAGCTCAACCGCGCAGCGCGTATCACGAAGCGCTTCGACCACCCGCTGCGCCAGCGGAACGTCCGGCAGCGTCAGGTGCGGCTTCGCCCGGAGCCAGACGGAGGCATCCGGCTCGCGCTGCGCCGGGAACCAGACCACCGACGGCAGCACCGTTGCGCCACTGACCAAAGGCTCAAGCTGCGCCTTCTGCTCTACGCCGTTTTGCAGCGCGCAGACCACGGTGTTTTCATCGCACAGCGCGCGCAGCCACCCGGCGCTGTCGGAATTTTGCGTCGTTTTTACCGCCACAAAAACAAGATCTGCGGGGCGAGTAATGACGGACGGATCGGTGAATACCGGACCGGGCACAACCGTTTCCCCCTCGTCGTAACGCAGGCGTAATTCCGGATGCGCGGTGCGTCCGCAGAGCAGCGGCGTGCGGCCAGCGTCATGCAACACCGCGGCAATGGTGGTGCCAATCGCACCGGGACCAATCAGCGCAATCACTGGATTCTCAGACATGGTTAACCCCTCTTTTCGCTAAGCCTGCTAACAGTTATACCACCCTGAAAAGTGAGCGCCACGTCGTTGTCTATACTCAACACACAACAGACAACGGAGTGCGCCATGCCTTTACCTGATTTCAAATCCTCTGAACCGTTCACCCTCGGCATCGAACTCGAACTGCAGGTGGTTAACCCGCCGGGCTACGATCTGAGCCAGGACTCCTCTGCCCTCATCGCCGCCGTCAAAGACGACATCAAAGGCGGTGAAGTCAAACACGATATCACCGAAAGCATGCTCGAAATCGCCACCGGCGTGTGCCAGAACATTGACCAGGCGGCGGCGCAGTTCTCGGTGATGCAGCAGAGCATCCTGCGCGCGGCGGCGGAGCAGCATATTCAGATCTGCGGTGGCGGGACGCACCCGTTCCAGAAATGGCAGCGTCAGGAGGTGTGCGACGACGAGCGCTATAACGTCACGCTGGAGCGCTTTGGCTATCTGATTTTGCAGGCAACGGTGTTCGGACAGCACGTGCACGTCGGCTGCCGGACCGGGGATGACGCCATTTATCTCCTGCACGGCCTGTCGCGCTTTGTGCCGCACTTTATCGCCCTGGCGGCCGCCTCGCCGTACATGCAGGGCACCGACACGAAGTTCTCCTCGTCGCGGCTCAACATCTTCTCCGGGTTCCCGGATAACGGCCAGATGCCGTGGGTTAACAGCTGGCAGGAGTTCGAGGGGCTGTTCCGACGCCTGAGCGCTACCAGCATGATCGACAGCATTAAAGATCTGCACTGGGACATTCGCCCCAGCCCGCACTTTGGCACCGTTGAGGTACGGGTGATGGATACCCCGTTGACGCTCGGCCACGCGATTAATATCGCCGGGCTGATCCAGGCGACGTCCCACTGGCTGCTGACCACGCGGCCGTATAAGCATCAGGAGCGGGATTTTCTGCTGTACCGCTTTAACCGTTTTCAGGCGTGTCGCTACGGGCTTGAGGGGGTTCTGACGGACGTGCATACCGGCGAGCACAAAACTGTGGCGGAGGATATCGCCTGGCTGCTGGAGCAGGTTGCGCCGTCGGCCGAGAAGCTCGGCGCAACGAGCGCCATCAAGGAAATTGCCCTGCTGTTAAAGCAGGGCAAGAGCGAGGCGCAGCGCATGCGGGACTTCATCGCCGACGGCGGCTCGCTTATTTCTCTGGTTCAGAAGCACTGCGAGCTGTGGGCGACGAGTCCGTAAGGCCGTGGCCCCACTCGCGCAGGCGCTGGAACAGCACGAACAGCGCGGGGATAAACACAATCCCTACCACGGTTGCCACCAGCATGCCGCTGAACACCGTGGTGCCAATGATGCGGCGGCTCTGGGCACCCGCCCCGGTCGCCAGCATCATCGGCAGGACGCCGATGATGAACGACACGGCGGTCATCACCACTGCGCGGAAGCGGCGCGATGCCCCTTCCCGCGCGGCATCGACAATCGCCATCCCGTCCATCCGCCGCGCGCGGGCGAACTCCACGATAAGAATCGCGTTTTTCGCCGCTAACGCGATCAGCAAGACCAGACCGATCTGCACGTACACGTCGTTGGCGTAGCCCGCCAGCCATAGCCACACCAGCGCCCCGCCGATGGCGAACAGCACCGAAAGCATCACGCTCGCCGGGAGCGTCCAGCTCTCGTACTGGGCGACGAGGAACAGCCACGCCATCACCACCGCCGCCAGCACAATCCATACCGCCTGGTTGCCGGTCTGCTGCTCCTGATACGACATGCCGCTCCAGGCGTAGTCGTACCCGGCAGGCAGGCTCTGCGCCAGAATTTCGCCCATCGCCGCCATCGCGGTGCTGCTGCTTACCCCTTCCGCTGCCGAACCGCTTACCGATACCGACGGGAACTGGTTGTACTGCTGAATAAATGGCGCGCCGACGGTCGGCGTGATGGTGACGAGGTTGCTCAGACGCACCCGCTCGCCGCTGTTGCTGCGCACGAACAGCTCGCTGATTTGCTCCGCGCGCTCGCGCCACTGCATCTCGTTCTGCATCACCACGTGGTAGACGCGGTTGTTGACGCTGAAATCCCCGGCGCGGGTGCCGCCGAAGGCGGTTTGCAGGCTGCTGAAGATGCGCGACACCGGCACGTCGAGCCGGGCCGCACGCTCGCGGTCAACGGTCAGCGTCAGCTGCGGCACGTTGCTGCTCCAGGTGGTGAACACGCGGCTCAGCTGCGGATGCTGGTTGGCTTTTGCCAGCACCTCACGCGTGACGTGCTCCAGCTCCGCCGGGCTCTGCCCCGCCTGCGCCTGAATGCGCAGGTCGAAACCGGAGGCGTTGCCCAGCCCCGGCAGCGTCGGCGGCGCGAAGGTCATGATGGTCGCTTCCGGCAGGGCCAGCAGCTGGCGCTGAAGGGTGCCCATCACCTCGTCCAGCGGCGGGCGCTCGCTCCAGTCCTTCAGCATGATGGAGATAAACCCGCCGTTGGAGGCGCTGGTGCCGTTGAGGATGTTAAACCCGGAGACCTGAATGACGTCTTCCACCGCCGGGTTTTTAGCGATCAGCGCGCGCGCGGTAGCCATCACCGCTTCGGTGCGCTCCAGCGAGGCCGCCTCCGGCAGCTGGACGCTGGCGAAGAAGTAGCCCTGATCTTCCTGGGGCAGGAAGCCCTTTGGCATCGACATAAAGCTGAACGCCACCACCGCCGCCGCGCCTGCGGTGGCCAGCAGCGCCAGCCACGGACGCCGGTTGAATACGCTCACTATCCGGGTGTAAAGCGTGCGCGTGGCGTCCAGCCCACGGTTGAACCCACGGAAAATGGCGGCAGGCTTCGCCGGACGCGGGCGCAGTAGCATGGCACAGAGCGCGGGCGTCAGGGTCAGCGCCACCAGGCTTGAGAGCGTGACGGCGGTGGAGAGCGTCACCGCGAACTGGCGGTACAGCTCGCCCACAATTCCCGGCAGGAGCGCCACCGGCACAAACACCGCCAGCAGCACCAGCGTGGTAGCAATCACCGGCCCGGCAATCTGGCGCAGCGCCAGCGCGGTCGCCGCCGTGTGGCTCTGCCCTTCCGCCATCAGGGTTTCGACGCTCTCAACCACCACGATGGCATCATCCACCACCATGGTCAGCGCCAGAATAATGGCGAACAGGCTCAGCGTGTTGGCGGAGTAGCCGAGCGCGTAGAGCACCGCAAAGGTGCCCACCAGCGACACCGGAATGGCGAGGGCGACAATCAGCGTCGCGCGCCAGCTTTGCAGGAACAGGGAAACGACCACCACAACCGCCAGCATGGTCAGCGCCAGCGAGACGCCAATCTCTTTAATGGTGGCGGCAACAAAGGTGGTGGTGTCGAATTTTACCTCGTAGACCAGGTCGTCCGGGAAGCGCGTCGAGAGAAGCTCCAGCTCCGCGCGCACCGCGTCGGCCACGCGCAGGGCGTTGGCGGACGGCGTCGGGTAGATGCCAAGGTAAGCAGAGTCATGCCCGTTCAGCTGTGCGCCCGAGCTGTAGCTGCGCGAGCCGAGCTCGATGGTGGCGACGTCCTTCAGGCGCACCAGCTGGCCCATCTCCCCGGCGCGAATAATGATGTCGGCAAAGTCTTCGGCCTGGCTTAAGCGCCCCAGACCGTTGATGGTCAGCGTCTGCTGCTGGCCATTGAATACCGGTGGTGTACCGATCTGGCCCGCCGCCCCCTGCACGTTCTGCTCGCGCAGCGCCTGCGCCACGTCATCGGTGGTCACGTTCAGGGCGTTCATGCGGTCCGGACGCAGCCAGATGCGCATGCTGTAGTCCCGCGCGCCAAACATCTGCACCTGTCCCACGCCCGGCAGACGCGACAGCGCCTCGCGCACCTGCGTGCTGGCGTAGTTGCTGACAAACAGCGGCGTGTGGGTGTTGTTCGGTGAGTAAAGGCTTACACCCATCATCAGGTTGGTGGCGCGCTTGCGCACCTGCACGCCGTTTTGCTGTGCCTCGGTCGGCAGCTGCGCCACGGCCTGCGCCACGCGGTTTTGCACGTCGATGGCGGCGAGGTCCGGATCGGTCCCTGCCGCAAAGGTGATGTTCAGGCTGTAGCTACCTTCATCCGAACTGGTGGACTCCATATAGAGCATGTGATCCACCCCGTTAAGCTGCGTCTCCAGCGGCGTGGCGATGGCCTCCGCCACGTCAGCCGAGCTGGCGCCCGGCCAACTGGCAGAGACATTCACCACCGGCGGGGTGATCTGCGGGTACTGCTCCACCGGAATGATCCTCAGCGCGATCGCCCCCAGCAGGGTGATGACCAGCGCAATCACCATCGCGAAGCGCGGGCGTTTGATAAAAAACGTCAGCATGATGGCTCCTTAATTGAGTATCTGGACGGCAGCGCCAGGCTGCACGCGCTGCGCGCCGTCGGTAATCGCTCGCTCACCGGGCTTCACGCCGGAGGCAATCTGAAACTGCTGGCCGATCTGGCCGGCCACGTTTAGCGGGCGCATTTCGGCGTTGCCGTCGGCGTTAACGACCCAGGCAAAGTAGCCGTCGCCGTTCTGCTGAACCGCAGCGGCAGGCAGCGTCAGCACCGGCTGCTCGCTCGCCGGACGCAGATAAACATTCACATTGCCGCCGGGCAGCAGCTGGTGGCGCGGGTTAGCAAACTCGGCGCGCAGCATCACGCTGGCGGTGCGCGGATCGATGCGGTTGTCCACGGAGGTAAGTTCCCCGCCGACGCGCTGGCCGTTGCTGTCGATCAGCGCCTGCCAGGCCTGCTTCATGGCACCGATATCCGCGTGCTGTCCGGCTTTGGTGGCAAACGTCCCCTCCTCCAGCGCAAAGGCGATGCGGATGGGATCGAGCTGCACCACCTCCACCAGCACGCCGCTGGCAGGATTCACCAGGCTGCCCACGTGGAACTGGCTGTGGCCCACGCGACCGTCAATCGGCGAGGTGATGCGGGTGTAGTTCAGGGTGACGCTGCGGGTGTCGAGCCGGGCTTTCGCCTGCTCCAGCGCGGCGCTCGCCACGTCGCGCTGCATGCGGGCGTTGTCCACGTCGTGACGGCTGATGGCGTTGCTGTTGCCCAGGCTTTCGAAGCGGGAAAGCTGCTGCTGCGCCTGACGCAGCGTGGCTTCAGCGCTTCTCACTTCGGCCTGCGCCAGACGCAGTGCAGCGCGCGGCTCGGCGTCGTCCAGCTCGAACAGCACGTCGCCTTTTTTCACGTACTGCCCGTCGCGGAAGTTGATTTTCGTTATCACGCCTTCCGTACGCGCGCGCAGCTCAACGGTGTGAATGGCTTCGATGCGGCCCGGGATCTGGCGCTCGGCGGCGTGGGCGGTCTGCTCCACGGTGGCGACGCGAACGGGGACCGCGGCGGCGAAGACGGGTTGCAGGGTACTGACAAGAAGGGCGAACAGGAGTGGAAGTTTCATGGGAGTACCTCAGCGTTGTTTCTCCCCTCACCCCGGCCCTCTCCCCAAAGGGGCGAGGGTTAGGGTGAGGGGTAAGATTTTCGTTATGCAGCCTTACGGAACCTGCGGGTCAGTCGCTTCTCGATTTCGACGACGAAGAACATCACCCCAGCCACCGCCAGCGTCACGAACCAGTAGCGCAGCGGCAGCGCTTCGGTGCCGAACAGCATCTGCATAAACGGCAGGTAGATAATCGCCGCCTGGAGCAGGAACAGTACGCCCGTCACCAGCCAGATCCCTTTGTTCGCCAGCAGGCCGCGGTTGAGGGAGAACCCTTCGGTGTTGCGGCAGTTAATCATGTACACCCACTGGGCGCAGACCAGCATCTGCAGCAGCACGGTGCGGATGAACTCCGCGCTGTGCCCGCGCGGGGCCAGCCAGGCTTCAAGCGCAAAGGCGGCGATGGCAATCATGGTGCCGACGAAGGCCACGCGCCACACGGCGTAGGCGTCCATTACGTGCTGCCCGGTCTGGCGCGGCGGGCGGCGCATGATGTTGCGCTCGGCGGCCTCAAAGGCCAGGCCGAAGGAGAGCGTGGCGGAGGTCGCCATGTTCATCCACAGAATCAGCACCGGCGTTAGCGGAATGATGTTCCCCGCCAGCAGCGCAATCACGATCAGCAGCCCCTGCGCCAGGTTGGTCGGCATGATGAACAGGATGGTTTTCTTCAGGTTGTCGTAAACGCGCCGCCCCTCTTTCACCGCGCTGGCGATGGTGGCGAAGTTATCGTCCGTCAGAACCATGTCCGCCGCCTCTTTGGTGACTTCCGTGCCTTTGATGCCCATCGCGATGCCGACGTCCGCCTGGCGCAGCGCCGGGGCATCGTTTACGCCGTCACCGGTCATGCCGACAATTTCACCTTTGTCCTGCAGCGCTTTCACCAGGCGCAGCTTATGCTCCGGGCTGGTACGGGCGAAGATGTCATACTTCACCGCCGCTTCCGCCAGCTCGGCGTCGTCCATTTTCTCCAGCTGATAGCCGGTGACCGCCTGCTCGCTGTTGGTGATCCCCAGCATCTGGCCGATGCTCATCGCCGTCTGCGGGTGATCCCCGGTGATCATCTTGACGCGGATCCCCGCCTGCTGGCAGGCGTTAATCGCATCAATCGCTTCCGGGCGCGGCGGATCCATCATTCCGGCGATGCCGAGGAAGATCAGGCCGTGGCTCAGGTCGTCGTGCGTCAGCTCCTGCTCGCCGTTCGCCGGTTTGAACGCCGCGGCAACCATGCGCAGCCCCTGACGCGCATAGCGCTCCATCTCCGTTTCCCAGTACGCACGGTTGAACGCTTGCGCACCGTTACGCGTCTGCTGCTGGTTGCACAGGGCGAAAATGACGTCCGGCGCGCCGGTAATCAAAATCTGCTCCTCACCGCCAATCTGGTAGTGGGTGCTCATGTACTTGTACTGAGAATCGAACGGGATCTTGTTAACCAGCGTGGTCGCCACCGGCTCAAGGCTGGCCTTCGCCGCCAGCACCTTCAGCGCGCCCTCGGTTGGCCCGCCGGTGATGCCCCACAGGCCACGCTCGTCCTGAATCAGCTGGCTGTCGTTGCACAGGTCAACGGTGCGCAGGTACTGCTCCAGGACGGTGCCCGGCAGGATCTGCACCGGCTCGTCGCTGCCTTCCAGGTAGATATTGCCTACCGGCTCGTAGCTGTTGCCGTCCACGCGGTAGCAGACGTCGGCGGTGATGATGGCTTTTACCGTCATCTCGTTCATGGTCAGGGTCCCGGTTTTATCCGAGCAGACCACGGTCATCGCGCCCAGCGTTTCAACCGTCGGCAGCTTGCGGATAATCGCCCGCTTGCGTGCCATCGCCTGTACGCCCAGGGAGAGGATGATGGAGATAATCGCCGGCAGGCCTTCCGGTACGGAGGCGACCGCCAGGCTGATCAGGGAGAGCAGCAGCTCGCCCATCGGGATCTCGCGGAACATCAGGCTGAAGACGAACAGCGCGGCCATCATCGCCAGGATAATGGCGAAGATCGCTTTACCGAGCTTGTCCATCTGCACCAGCAGCGGGGTACGGTGCTTTTCAATGCCCGCCATCATCTGGTTGATGTGGCCGAGCTCCGTATCCTTACCGGTGGCAATGACCACGCCGATGCCGCCGCCTGCGCTCACGGTCGTCCCGGAAAAGACCATATTGGTGCGGTCGCCCAGCGGTAATTCGCCGCTCAGCGGATTCGTGTGTTTATCCACCACGGTGGACTCACCGGTGAGAATCGCCTCCTCCACGCGTAAATTATGCGCCTCGATTAAACGCATATCCGCCGGAATACGATCCCCCGCGCGCAATACAATAATATCGCCCGGAACTATTTCCGTCGTCGGTATGGTTTCATGGCTGCCGTTACGAATAACGCGCGCCTCGCTGGAAAGCATATTGCGAATACTCTTCAGCGATTTTTCCGCGTTGCTTTCCTGAATGTGGCCAATTAGCGCATTGATGACCGCCACGCCCAAAATTACCAGCGTATCGACCCAGTGCCCCATTACCGCCGTTAATACCGCGGCGGCCAGCAGAACGTAAATCAGCACATCGTTAAAATGGGCCAAAAAACGCAGCCAGGCGGGTTTACCTTTTTTCTCCGGCAGCGCGTTCGGCCCTGTTTTTTGCAGACGCGCCTGCGCCTCTGCACGATCCAGACCGCTGGCCTGGCTCTGCACGTGGGTAAGCACCTGCTCTGCGGTCTGCTGGTATGCCAGCCCGCCGGAAGGCGGCACGTTTGGGGAGTATTTTTTTTCGGTCATCATATTTTTCCTTCAATATCCGGTGAACAGAAGCCTGAATTCCTTTCTGGCTTAAATAAATTGATTTTAAAGTCTTGCGGGTAAAATTGATCTACCGCAATATATTTACCACTGGGTTATTCAAAATTGATTAAAATTATTTCGACGAGCTGATTTTTACAAAATATTTCTAAACCAATCCTAAACGAGGGGGAACCATGTTTGGTATTTATCGCGGACGGCGCCTGGCGTTATACATTGTCGCAGCCATTGTTATTGCGACGTTAATTGGATATAGCACCTATATGTTTGTAAAATTATTTTCGTGATGCAGACATTTATTTACATAGCGCGATATTAATTTAATCATCAGGATTAAATTATTCTCCTTCCGCGCATTATTCTTCGGGGGAAGGAATTATTTAATTAAAAAAGGGCCGCCGGGTTGATATTGCTTTACGTTAAAGGATGCCGGACAATGACATTTTTAACTGACGATTAACATTACGATGAAACACCCGTTGGAATCGCTGCTGACTGCGGGGGGCATTTTATTGATGGCCCTGATCTCTTGCTTACTGCTACCCGCGCCGTCGCTGGGTCTGGTGCTAGCGCAGAAGCTGGTTCAAACCTTTCATATGGTCGATCTGAACCAGCTCTACACCATTTTGTTCTGCGTGTGGTTTTTACTGCTCGGCGCTATCGAATTCTTCATCCTGCGTTTCGTCTGGCGCCGCTGGTTTTCACTGGCGTCGTAGGCCAATAAAAAAGCCGGGTAGCAGCGATGCCTTACCCGGCCTTTGTTTCGTCAATTTCAATGCGCCCGACTATGGTTCTCTTTTCGGTAAGCCCCGGGCGGCTGATGGAAGGTGCGGGTAAAGATGCGCGTAAACGTCTGCTGCGATTCAAAGCCGTAGCGCAGGCAGATTTCGTACACGCGCTCGTCAGATTCACGCAGATCCCGCGCCGCCAGCAGCAGCTTGCGCTCGCGGATGTAGCGCCCCAGGCTTTCGCCTTTGTACTGCATAAACAGCCGCTGTAAATGCCACTTGGAGTAACCCGCGTGGCGGGCGATCTCTTCGATGCGTAGCGGCTGGTGTAGGTTGTCATCGATCCATTCGACAATCGTATCAATGACCTGAGCGGAAATCGTCATGCTGCTCTCCCCCTCTGTTTCTTGGTTCAACATTATTCCCACCACTCACGAAATTGTTGCGTGCTATCGCTCACACGGACCGGCTCACCCAGCTCCGGCGTCAGCAGCCGATAATTTTTGTCCTTGCTGGCCCGCGCCAGCTGGATCAGCGGATCGTTCCAGGTGTGTTTCGCCAGCACGAAGCGTCCGTTATGCCCCGGCACCACCGCTTTCGCATTGAGGTCCGCCGAGGCCTGCGCCGTTTCATCCGGCAGCATGTGGATGTACTTCCAGTCCTGGTCGTACTGGCCGTTTTCCATGATGGCTAAATCCACTTCACCAAACTGCTCGCCGATGGCCTTAAAGTGCGGGCCATAACCGGAATCGCCGCTGTAGTAGACCTTCTGCTCTGGCGTGACAAACATGAAGCTGCCCCACAGGGTCTGGTCACGCTTAATGCCGCGCCCCGAGAAGTGGCGCGCGGGCAGAACATGAACCGTCAGCGCATCGCTGATGTGCACCGACTGGTTCCAGTCCCGTTCGTCGATAATCTCAGGCTTCATTCCCCAGTAGCGCAGGTGGGAGCCCACGCCGAGCGGCGTAACGACGCGCTTCACCTTCGGCAGCAGCGCCCGGATGGTGGCGTAGTCCAGATGGTCGTAGTGATCGTGCGAGATAATCAGCAGGTCGATTTCCGGCATGCTCTCCGCGCGCCACGGATACTCTCCCGCAAACGCTTTATTGAGGAACGAGAACGGCGCGGCGTAGTTGCCGAGGACCGGGTCGATCAGAATGCGTTTTCCCGCCAGCTGCATATACCACGAGGAGTGGCCGAGCCACACCAGCGTATCCTCCTCCAGAGGCAGGCTCGCCAGATCGGTTTTCACCAGCGGCAGCGGCTGCGCCGGACGAGCGTTTTCGGTTTTACGGGTCAGGAACTGCCACCACGCCACCAGCATGTTTTGCTGCCCGGTAAAGCCAGGCGTCGGGAGCGCGTTGTGAAACTTCCCGTCGCGATAGTGCGGAGAAGCCTCCACTTCCGTGAGCTGCGCACCCTGCGGCGGCTGGCCAAATCCGGCATTCAGAACAAACGGTAAACTCGCAGCTGAAGCAATAATCATGAGGAACACCACGCAGATGAAGAGAGGCTTTTTCATATCCTGACCCGAAAACGCGCGCCATCCGATGGTTTACGCGGGGGGAAACTTGATTATGAGTGAGTAAGCACTCATTATAGATATGATGATAAAGTCGTCAAGACGTTTTCGATCTTTGACATTCCGCGTTGCAGCGTGTCAAAGCACGTGTTTCAATCAGGGTTTTTATAATTGAAAGGGGGAAAAATTTAGTGGCACGTCCGAAAAGTGAAGATAAAAAACAGGCCTTACTGGAAGCCGCGACGGTGGCATTTGCACAGTCAGGTATTGCCGCCTCAACGGCGTTAATTGCCCGTAATGCGG
Source organism: Enterobacter cloacae complex sp. P13B (assembly GCF_014895915.1). Taxonomy (NCBI): domain Bacteria; kingdom Pseudomonadati; phylum Pseudomonadota; class Gammaproteobacteria; order Enterobacterales; family Enterobacteriaceae; genus Enterobacter; species Enterobacter cloacae complex sp. P13B. The sequence continues at coordinate 50,708 of NZ_JADBQN010000005.1, forward strand.
GCGTCGCTGAAGGCACGCTGTTTCGCTACTTTGCTACTTTGCTACAAAAGACGATCTGCTGAATGCCCTTTACCTGCACCTCAAGCAGGATCTCTGCCAGACCATGCTGGCGAACCTCGATCGCACCCTCACGCTTCCTAAAGAGCATACCCGCAATATCTGGAACAGCTACGTGGACTGGGGGATTCGTAACCCCGTGGCGCATGCGGCGATCCGCCAGATTGGCGTGAGTGAAAAGCTGAGCGCTGAAACGGAACAGGCAGTGAAAGAGATGTTTCCGGAACTTCACGAGCTATGCCGCCGTTCGGTGCGCCCGGTGTTTATGTCCGATGAATTCAAAACGTTTGGCGATGCGCTTTTCTTATCGCTGGCGGAAACCACCATGGAGTTTGCCACCCGCGATCCGTCCCGCGCCACCGATTTTAAAGCGCTGGGTTTCGAAGCCATGTGGCGCGGGCTGGCTCAGGAGGATAACGATGGACAGTAAATCCCTGCAGGCGCACGCAAAACGCGTCGCGCTGGAGATGCCTTTCACCGAACACTGCTGGCCGTTTGGCCCCGAGTACGACGTGTTTAAGGTGGGCGGGAAAATTTTTATGCTGATGGCCACCGCGCACGGACGCCCCCACGTTAGCCTGAAATCCGACCCGGAAAAATCCCTGTTAAATCAGCAGATTTATCGTGGCGTTGAGCCGGGCTACCACCTCAATAAAAAACACTGGATTTCGCTCTACGGCACCGAGGACATCACGCCAGAACTGGTCGCCGACCTGATCGCGGATTCGTGGAACCTGGTCGTCGATAAGCTGCCGAAAAAAGACCAGAAATGGATACGCCCTGCCTGATTGTTCGTCTGTGCCGAACAGTATAACCGCTCGAATCGCACTTATCTTTTGCCGCTTCGCGCGGTAATCTGCTCTCCTTTCGCGCCCGCGCACGGGCGAATTTCATTACCAGGAGTAGTCATGGATATCATTTCTGTCGCCCTGAAACGCCACTCTACCAAGGCGTTCGACCCAACCAAAAAACTGACCGCTGAAGAAGCAGAGAAAATCAAAACCCTGCTGCAGTACAGCCCTTCCAGCACCAACTCCCAGCCGTGGCACTTCATTGTGGCCAGCACCGAGGAAGGAAAAGCCCGCGTGGCAAAATCCGCCGCAGGCACTTACGTGTTCAACGAACGCAAAATGCTGGACGCCTCTCACGTGGTGGTGTTCTGCGCGAAAACCGCGATGGACGACGCCTGGCTGGAACGCGTTGTCGACCAGGAAGAGGCCGATGGCCGTTTCAACACGCCGGAAGCTAAAGCCGCGAACCATAAGGGCCGCACCTACTTCGCCGACATGCACCGCGTGGATCTGAAAGATGACGACCAGTGGATGGCGAAACAGGTTTACCTGAACGTCGGTAACTTCCTGCTGGGCGTGGGCGCGATGGGTCTGGACGCGGTGCCGATTGAAGGCTTTGACGCGGCGATTCTGGATGAAGAGTTTGGCCTGAAAGAGAAAGGCTTCACCAGCCTGGTGGTGGTCCCGGTCGGGCACCACAGCGTGGAAGATTTTAACGCCACGCTGCCGAAGTCTCGTCTGCCGCTGAGCACGATTGTGACCGAGTGCTGATTCAAACGGGCCGCTGCACGCGGCCCGTTACGTTTTACTGATAACCAGCCTGCGGTGTGGATGTACATCGCGATCGCTTCCCCAGGCAAAGGCAATCCAGCGCTCTTCCAGCTCGGCGTAAGAGTTTACGGGCGTTAACGTCCATTCTTCTCCCACTGTACCGTCTGCCACGCTAATGCGATAGTTCATGGTGAACGCCCAGTCGATCATGCGCAGCCAAAACCGTTGCCCGTCCCCCGTTTGCTCGCTGTCGGAGACAACGATGTCGTATTCGCTGAGCACCCACTGGAAAAATAATTGCGGTAATCCGCTTATTACGCGCTGGTGGACGGCGCGCGGGGTGCGCCATACCATCACCTGCGTGGCGGCACCGTGGGGAAAGGTAATTTCTTTATGAAATGTAAGCTTCACGGCATACGCCGTATAAGGCTTACCGTCATCGGTAGTCACGAGACGATATTCATCACCATAACGCGATTTTAAAAGCCGGTATCCGACAGGCAGCAAGAACCCCGGCAGATGAAAATCCGCAGTACCCCGCGCCAGAAATGCTTCGGTATGTTCGACGTTTCGGGAGATAAGCCCGAGTTTTTGGCTGAACTCTGCGGAATCAATCATTAGTGGCGACATTAGTTGTTTCTCATCGCATAAGTATAGTCAACTTAACTTCCAATAGAAATCGCGTAAATTCAGCAAGTTGATTAAGCGTCAATAGAGCGTAATCTGCGGATGCTTTATCCCGCACACCAGCGCATAACGCGTTAATGTATCGAGACTCGCCCGGGTAATATTCGCTTCCATTCTTGATACCGTTGGTGCGCTGACGCCCATCCGCTCCGCCACCTGGGCGCGCGTCAGGCCAGCATGATTGCGCCATTGCGCCAGCATCTCCCGCAAACGCTCCTTGCGCTCTTCTGCATCAAAGGAAGCCTGAACCTCTGAATCGCTTAACAGTTCAGCCCTGAGTTCATCCCAGTCAATAATCTTCTTGCTCATCCCACATCTCCTGTTGTCGCTTCAGTGCCAGACGAAGTTCAGCAGAGGGCGTTTTTTGCGTCTTCTTAACAAACACGCGCAAAAGAAAAATCGTCTTTTCCCGCTGGTAAACATAGATACCTCGGGTATGGATCAGCCCAACGGTCCTTATTTCAAACAGGCCATGCGGCAATGGTTTGCTGTCAGGTTCCCGAAGAGCCGTCGGGTTTAAACGCAATTTATCAAGCTGGCGAATCAGCTTCGCCTTCACCCCAGCAGGCAGTAAGAGAATCTCTTCCCTTACCGCCTCATGAACGATAAGTCTGAACACGATATTTCATCCCTGATGATATTAGCATATAAGGCAATTTGCATTAAAGGCTAATTTAGCTTTTCGTGTCCCACCTTAACCATTTTTAACAGGAAGAACCGGACCCGCTTTGATTCCCTGAAAGCCCCTCGCAAAAAACTTACTTCCCCTGTGCCGCCAGCCATTCCATCGCCCTTTCCCCCGCCTCATCCACCGGCAGATACACCAGCAGCCGCGATCCGTTTCGCGGCGCGGAGTACCAGTACATCTGCTGCAGCGTAAAATCTCCCAATTCTGGATGGGTAAACAGCTTGAGCTGGTTCTCTACGCCGCGCACGTCGTTGCGCTGGTGCCACAGGGTTTTGAACTCTTCGGACACCGCGAAGAAGCGCGCCAGTTTGGCTTCCCAGAGCGGGTCGCCCCGGTGCTCGGCCATTGCCGCGCGGAAGTAGGAGACGAAAATCGGCAGCACGTCGTCGCGTCTGCCGAGACGCGCGCGCCACGCCGGATGGGTAAGGAACAGATAAATACAGTTGCGGTCTTCCGGCGGGATGGCGTTGAAATCGACGCCCATGAGATGCCCGAAGCTGTCATTCCACGCGACGATGTCGAAGTTGGGCTTCTGAATGCTGGCGGGTTTAGGCATCAGGGTATCGAGCAGGCGGCGCGTGCCTTCGCTGATGCCCTCGCAGCAGACCGCCTGCGGGGCTTCACCCGGCGGCAAGCCGGCGAGCACGAAAAGATGCCGGGCCTCGGTCGGGGTGCACTGCAGCGCTTTTGCGATGGCGGCCATCACTGCGCTGGAGGGGTTGACGTCTCTGCCCTGCTCAAGCCAGGTGTACCAGGTCACGCCCACGTCAGCGAGCATCGCCACCTCTTCCCGGCGCAGGCCCGGCGTGCGCCGCCGACCGCTGCGCGGCAGGCCGAGACGCTGGGGATCGAGGCTTTCCCGCCGGGCACGTAAAAATGCCCCCAGCTGTTTTCGGGTGTCATCCTGAAGTGAGGTGACGGGTTCAGACATCAAGGCCATAAATCCCCCTGCATGGTAGTGCCAGTACCAGTATAAGCAAGAACTGGTACCCGTTTATCAGATGGTTGATGCTACGACCATCTGATGAATGACGCAATGGAGTTACCATGAATACGTCAGTTGTTTCACCGGGTCGCGCAGGCCTGATATTGCTGTTAACCGGCCAGATGCTGCCGATGATTGATACCTCAATCACCAACGTGGCGCTGGACGCCATCACCCACTCGCTGCATGCCACCGCCACCGAGCTGGAGCTCATTGTCGCTCTCTACGGCGTGGCCTTTGCCGTCTGCCTTGCGCTCGGCAGCAAGCTGGGGGATAACCTTGGCCGCCGTCGCCTGTTTATGTGGGGCGTGGCCGTTTTTGGGCTGGCCTCGCTGCTGTGCGGGATGGCGGGAAATATTGAACAACTGCTGGCCGCACGCATCGTTCAGGGCGCGGGGGCAGCGCTCATCATGCCGCAGATCCTCGCCACGCTGCACGTCACGCTAAAAGGTAGCGCCCACGCGAAAGCCATTAGCCTGTTTGGCGGCATTGGCGGGATTGCGTTTATCGTCGGGCAGATGGGCGGCGGCTGGCTGGTGTCGGCGGATATCGCCGGGCTGGGCTGGCGTAACGCCTTCTTTATCAACGTGCCGATTTGTCTGGTGGTGCTGGCGTTAAGCCGCCGCTACGTGCCGGAAACCCGTCGTGAAACGCCGTCGCGCATCGACTGGACAGGCACCGTGCTGCTGGCCCTCATTCTTTGCTGCCTGCTGTTCCCGATGGCGCTCGGTCCCCAGTGGCACTGGCCGTGGTCGCTGAAGGTTATGCTTCTTGCCATTATTCCGCTGGCCTGGCTGATGGCGCGAAACGCGCGCAAAAAGGAGCGAGAGAATGCCCATCCGCTGATCCCGCCACGCCTGCTTCAGCTTCGCAGCGTTCGCTTTGGCATCGTGATTGCGCTGCTCTTTTTCAGCGTCTGGTCCGGGTTTATGTTCTGTATGGCGCTGACCATGCAGACCGGTCTGGGGATGGCGCCGTGGCAGTCCGGGAACAGCTTTATCGCCCTGGGCGTGACCTATTTTATCTCTGCCTGGTTCGCGCCGCGGTTGATTGCCCGCTACAGTACCAGCACGATTCTGCTGACGGGTCTGGCAATTCAGATAATCGGCCTGCTGGCGCTCATCGCGACGTTCCGGCTTTGGGGCGTGAACAACACCGCGCTGACGCTGGCCCCTGCCACCGGGCTGGTGGGCTACGGTCAGGCGCTGATTGTAAACAGCTTCTACCGCATCGGGATGCGCGATATCCAGCCTGACGACGCAGGGGCCGCAAGCGCCATTCTCAGCACGCTGCAGCAGGCCGCGCTGGGTCTGGGACCGGCCATTTTCGGGGCGATTTTGCTGCACGGGCTGCAGAATTACCACGGGGATTACGCGCAGGCGATTAACCTTTTCCTGGCGGTGGAAACCGGCCTGATGGTTATCCTGACTCTGGCGACGCTGCGCATGCGTCATCGTCTCTGCCTGCCGGTAGTGAAGGTCTGTGAGGCCGCCAAATAACCCTGTGAATTTGCATAATAGATCCGCAGCCGCCATTATGGGGCTGCATCAATACAGGAGACGTTATGCAGGAATTAATTGCTCAGGTTGAAGAGTTAGGGATTGAAATTAATCACACCACCTCTTTAGTGATTATCTTTGGTATTATTTTTCTCACCGCCATCATTGTTCATTTTATTTTGCACAAACTGGTGCTGCGCGCATTCGAGAAACGCGCGCAGGCCAGTAGCCATTTATGGCTGCAAATTATTACCCAGAATAAATTATTTCACCGTCTGGCCTTTACCCTGCAGGGGATAATCGTCAACGTTCAGGCGGTACTGTGGCTGCAAAAAGGCAGCGAAGCGGCGGAAATACTCACCACCTGCGCGAAGCTGTGGGTGATGGTTTATGCCCTGCTCTCCTTCTTCTCGCTGCTGGACGTGATATTTAATCTGTCGCAAAAGATGGCGACCGCCTCGCAGCTGCCGCTGAAGGGGATCTTCCAGGGCATCAAGCTGGTGAGCGCTATCCTGGTGGGGATATTGATTATCTCCCTGCTGATCGGCCAGTCCCCGGCGATTCTGATCAGCGGTCTGGGTGCGATGGCCGCCGTCCTGATGCTGGTGTTTAAAGACCCGATACTCGGCCTTGTGGCGGGTATTCAGCTTTCCGCCAACGACATGCTCAAGCTCGGCGACTGGCTGGAGATGCCGAAGTACGGCGCTAACGGCACGGTGACGGACATCGGCCTGACGACCGTTAAAGTACGCAACTTCGATAACACCATCACCACCATTCCGACGTGGGCGCTGGTCTCCGACGCCTTTATCAACTGGAGCGGGATGTCCGCCTCCGGCGGGCGACGCATCAAGCGCAGCCTGAATATCGATACCACCAGCATTCATTTTCTCGACGAGCAGGAGCAGCAGAAGCTGATTCAGGCGAAACTGCTGAAGCCTTATCTGGCCGCGCGCCATGAGGAAATTAGCCTGTGGAATCAGCAGAACGGCGAAGGGGAATCGGTATTAAACCTGCGCAAGATGACCAATATCGGCACCTTCCGCGCTTACCTGAATGAATATCTGCGTAACCATCCGCGTATTCGTAAAGATATGACGCTGATGGTGCGCCAGCTGGCGCCGGATGCCAACGGGTTGCCGATTGAAATATATGCCTTTACCAATACGGTAATCTGGGCGGAATACGAAGATATTCAGGCCGATATCTTCGACCATATTTTCGCGGTAGTGGATGAGTTTGGCCTGCGTATTCACCAGTCGCCGACCGGGAACGATATTCGCTCCCTGGCAGGCGTTATTGCCAGATAATCAGGTGCTGGCGCGGGAAATAAAGCGCCAGTCCATCATCACCCTTTCCGTGGGCGCATCCGGATTGTCGATTTTGTTTAAGAGAAGATTGACCGCCTTGCGCCCGATATCGCGCGACGGCTGTTCGATGGTGGTAAGTGAAATCATGTCCGCCAGCTCCGTACCGTCAAAGCCGACCACGGCAATATCCTCTGGCACCCGCAGACCTGCCTGCTGAATGGCGCGCAGCGCGCCCGCCGCCAGCGTATCGGAAACGGCAAATACCGCATCCGGCGGATTATCTTTTAACAGGTTTTGCATCGCCGCCATGCCCGCCCCGGAGCTGAGATCGCTGGCATACTCCACCGCCTGATAGTCCAGATCCCGCAGGTGGAGCACGCTCTTGTAGCCGCGTTCGCGCAGGCGGGCATATTTGTAGCTGAGATCGTGGTTGATCATCGCGATACGCTTGCGGCCGCCGTCGGCCAGCTGGCTGACGGCATGCTGTGAAGCGTCCACATCATTGATGCCGACGCAGGAGACCGCGCCCGCATCGGCGTATTCGGCGCACTGCACCCACGGTGCAGAACCAATCAGCGCGGCAAGTTCCGGCAGCTTCGAGAAGGCGTCCATGGTGATAATGCCGTCGACGATTTTGCCTGAAAGCAGGCTCAAGCCCGAGCGGGAGCGCTCGATGTCCGAGCCGGAGTTGCACAGCAGAATGCGGTAGCCGTTTTTCTCCGCCTCGGCTTCGATGCCCTTCACCACTTCGGCGCAGAACGGGTTGGCGATGTTGGACACCATCACCAGGATCATATAGCTGCGAGCGGTGCGCAGCTGACGGGCGAGCAGGTTTGGCTGGTAGTTGCTCTCCTGAATCGCCTGCAGAACGCGCTCGCGGTTTTTCGCCTTCACGGTGTCGCTGTTATTCAGCACGCGGGAGACCGTCGCCACGGAAACCCCGGCCAGCTGAGCGATTTTCTGAATTGACATAGCGACGATACATCCTGCGGTTAGCGTTTTGTGCAGGCTACCATAAATTTGTTGCCCGGCGAACCGGGCAATGCGTCAGCATTCCACGCGCACCCAGCGCTGCTGCTGATGGCTTTTCACAATGGCATCAATGATATACATCACGTTTGCGCCATCGTGAAACGTCGCAAACTGCGGCGTCTCCGGCATTGCGCCCGCCTGCACGGCGCGGTAGAACTGCGCCATCATATTTTTGAAGGCATCCGGCCAGCCTTCAATATGCCCGCCAGGGAAATGGGCGCTGTCGGCCACGTCAGGGTTCATCAGGCCCGGATCGTCCGTGAGCGTCTGGTTGGCCTGCGCACGATGGCCGATCCACAGCTGCTGCGGCACCTCCTGGTCCCACGCCAGCGAGCGCTCGCTACCGTTGATCTCAAAGGTCAGGCGGTTTTTACGCCCGGCGCTCACCTGCGAGACGCTAAAGCAGCCCTTGCTGCCGTCGTCAAAGCGGAACAGCACCGAGCCGAAGTCTTCGGTCGTGACTGGTTTGTCTTCATACTCCGCCTGTTCGTCATGGGAGAAGGTTTGATTCCCGCCCTTGCTGGCCCTGCGCGTCGGCCAGACGATGGAGAGATCCGCCATCACCTCGGTAATGCGCCGCCCGGTGACGAACTGCACCGTGTCGCACCAGTGGGAGCCGATATCCGCCACCGCGCGCGATGCGCCGCCGAGCGCGGCATCCACCCGCCAGTTGTAGTCGGTTTCCAGCAGCATCCAGTCCTGTAGGTAGCTGCCGTGTGAGGCAAAAATCCGCCCGAGGCTGCTTGCGCGCAGCATGCTCGCCGCCTGACGCACCATCGCAAACTGGCGATAGACGAAGCTCACGCCATGCACCACGCCCGCCTGCTCCGCCAGCGCCACCAGCTCGCGCGCCTCCTCAGACGTCATGCACAACGGCTTTTCGGAAAACACGTGCTTGCCCGCGCGCAGGATCTGGCGGTTAATCTGTGCGTGCAGGTGGTTCGGCGTGCAGTTGTGCACCACGTGCAAATCAGGGTGCGCGAGCAGCTCCTCAACGCTGCCGTACGCGTGCGGTACGTTTAGCAGGCGCGCCTTTTCCTGCGCCTTAACGAGCGAGCCGTCGCACAGCGCGACCACCTGAACAAACCCGAGGCGCCTGAGCGCCTCGATATGTGCCGGGCCAATAAACCCGCTGCCGACGATCCCGACGTTAATCATGACTGCCCCCTGCGGCGAAATCGTCAAACGCCCGTCCGGAAACGGGAATGATATGGCGGCGGATAAATTCGCTGCCTTCACTCGCCCCGGTATCGCCGTCCTTCAGGCAGCACTCCCACTCCAGCACTGCCCAGCCGTCGTAGTCGTACTGGGTCAGCTTGCTGAAAATGCCCTTAAAGTCGATCTGCCCGTCGCCGGGCGAACGGAAGCGACCGGCGCGGTTGATCCACGGCTGGTAGCCGCCGTACACGCCGCTGCGCCCGCCGGGGCGAAACTCGGCATCCTTCACGTGGAACGCTTTAATACGCGCATGGAAGATGTCGATAAAGGCCAGATAGTCCATCTGCTGGAGCAGCATATGGCTCGGATCAAAGAGGATGTTGCAGCGCGGATGGTTATCCACCAGCGCCAGAAAACGCTCGAAGGTCACGCCGTCGTGCAGATCTTCCCCGGGATGCAGCTCAAAGCAGACGTCCACGCCCTGCTCGCCAAAGGTATCCAGTATTGGCCGCCAGCGGGTTGCCAGCTCCTCGAACGCTTCCTGAAAACGCTGCTCGTTATGCGGCGGCCACGGATAGAAAAACGGCCACGCCAGCGAGCCGGAGAAGGTGGCGTGCGCTTTCAGACCTAATCTTGCCGAGGCGACCGCCGCCTGCTTCAGCTTCTCCGTGGCCCACGCCCGACGCGCAGCATCGTTACCGCGCACGGACGCGGGCGCGAAGTGGTCAAACGCGTCGCTGTAGGCGGGGTTCACCGCCACGAGCTGCCCTTCCAGATGGGTCGACAGTTCGCTGATAACCAGCCCGTGTGCGGCCAGCTTTGCGGTGATGTCGTCGCAGTAGGCCTGGCTCTCCGCCGCTTTCTCGACGTCAAAGATGTGCGGATGGTTGCAGGGGATCTGCACCGCCTTATAACCTTTACCTGCCGCCCATTCAGCCAGCCCGTCGAGCGAATTAAACGGCGCTTCTGCGCCAATAAACTGAGACAGAAAAATGCCGGGTCCTTTCATCGTCCTCATACCACCTCCTGAACGTTACGCCTTGTCATCGTCATACTTAAACGTGAGAAGGAAAATCAGCGCGATCGCCGCGGCCGCTACCGCCGGGATCCACCAGAATGTCACCCACGCCTGCGGCACGGTCTGCCCTGCCACCAGGCGGTTATAGAGCGCGCCGGAAATTTGCGAGCCGAGCAGCATGCCGATGCCGTAGGTGAACATCACGATCATGCTCTGGGCCTGGCCTTTCACCTTTTCGCCTGCCACCCGGTCGGTGTAGATAAAGCCGACGACAAAGAAGAAATCGTAGCAGACGCCGTGGAGCAGAATGCCGAGATACAGCAGAATGCGCCCCTCCTCGCTGACGCCCAGCGCGAACATGGCGTAGCGCACGAACCACGCCAGCATGCCGATCAGTAGCATGACCTTCACGCCCAGACGGCGGAACAGCAGCGGAATGACCAGCATGAAGAAGATCTCGGACATCTGCCCGAAGGACATGGCGGTGCTGACGTCGGCAATTCCTGCATCCGCCAGATACGAGGCGGTGTAGGCGTAATAGGTGCCGAGCGGGACGGAGATCAGCATCGCGCAGACGGAGAAAACGAAAAAGTGGCGGGTTTTGAGCAGCGCGAACGCATCCGCGCAGAAAAGATCGCGCACCTTCACCGGCAGGCCTTTCGCGGGCGCAGGCGTGTGCGGCAGCGTCAGGCTGTAAAGCGCCAGCAGCACGGAGCTGGCCGCCGCTACCTTAAAGATGGTAACGCTGGACGCCACGCCGGTGACGCCGATGAAAATGCCCGCCACGATCCAGCCGATGGTGCCGAACACGCGCACCACCGGGAAGGTTTTATCCACGTTCGCCAGGCTATGGAACGCGATGTTGTTGGTCAGCGCCAGCGTCGGCATGTAGCAGAGCGTGTAGCCAAACAGCAGGCCAATCAGCAGCGCGCCGTTCTCGGCAATCAGCGCCCCCGGCACGAACCAGAGGATCGCCGCGCCCGCGAGGTGCATCACCGCCATCACCTTCTGCGAGGCGAAGAAGCGGTCCACCAGCATCCCGAGCACGAACGGCGAGAGAATGGAGGCGATGGGCCCGGCGGAGAACGCATCGCCAATCAGCAGAGACATGTTGTGCTGGGTCATCACCAGGCCGAGTGTGACCGACCAGCTACCCCAGATAAAAAATTGCAGAAACATCATCAGCGACAGCCGCGGCACCAGTAGCCGGTGCTGTGTTATCGCCTTTTCACTACTTTCAGTTGACACCATGATAAGCCTCACCCGGAAAAAGTAATCGATTACAAAACAATTCAAATGAAAAGTAATCGATTACAAAACAAAGATCCTGTGGATCGTAGAAGATTTGGGAGGGGGGTCACGATAATGATGAAACAGTGTTTTGTAGGCCCGGTAAGCGCAGCGCCACCGGGCGTGAAGGCAGGTGCGGTCTGGTTTGGCGCGGTCTGTTGCCCTCACCCCGGCCCTCTCCCACAGGGAGAGGGAGAAAAACGGGCTACTTTTTGCGTGAGAGCTTAAACGCGATAAACAGGAACACCACCCATACCGGCAGCAGCATTGCTGAAAGCCGCATCTCATCCATGGTGCACATCAGCACCAGAATCAACGCCAGGAACGCGATACAGAGGTAGTTCCCCGCCGGATAGAGCAGCGCTTTGAACTGCGTCTCGCGTCCCTTACGGCGCATCGCCGCGCGGAAACGCAGGTGCGCGAGGCAGATCATGATCCAGTTCAGCAGCAGCGTGGCGACAACCAGCGCCATCAGCAGGCCGAAGGCCTGTTTCGGCAGCAGGTAGTTAATTAGCACTACCAGAGACGTAATCGCGCCAGAAAGGAACAGCGAATTCACCGGCACGCCGCGGCGGCTGACGCGGGTGAGGAACTTCGGCGCGTTGCCCTGTACGGAGAGGCCAAACAGCATACGGCTGTTGGAGTAGACCCCGCTGTTGTACACCGACAAAGAGGCCACCAGAATGACAAAGTTCAGTGCCGAAGCGACCACGTTGCTGTTGAGATCGTGGAAAATCATCACGAACGGGCTGCTGTCGGACTTCACTTCCACCCACGGGTAAAGCGCCAGCAGCACCACCAGCGAGCCGATATAGAACAGCAGAATACGGTACACCACCTGGTTGACCGCTTTCGGAATGCTTTTGTGCGGATCGCGCGCTTCGGCCGCGGTAATGCCAATCAGCTCCAGACCGCCGAAGGAGAACATAATCACCGCCAACGAGAGGATGAGCCCTTTCCAGCCGGTCGCCAGGAAGCCGCCGTGCTGCCACAGGTTGTCGATAGTGGCACGCTCGCCGCCGTGGCCGGAGAACAGCAGCCACAGGCCAAAGCCGATCATGCCGATAATCGCCAGCACCTTAATCAGCGCAAACCAGAACTCGGTCTCACCATACAGGCGCACGTTCACAAGGTTAACGGCGTTAATAATGATGAAGAAGGCCGCCGCCCAGATCCACGTGGGCACGTCCGGCAGCCAGTACTGCATGTAGATGCCGGCGGCGGTCAGCTCTGCCATGCCCACCAGCACAAACATCACCCAGTAGTTCCAGCCGGAGAGGAAGCCTGCGAACGGGCCCCAGTATTTATAGGCAAAGTGCGCGAAGGAGCCTGACACCGGCTCTTCAACGACCATCTCGCCGAGCTGGCGCATGATCAGGAAGGCGATAACCCCGGCGATAGCGTAACCCAGCAGAACCGCCGGGCCGGCCATCTGAATGGCGGGGCCGATGCCGAGAAACAGCCCGGTACCGATTGCGCCGCCAAGGGCAATTAACTGAATATGTCGATTTTGCAAACCACGTTGCAGCGTCGGATTCTGATCCGACGAGGCTTCAGCGCGACCATGGCCTGAAGCGGATGACGCGTCTTTCACGCCCTACCCCTGTCTCTTTTTTAGAAGGGGCACGTTTTAACACTTCATGCTGGTGGTAGCAAGCTTAACGCCGGGCCAGCGCGTGCGCCCGGCGGATAAACGTCACGACCCGATAATTCCGCCGTCCGCTTTCACGATCACCACCGTGGACGATCGCGGGCGTCCGTTCGGGCTGGCGTCCGGCCAGTTGGAGACGGCGCGCGGATTGGCCGGGTCGGTAATATCATCCCCGCCCTCCCCTGGGTGCTGAATGTTGATAAACAGCGTGCGGTTGTCCGGCGTAAACGCAATGCCGGTGATCTCACACCCGCGCGGCCCGGTCAGGAAACGGCGATACTCGTTGGTGCCCGGAATAGTCGCCACCATCTGGTTATTGCCCATCCCCTCGTACGCTTTCTTATTGATGGTGCTGGAGGAGACGTCGGTCTGGATCCACAGGACGCCCTGATGATCGAAAGAGAGTCCATCAGGACTGCCGAATGCCGCGCCCTGCATGGAGCCTTTGGCCTTCGGATCGTCGCCGTCGGTGCGTCCGGCCATGACCAGAATATCCCACTTAAAGCGTGCGGCAGCAGGATCGGCCCCGTCTTCGTGCCAGTGCATGATATGCCCAAACACGTTGTTGGCGCGCGGGTTGGCGGCATCCACCGGCGCTTTCCCCTCTTTCCCGCGATCGCTGTTGTTGGTGAGCGTACAGTAGACGCTGCCGCTGGCGTGCGGATCGACGGCTATCCATTCGGGGCGATCCATTTTGGTCGCCCCCACCGCGTCGGCCGCCAGGCGAGTTTTAATCAGCAGATCCCCCTGGCTTTCAAACCCTTTACTCTTATCCAGGCCATTTTGCCCGAAGATCAGCGGCAGCCAGTCTCCGCTCCCGTCCTCGTTGAACCTGGCGACGTACAGCGTGCCGGAGGTCAGCAGCTGCATATTGGCTTCCCGGTTCGCGGGATCGTATTTTTTGTCCGAGACAAACTTATAGATGTACTCAAACTTCTGATCGTCCCCCATGTAGACCACCACGCGGTTATCGGCGGCGAGCGTGACGGCAGCCCCCTCATGCTTGAAGCGGCCCAGGGCGGTGTGCTTGCGCGGTGTGGAGGTGGGGTTGTAGGGGTCGATCTCCACGACCCAGCCGAAACGGTTGGGTTCGTTAGGGGTTTTATCGACGCTGAACCGCTCGTCCACCTCGTTCCAGCGGTAGGATTCATCGCTGTCGCTGATGCCGTAGCGTTTTTCCAGCGGATTGAGATCGGCTTTTTTGACAAAAATATCCGACCAGTTTTCCTCGCAGGTGAGATAGGTGCCCCACGGCGTGTGGCCGTTAGCGCAGTTTTGCATGGTGCCCAGCACGCGCTCCCCCTGCGGGTCGGCGGCGGTTTTCATTAAGTCCTGATGCCGCGCCGGGCCGGTAAGCTGCATCGGCGTATTGACGGTGATGCGGCGGGCATATGAAGACGGGCGTACCACCTGCCAGTCGCTGCCCGCTTTTTTCACTTCCACCACCGAGACGCCCATCGCGTTCTGCCCCTTGCGGGCCTTGTCGAGGCTCCAGTTCGCCGTACCGTCGGTAAACAGCATCCCGTTGTCGATGTATTCATGGTTCATCGCCAGCAGGCCATGCTCCGGGTTTTGCTCCCCCTGCGGCAGGCTAAACCACGCCATGCCGTCGTGGTGCATGCCCGCCTGCACGGCCTGTTCGTCCGTGGTGTTGCTGGCGTCCGGCTTAAAGGCCGGCATGTTGTTTTTGATCCCCGTCGGGTCACCCCAGCGATAGAACGGGCGGGCAATATAGCCTTCCGGCACCCTGACCGTATCTTCGGTGGAGACGTCGATGCTGGTAAAGCCCAGGGAAACCGCTTTTGCCAGCGCGGAAGGTTTCGATACCGCGGCAATGGCGTTCTCAGGTTTGATCAGAAACGGGAATGATACGGCGGCCCCCGCAACGGCCCCCATCTGGAGAAAACGGCGGCGGGAGAGGAACACCTCTGCCACCTCGGAGAATACCGGGTTTGCGCTGCGGTTAGCGATGTCGTCGCGATGTTCTTTTTTAAAAACGGATTTGAGGGGTCTGCCCATAGCGGCTTCCTGTCATTGGCCAAGAGGTAAAGAGTTGGCGACCAGTGTAAGAAGCTTTTATTACAATTTTATAACACGATGACGGAAGGATGGGGGCATCCGTGCCCCGGATAACGAGGTGGAACGCTTAGAACTCGTAGCCAACCGAGACCTTAAAGGTACGCGGTTCGCCCTGAGTGATGTAGGTACCGGAATCGTCCACGCTGGCCCAGTAGTTCTCATTGGTCACGTTATCGATGCCCGCGCGCACGGTCATCTGGTTTGCGTTGTGGTTCACCGCGAAGCGATAGCGCATGCCCAGATCCAGCGTGGTGTAGCTATCCAGCTTTTTGCTGTTCGCGAGGTCGGCATACTGCGTGCCAGAGTGGTTCACGCGCGCGGTCGCTGTCAGGCCGTCAACCGGCTTGATGTCGTACTCCGCGCCCAGCACGGCGTAGAAGTTCGGAATACCGATCGCATCGTTGCCCTGGTTCACGCCGTTTTTGGTTTTGGTTAGCTCCGCCTGCAGCCAGGTGGCGCTGGCGTTCAGACGCATCCCGAGCATCGGCTCGCCGAAGACGTTCAGCTCCACGCCACGGTTACGCTGCTCTGCATCCAGGCCGTAGTGGTTGTTAGCATCGAGGATCGCCGAGGGCATTTTAATCTCAAACAGCGCCAGAGAGCCGCCCACGCGCCCGAAGTCCGCCTTCACGCCCACTTCGTTCTGCTTAGAGTGAACGATGCCGGTGCTCTGGCCGTAGTTGGTGGCGGTGTTAGGTGCGGTTTTGCCCGGCTGCAGCGCTTCGGTGTGGTTGGCGTAGAGGGAAATTTCTTCCCACGGTTTGTAAACCACGCCGTAGGTTGGCATCCAGCGGCTGCCGTCGAAGCCGTCCGCGTCGTTCTCTGCGCCGGTAATTTTGTTATACCCGCGAACGACCACTTTCTGATGGCGCACGCCTGCGGTGAACAGCAGCTTGTCATCAAGCACGCCCAGGGTATCGCTCAGCAGCCAGCCCTGGGTGCGGGTGCGCCCGCTGGTCAGCGGATCGCTGTATTTACCGCCGGAGCCGTTGAAGTTGGTGCTGTCCGGCATATCCACGCCGGTGTTGTGGTAGATGTTGGTGGTCGGGTTATCCTTCGCCGCCGACATTTTCCACGCGATTTTTTCGTTTTTGGTCATTGCGGAATACCCGACGTTGACCTTGTGCGAGACGAAGCCGGTGTTGAAGTTGCCGCGAATGCCCGCCATGCCGCTGACGGAATCGCTGATGCGGTTGGTATCCAGTCGGCTGGCCGTCGCCTTGCCGCTCTTGTCCACCAGCTTCGGTGCGCTGTAGATCCCTTCTTCATGCGCGTGCTGCGCGCCCAGGCCGGTATAGGCCGTCCAGCTGTCGGTGATGTCGTACTCGCTGCGCCACATCCCGAACTCGTTTTCGATATCGCTGTAGGCCCACTTCTGCGAGAAGTTACGATCGTTCTTCGGCGGTTCTGGCACAAAATCCACCGCCGAGATGTTGACGCTGGTCGGGCTGCCGTGGAAGGTTTTTTTCTGATAGCCCAGATCCAGCGAGGTGCGGAAGCGGTCGCCTTTGTAGTCCAGGCCGGTGGAGAGCAGCGTGGTGCGGCGGCGATCGTTCGGTACGCCGGTTTCCCCTTCACGATGCACGAGGTTCACGCGCGCGCCGAACTGGTCGTTATCGCCAAAGCGACGCCCCGCATCCAGCGTGGTGCCAATCTGGGAATCCGAGGTGTAGTCCACGCCCACTTTCGCCTGCGGGGTGTCGCCCGCGTGTTTAGGCTCAAGGTTAATCATCCCGCCCACGCCCGAGCTTGCTGCGCCGTTCATCAGGGAGTTGGCCCCTTTGAAGATCTCAATGCGGTCAACCATCTGGGCATCCACCACCTGACGCGGCAGCACGCCGGAGAGGCCGCCGAAGGTCATGTCGTCGCCGTCAAACTTCAGGCCGCGAATGCGGAAGGTTTCTGCGCTGTTGCCGTAACCCTGCACAAACTGCACGCCCGCGTCGTTGGCGACCACGTCAGCAATGGTTTTCGCCTGCTGATCTTCCACCAGTTTTGAGGTGTAGCTGATGATGTTGAACGGCACGTCCATGGCGTTCTGCTGGCCGAGCATCCCCATTCGCCCGCCGTTCGCCACCTGCCCGTCAAGGAAGGCCGGCACCAGCTGATCGCCACCGGGTTTAAAGTCGCCGGCAGGTGCAGACTGCACAACGATGGTGTCTTCTTTTTTATCCTCTGCCGCCCAGGCGGAATGTGTAACCGCGCCAATGGCGAGCGCCAGCAGCGTTTTGTGCATTTTGGTGTTGTTCATCGTTAACTCGTTTGAAAGTGCGCGCAAAAATAGCCCGTGGACGGGCCTTAGAATATAATGGTTGCAATGCAAATGAGAACTATACGCATTATCTATGCTTTGGCAAGCGCAAATCTCTGCAGGATCCTGCTCAAATTAATGCGTGATAAAAGGGGATGCTCACCTTGCGCTGAACCCTTTGAGCTCACACGCACGGAAAATTGAGGCCATTTTGGCAACCATGACGCAAATACGACACAGGGAGAAAATCAGGCTGGTTTGAAACTGGCGTAAGTACCTGTTTCTAAATGGCACGCCCTGTAGGATTCGAACCTACGACCTACGGCTTAGAAGGCCGTTGCTCTATCCAACTGAGCTAAGGGCGCACTGAGAAGAGTGAACTTCGCGGTGGCGAAACGCGAAGAATTATACGGTCAATGTCAGGTGAGTCAATGCCTTTTCCGTTTTCGGGGGCAATTACCGCTAGCCGATTGTAAATACGGCTATTTTCTCAACATTTCTCGCTGTTTCACCGTAAAATTTAGCGCTGCGAAAAGGCTTAGTTGCATTTAAGTAACGCCTGCTGTTTTCCTGCTCGTCGGCTCGTCACACTAGAGCGAGGTTTCCCGGCCGCCTGGAGGCTGACAGACAACAGGACAATGGAGTGACAGCGCAAAACCCGTTCGATACGCCCCCCCGGTTACAGTTTATTTCTCAGGACATCGTCGGCATCAAACTGGAGCCTGTCGTCGACCTCACCTCTCAGCGTCAGGTTGGCGTGGAGGTGCTTAGCATTCTGTCCGAAACGCAGCACAGCGAGGATTTTTTCCGCCATCAGTCGGCAGGCTGGTCAATGACGCTGCTTGAAGCGCAGCTTGCCGCACTAAAAAAGACGCCGCACGGTAACAACCTTTTTATTAATCTGCCGATAACCGTTCTGACAGAGCCAGCGTCTTTTCAGCGGCTCATCAATCTGAAAAACACGCCGCTGAATATCGAGATTGTTGAGCTCTCTGCCTTTCTGGCGTTCTCTGCCGCACAGAAGCAGCGCGTCATTCAAAACCTGTCGAAACTCCGGGAACAGGGGCACAGTATATGGCTGGATGACATCGACGAAACGGTCATTCAGCCGTTTTTATTTTGTCGATTACCGTTGAACGGCATCAAAATTGATAAGGGCGCATTCTGGCGTTTACGCGCCACACCCGCGCTGAGGCAACTGGTTTCACGTTGCTTTCAGCTGGCCGGGAGCGTGCTCATCGAAGGTATTGAGACTGAACGCGATCGCACCTGGGCACTGCAGGCAGGCGCAGATCTCGGCCAGGGATATTACTGGCCGTCCTGGACATGGCCGGAGGATTAAAGAGCCATTTCCAGGAGGGAGACCATGCGAATGACAGTGCGCCGTTACCGGCGGCGGCGTACAGGAAGTGATGCACTGGGATTTACGCGCTCACCTTTTGCTCCCCCCTTTTTCGACCGGCTCGAGTTTTTGAGCCAGTCCATCAGCCAGCCCCGAAAAACCGACGCTCCGTTTATCATTCTGGTCACGGAGGATCATTTTCTGCGCACCGGTTTTCTCAATGGGCAGTTTCCCCTGAGCAGCTGTTGCGACTATATCTCACTGGATGATGCGCTCGGCGCTCAGGCACAATGGCCTTCAGCGCGTCTGGTGGTGGATGTAGAAAGCCGTTCCACCGGGCTGATTGATCAACTGGATCAGTTAAGAAGGCATAGCCTGTATCCCCCCTTCCTGACGCCGTGGCTACTGGTCCGGGCAGATAATTATAATACCCGCCTCTTCTGCAAAGCGGCGGGGCCTTTTCACGTGCTGGAACGTCAGATGAACGCGGCAGGGCTTCAACACAGCCTGATGGATGCCCGCCCGCCGCAGGGGTCCGATAAAGACTGGTTTTCCCGCAATGAATGGCCCATTTTGCAGGAGCTTGCCCGCGGTAAGACGCTGCGTCAGATTGCCCTTCTGCAGAATCGCCCCTATAGCCGCATTATCTATCGTCTTAGCTGCATCCTGCTTAAGCTGGGGCTGAGCCATCGCCAGGAATTGTTACACCTTCTTAATAACCTCTCTGACTGCACGTTTTAACCTACGCACTAACTTCTTATTTCTTAAAGCGCTTTAGGAATTTACTTACCACGCATGTTATGAAATGGTTAAATTTTAACAATGTATTCGATTTTATAACTATTCCTAATTTATGGTTCGGAACCATGTGAAATATCACAGAATGAACTAAAGGCAGCACTTTCCTCCATCCGTTAAGTGAATGCAGAAGGCGTTAATAAGATGATAATGATGTAAAAACAAGCAGCTTCGCTTCACTCTCCAGGAGCGGAAAGCAAAGTGGATAGCATGTTCTCCTGCGCGATGATGGCGTGACGTTGATGCGCCTTAAGCACTTTCAGATGAAGGTTTGACACCTTGCGAGGGCACTTTTTCGCCTCTTTGACCCTGGGTCGCCCGCCGAATCGGCGGTCTTTTTTATTAACAATTACGCAACATAAAGAGACATCTGTTATTTTTTGTTATTACATAAAGATGAAAAGATGCGGTAAATGGGATAACAGGATATTTCCGCTAAATTTAAAAACATAGCCATTAAGATCCAGAAGATAATACAAACCAATAAGCGGAGACTAATTTACAGGGTTTTCGGAAAAAACTTACTCTGTATAATAAGATGCGTACCAAATCTGAATAAGAAAAATCTTTTTGCCAACACCAGCCAAATGAGATGACCGCGCTGAGGCACTGTTCTTTTCATTACGTAAACAAGGATGCTTTCGCTCTTTCCAGGGAAATACTACGGTATAGGGATCTGCACTTTATATCCTTCCGGCATTTCGAGAGTTTTACAAAACTCTGCATAACGCTTTTAACAATCTGAGGCATTAAAAATGAAACCGGCATCCGTTATCATTATGGACGAACATCCTATCGTCAGAATGTCGATAGAGGTCCTGCTACAGAAAAATAAAAATATCACAGTCAAGCTTAAGTCTGGCGATAGCCATGAAGTTCTTGACTGTATTCGCAATCATCCTATCGATTTGGTGATCCTTGACATCGAACTTACGGGCACAGACGCCTTCGCTTTACTGAAGAGAATCAGAAACTTAAACAAAGACATCAAGATTCTGTTCCTCTCCTCTAAATCAGAGTTATTTTACGCGGGTCGTGCGATTCGCGCCGGGGCCAACGGCTTCGTCAGTAAACGAAAAGATTTGGGTGAGATCTACAACGCCGTAGAGATGATTCTGATGGGCTATTCTTTTTTCCCGTCGGAAACGCTGAATTTTATAAACCATATGGGTTCGGGAAAAGGGATGGCAGCGGATATGCCATTATCGAATCGCGAGGTCACGGTATTACGTTATCTGGCGAATGGATTATCCAATAAGGAGATTGCTGAACAGTTACTGTTAAGCAATAAGACCATCAGTGCGCACAAATCCAATATTTATTCCAAGCTTGGCGTACAAAGCATCGTGGAATTAATAGATTACGCCAAAGCGCACGAGCTGCTATAACCTGAATTCACTCCCTGCAGTTTATCCGAGCTGCAGGGAGTGCGGTCAGTGCTAATTATAATTAATCATGAAGGTAGCATCCGCATCAGCCCGTCCGGGCTGAGGGTTATCGGCCGTAGCAATATAATTGGCATAAAATGATAGGGTCGCATTCCCCTGTGCATCAACCGTCACCGGCTGGCTGGCCTGCTGAAGCGCCAGACGCGTTTTATCCGCATCCCTGATCTCGACGGCGACGTGGCTCGCTGTACTGGCATCATTCAGCGCCAGCAACCCGCTATTGCTCCCGTCAGCCTTACCCGAGAACGTAATGGACGCCGCCCCGGGCGGACAGCCGGTCAGCTTCAGCGTGAAGGGCATAGGCTGCGTGCGGCTCCCCGTGGTGTTGAGCTGCTTCGTGGGCCAGGTGCCCAGCGTGACCGTTTTGTCGCTATCGTTACCCTCTGCCACGCAGGTGAAATCGACGATATTGCCGTAGAGCCGAATATTAATTTCGCCCAATGCGGTTTCCGCCTGAGCCTGGGTGCAAAGCGCAAAGAGCGCCACGGTGATAAAACGGATCCCGTTTCGCATGTCTGCTCCTTAGTCGTAATCCACACGCAAATATCCGCGCGAGGTAAAGCGCCCTTCCGCTGGCTTGTTGCCCGTCACGCTCACCGGCCAGACCCGGATCCCCACCTGCGCCTGCGCGCTGTCGTCCAGGCGGAACGGAATTTTACTCGTCAGGTTGTTAGGCGTGAGCGGCGCACCGCTCTCGTTGGCTATGATAAACCCCACATCCGGGTTATCCGACACCACCACATTATTGGAAACCTTTTCAGCCTCGACGCGCATCGTCAGCATGGCGTTCGCCTCCACGTTGGTGCATTTAATCGCGATGGTTTTGCTTTGCGATGAGACGCCCTCCGGCTTGTTACCCACGCCCGCCTTGCTGAACAGGGAGGCGCCAATGTCGCCGAAATCAAATTCAACCACATTGCCGGCGTTGATGGCGCAGCTCTGCGGCACCTGAATGGTTCCGCTGTAGCTGATGGTGTAGACCGGCGTGGTCAACGGATCGGAGGAGGTGGTGGTGACGTAAACGCGGAACATGGTGGCACGCGGGATCACCACCATATTGATAAAGCGTCGGGTCACCTTAAGACGGAAAATAAGGCTGGAATCCTGCACGCCAAACGGTTTGTTTTTTGAAACGTTCGGATGGCTCCCCATCTGGATATAGCTTTTGGGTGGATAAAACGCGCCAGCATAGCTGTCCGTGATCTTCATCGCCCCGTCCAGATAGTCGTTAAGCTTCAGATACTGATAGCCATCGCTGGTCCCGGTGATCGGGTAATCCGTCACGTAGCTGCGCTTGGTGGTATTCCCGACGGTGCCCTTCGGGCAGACGGCGTTTACCCCCACCCACTGCGATTTCTCGCTGAGGGTGACAACCTGCCCAACCTGGTTATTCGAGCTGTTGAATTTATCCGTCAGGTCGTAATGCACCTCCGTCGGCACGCCCTTTTCATTGACGCACACGGTGGCTAACGCGTTTGTCGCGGGCAGGAGTGCCAGAAGCGACAAGGCAAAGATATGGATTTTAATCACAGCGGATCCCCTTAAGTGTGATCGCCTGTTGCAGGCTCTTTTCAGGCAAGCTGTAAGGCGCACGGCACTGGGACTGCGCCCCGTTACCCCACTGGACCAGCAGTTCGCCTTCCAGCGGCAGCCCACTCAGGTAAATTTGCCCGTCATCCCCCACCATGCTGGTCACGCCGCTCTGGGTTTCGCGCACCACGGCGCCGAACGGCACCGGCTGGTTGCCGCGCGTTACCGTCAGCAGGGCGCGCACGCCAATGCGGGTATCAAAGCTGGCGCGGACCAGCGCGCCTTTGGTCGGCACCACGCTGCTCACGTTGTTTTCGATGTCGGTGTTGTTGCTCATGGTATTGGTATCCAGCGCCACGCGGTTGTAGCGGTAGACGGTGGCGTACGGCATGACCGCGTAGCCTCGCCAGTCGGTCTTCACGCCGGTCTGGTTTTCCACGCTGACGCCTGATGCCCCCGGCGCCTTAATCAGCACGTTGGTATCGCCCAGCGGCTGGCTGAAGGTCACGCCGTCTGAATGGCCAACCACTCCACCGGAGAGCTGCCAGTTGAGATCGTGCTGATCGCGGGAATAGTTGTAGCCCACGCCCAGCGTGCCGTAGGTTGCCTGCCAGTTGGCGCTGGCGCTTCCGCTTGAGCCGTTGGTGCTGGCGTGTCCCTGGGTCACGCTGTAGTTCAGGTTGCGGTCCTCAAGCAGCGTGCCGCTGACGCCGGTTTGCCAGCTCGTGTCGCCATCGCTGTTTCGGCTGGCGGATGCGGTGGCATAGGCGCGCTCGATCGCACTGTCCCGGCGATAGCCCTGGCGAGTAAAGAGGCTAAACGGCACAGAGACGTTAAACGACGCGATCCGGTCGGTACCGTCGATCCCGACGGATTTGTTCCACGACCATGACAAGGAGTAGTTGATCCCCTTCACGCCCCCCGCGTAGCCCAGCTGATACCAGAGGTTCGTTTCGTCCGTCCCCCAGTAGGTTTGCTCACTCCCGGAGATATAGACCGAGCCGTAATCCCCCAGCGACTGGGAAATGTTGAGCTGGAAGCGGCCTTTTTTATTCCACGTCAGGTTGTGATAGCTCTGCACGTCCGGCACATCGTTATCGTCCTGGCTATCGGCATACTGGTAGCCCTCCATTGAGCGCCAGGCCACGTCGTCCAGGGTGTAAAACCCCTTCGTTGAGTAGCGGTAGCCCAGCAGCTGGAAGTTGGTGCCAAACCCGTTCAGCGATTTTGCATAGAGAAAACGCAGGGACTGACCTTCATGTTTGCTGTCGTCCGCGAGCTGGCTGCGGGCGTGGGTGATATCGACGGAGACTGCGCCCCAGTCACCGAGGTTTTTCCCGGCACCGACGGCCACTGCGGTATAGCGTGACGCCAGCTGGGTGCCGCCATAGAGCGTAAAGCCGTTAGCAAGGCCGGTAATCAGGGTGCCCTGGGCGAAGAACGGTGTATCCTGGTCGCTGTTACCACTGCGGTAATCCCCCGCCACGAGGTCATATTTCCAGCGCCCTTCACGCTGCAGGAGCGGCACGGTGGAGTACGGCACGGTGTAGCGCTGCTGGCTGCCGTCTTTCTCTTCCACCGTGACGTCAAGGTCACCGCTGGAGGAGGTCGGGTTAAGATCGGTAATGGCGAACGCGCCGGGCTGGACGTAGCTTTGATAGATAACGTAGCCGTTCTGGCGAACCACCACTTTGGCAGGCGTACGGGCAATACCGCGTACGGTCGGCGCGTAACCCTGCAGGCTGTCGGGGTACATGCTGTCAGACGAATAGAGCCGCCCGCCGCGAAAACCGACGCTGTCGAAAACGTCATTCCCGGTGTTGCTGTCGCCCAGCACCAGCTCACTTTTCAGTGGGATAACGGTGCGCTGCGCCCAGGTGCCAATATTCTGCCACTCGCTGCGCCGCTTCCCGTTATTTTGCGTGTAGCGCCATGCGCCGTTGTTGCGTAAACGCCAGGCGCCATAGTTCAGCCCGCTCTGCAGGTTCAGGTAATAGCTGTCGTCTTCGCTTCCCCGGTTGCCCGTAAAGCTGTAGTTCACCAGCGCGGCGGGAATGCCTTCATCCCACTGTTCAGGCGGAATATAGCCGCGCGCGCTGTTTTGCATTGCCACCTGCGGCAGGCTGACGTTCAGGCGCTGTGAAGCAAAGTTAAATACCGTTTCGCTGCCGGGAATGGCCGTGGTCAATGGAACGCACGTTTCACCCTGTACCTTCGCCAGCTCGGGAAATGCGGCAACGTTGACGCCAAAGCGATCGAGCATCGCGCGCGTAATGCACGGCGACAGGCCGCCCGCCACCGGCGGCGTGTTCTCGGCCTGTTCAAAACGCACGTCCTGGGTGCCGATAAACTCATCGTTACGCCAGATATCCACGCGATAGATGCCGGGTGCCTGCTGGTGCCCCTGTTCAAAACGCGACAAATCCGCCACGCTGGCGGTGTCGTCGGATAAGAAGGCCGGGTTGAAGTAGCTTTCGCTCCAGCCTGCCTGCGGCCAGAGCGCGGCCATCAGCGCCAGTGCAACCGGGCAGTAACGTCCCTGGTGGTTTTTCATCGCCCTGACTCTGCTCACAGGTTGACGCTGCGCGCCGGTGTAATGGCACCGTAGTCATTCACGCTCTGCCAGGAGAGCGTACCGCCGGCCCCGGCGGGCAGCACCTGCTGAGCCGAGTTTTTCGGCGCGACCATCAGGTTTTCCAGCGTCTGACCGCCCAGCTTCAGGTTGACCAGAGTGATGTAATACGGCGAGGCGTTGCTGACTTTGAGATGGTTCCCCACGCGCTCAAAGCGCAGCTGGGAAAGCGCCTCATCCGGCTGCATCGCCAGGTTATTCGGGCGCACAAACAGCTTGATGCGCGAAAGGATCGCCAGCTGCAGCACGTTATTGTTTTCTGTTTTCGCTTTGTTCACTGACGGGATCGCCTTCACGTTCATGTAAAAGAGCGATTCGCGATCGGCGGGCAGCGCGGGCCCGGCGTAAATAATACGCAGCGTGTTTTCGCTGTCCGGCTCGCTAACGAACAGCGGCGGCGTGACGGCAAAGGTTTTTTCCTTTTGCCCGCTGGCATTTTCGATCCACGCGTTAATTAAGTAGCGTTCTTGTTTATTGCTGTTGGTGATCGCCAGCGACGTTTGCTTCGCATCCGCCGGATAAATAACGCGCGTGGCCCCCAGCGCAATACCGCCGGAAGCATTCGCGCAAGCAGAAACCATCATTAAAATAAACGATAAAAGCAGTCCTGGTTTAATTAGCATATTCATCAAAACCGTACCTTTAATAATGTGTTCGCAGGTGTTATGGATAAATCAACGTAAACCAGACATCCGACTGAATATTGCCTGGCACGAGGTGTTCGGAAATAGCGCGATAGCGGGCGCTAAAATGAAATGCGAGCTCGCTGGTATTCACGGGCAACCAGCTGACGGCCGTCGCATTCGGGATAATCTGACGCTGCTGCTCATCAAAAAGCGCCAGCCCCACGCCGCTGCTGACAGGCGTTTCACCTGGCCGCGATGTCGCCAGAAAAACCTGCGGATCTTCCGCGGGCGTCACGCCCTGAAACTGGATCCCCACGATGCGAGAGACATCCACGCTGCAGTCCAGCAGCCGCACGGTGAACGGCACATTAACCGTTGAAAAGCTGCCCACACCGGAAAATGAATTGGTTCGGTACTGCCCCATGTCGATGCGCATATTCTGGCTGTCGGGCGCCACGGCACAGCCGCCGTTTACCAGCTCCCCACGAAGATGCACCTTGCCGCCTTCGATCACCACGGTATGCGCCGATGCCGGGCAGGCCATCGCAAGGGTTAACAGCAGTAGTGTTCCAGTCCTTGTCATCCTTCGTTCCTGGCAGTAGCGTATGACGGGCCTCGTCCCTGAGGCCTGAACATCCCTGTGCGAGGGTATTATTCGTATTTCATTACGAAGGTGGCGTCAGCGTTCGCCTGGCCTGGCTCGGTGGTTGCAGCCGTTGATTTGTAGCGCGCGGTGAATTGCAGGGTGTTAGTCCCTTTAATCAGGTCTTTCGCGGCAGAGAAGGTGGCACCGTCCGGGGTCAGCACGCTGGATTTGCTGTCGAGGATCTCGATACCCACGCCTTTCGCGGTGTTGTCGTTGTTACCGGACGTCACGGCCAGCAGGGTTTTGTCGGTCGCGTCGATCTGGCCGGTGAAAGCAACGGCAGCGGTTTTCGCAACCAGCGGATCGCAGTCATTCAGTTCAATGTTGAACGGAATATTAGAGGTGGTGTCGCCCACTTTGGTGAATTTCGCGGTACGATACTGACCGAGATTAACCGTCTGCTCGGAAGAATCGGTATTTACTGAACAAGCAGCATTAACCAGTTCACCTTTAAAATGCACGGTACCGCCATTTACGGTAACCGGCGTAACGGGATCGGCTGCATTAGCGGCACCCGCGACCAGGGCCAGTGTTGCAATAACAGAAGAAGCAATGTTGCTGAGTTTCATGTCTATTCCTTTAAAATGTAAATAACCCTTCCCGCGAAAAATCGGGAATAAGAAATACGTTCAATTGCATAATTGAAAACTTATTTCGGAGGAGACAAAGTAGCTCAGGATGTAATTTTTAAATATGTCAAAACACTGCCATTTCGCCAGGTCACATCCTAATCCCGTCTAAGAAATTGACCATCACTTAAGAAGGGTTTTTGCGCCTCACGGATGAAAACTCGTAAAGGGTGACTGACAGCGGCGCTCGCTTCTGACAAAATACAGGCAATCCCCCCTTTCAAACGTTACAGACGGAATCTTCTCTCTGATGGCAGCAAAGATTATTGACGGTAAAACGATTGCGCAGCAGGTGCGCTCTGAGGTCGCGGAAAAAGTGAAGGCGCGTAAAGCCGCCGGAAAACGCGCTCCCGGGCTGGCCGTTGTGCTGGTTGGCAGCAACCCGGCATCACAGATTTATGTCGGCAGCAAACGCAAAGCGTGTGAAGAGGTGGGGTTCGTCTCCCGCTCTTACGATTTGCCGGAAACCACCAGCGAAGCGGAACTGCTGGAACTTATTGACACCCTGAATGCCGATAAAGAGATCGACGGCATTCTGGTTCAGCTGCCGCTGCCTGCGGGCATCGACAACGTGAAGGTGCTGGAGCGTATCGCGCCGGATAAAGACGTCGACGGTTTCCATCCGTACAACGTGGGCCGCCTGTGCCAGCGTGCGCCGCGTCTGCGCCCGTGCACCCCGCGCGGCATCGTGACGCTGCTGGAGCGTTATAACATCGACACCTACGGCCTGAACGCCGTGGTCATCGGCGCGTCCAATATCGTGGGCCGTCCGATGAGCATGGAGCTGCTGCTGGCCGGCTGCACCACCACCGTGACCCACCGCTTTACCAAAAACCTGCGTCACCACGTTGAAAACGCCGATCTGCTGATCGTCGCGGTCGGCAAGCCGGGCTTTATTCCAGGCGAGTGGATCAAAGAGGGCGCGATTGTCGTGGACGTCGGGATTAACCGTCTGGAAAATGGCAAAGTGGTCGGCGACGTGGTGTACGAAGATGCGGCGGCTCGCGCCTCTTACATTACGCCAGTGCCGGGCGGCGTTGGCCCGATGACTGTAGCAACGCTGATTCAGAATACTTTGCAGGCATGCGAAGAGTACCACGATGTAGAGGAAGCATAAGATGGCCACATTTTCATTAGGCAAACACCCGCACGTTGAGCTGTGCGATCTGCTCAAGCTGGAAGGCTGGAGCGAAAGCGGCGCGCAGGCGAAAATCGTTATCGCCGACGGGCAGGTGAAAGTAGACGGCGTGGTGGAAACCCGCAAGCGCTGCAAAATTGTCGCCGGCCAGACCGTGAGCTTTGAAGGGCAGAGCGTGACCGTGACGGCGTAAGCCGTTTGATGCCCGGTGGCGCTGCGCTTACCGGGCCTACGTACTGTCTCCGTTTGTAGGCCGGGTAAGGCGAAGCCGCCACCCGGCAATTTCTATCTCTATCCCCTCACACCC
This sequence comes from Enterobacter cloacae complex sp. P13B, assembly GCF_014895915.1. Taxonomy (NCBI): domain Bacteria; kingdom Pseudomonadati; phylum Pseudomonadota; class Gammaproteobacteria; order Enterobacterales; family Enterobacteriaceae; genus Enterobacter; species Enterobacter cloacae complex sp. P13B. The sequence continues at coordinate 79,071 of NZ_JADBQN010000005.1, forward strand.
ATCACGGTTATTTATCGATCAACTTCAAATAATCACTATTTCATCTGTTGAAAGGTGAGATTTCAGTTGCGCGTTTTTCACTCTTTCCCCACGATAAGTAGAACGTTCTACTAAAACGTTCTACTTACAATAACAGCGCTTAAAAAGCGCTACTCGGGGGAAATCAGCATGAGTCTGATATCAGGGTTTGTTAAATCGCTGTCTAAGTTATCGATGATTGGTCGCGCCTTAATGCTGCCAATTTCACTGCTTCCCGCTGCGGGCCTGCTGCTGGCCTTCGGCGATAAGTTCCACCTGCCGCTAATGATGAACGCCGGCGGGGTTATCTTTGATAACCTGCCGATGCTGTTTGCCATTGGCTCTGCTGTCGGTCTGGCCTCGGAATCCGGCATTGCAGCACTCTCGGCGGCGGTGTCGGTGTTTGTCACTAACATCACCATCAGTACCGTATTAAGCATTACGCCGGAAATGGCCTCACAGGGCGGAAAATATGCCATGGTGGTCGGCATCCCGACGCTGCAGATGGGCGTCTTCGGCGGGCTTATCTGCGGCATTCTCGCAGCCTGGTGCTACAACCGCTTCCACACCATGCAGCTGCCGGAGTTCCTCGGCTTCTTCTCCGGGAAGCGCTTTGTGGCGATCGCCACGGCGTTCCTCTCTTTCCTGATGGGGCTGCTGCTGCCGTACGTCTGGCAGCATATTCAGGCCGGTATCGACGCGCTCTCCGTAATCGTAAACGGTGATAACCAGGCGGCATCAACCTTTATCTTCGGGCTGGTGGAGCGCGCGCTGATCCCGCTCGGCCTGCACCACATCTGGTATCCGTCCTTCTGGTATTCGTTCGGGGATTACACCACCCAGGCGGGCCAGGTGATCCACGGCGACCAGACCATCTGGTTCAAGATGCTCGAAGAGGGGGTGAAATCCTTCAGCAGCGACACCTACCAGAACGCCGGTAAGTTCATGCAGGGCGAGTTCCCGCTGATGCTGTTCGCGCTGCCTGCGGCATGCCTGGCGATGTACCACGAAGCGCATACGAAGAATAAGAAAATCGCGGCCGGTATTCTCTTCTCCGCTGCCCTCACCTGCTTCCTGACGGGGATCACCGAGCCGGTAGAGTTCACCTTTATCTTCGTGGCGCCGATTCTGTACGTCTTCAACGCCATCATGGCGGGCCTGGCGTACATGACCATGTACCTGCTGCACGCGCATATCGCCAAATCGTTCTCGGCGGGCTTTATCGACTACCTGTCGTTCGGGATCCTGCCGTCGTTTAACGGCTATCAGACCAACTTCCTGAGTGCCATTATCATCGGCATTCCGATGGCGCTGATTTACTACTTCACGTTCCGCTTCGTGATCCGTCGTTTCGACGTGAAAACGCCGGGCCGTACGGAGGTGACCGCCAGCGCGAATGACAAGTCCGATTCCGAACTTGCCACCGAAATCATCGGCCTGCTGGGCGGCGCGCAGAACATTGACTCCGTCGGCTCCTGCATCACCCGCCTGCGTCTGGAAGTGGCGAAGAGCGATGCGGTGGACAGGGACGGACTGAACGGGCTCGGCGCGCGCGGCGTGGTCTTCGTCGGCGACAACGGGATCCAGGTGATTTTCGGTGCCAGAGCACAGTTTATCGCCCAGACCATGTCCACCATGATCGGCAAATAATAAGATGCCTGAACGACACGTCTCCTGTACGCTGGGAGACGTGTCTTATCCGGCTGATAATCGGTAAATTTCAGGGAGCGGTTTTGAAGAAAGTCAGCATCATTGATGTCGCAAAGCACGCGGGCGTCTCGGTCTCTACCGTGTCGCTGGTGCTACGTCAGAAAGGGAAAATCTCAGAGGCGACGATCGAGAAGGTCAATGCCGCCATCACGACGCTGGGCTATGTTCATAACGTTGCCGCTGCCAACCTCCGCGCCAACACCTCCAATCTTATCGGCCTGATCCTGCGCGACTTCAGCGACAGCTTTTCCATCAAGGTGATGGCGAGCATCGTTCAGGAGCTGGAGAAGCAGGGTTATATGGTGTTTCTCGGCCAGCCGCTGAACGACCAGGAACATCTGGAACGGACCCTGCTGTCGTTTAAGCAGCAGGGCGTCGCGGGCGTTATTTATCTGGCGTCTGACACCCGTAACGCCGCTTTACCGGAGCAGATCCGCCAGTGCCCGCTGCCGCTGGTGGCGGTCTCGCAGTCTCTGCTGGACGAAAAATGCAATCTGGTCATGCGCGATAATCGCCAGGCGGCGAACCTTGCCGCACGCTATCTTATCGAACGCGGACACCGCACGATCGCCTACATTGGCGGGCGCGAGGGCTGTCTTATCCGCGAGCAGCGCCTGCTCGGCTTTCGCAGCGCGATGACGCAAAACGGGCTGGTCTGGCGCGATGATTATTCACCGGCCTGCAGCGACGACACCCAGGCCGCCGCGATGGCAACGCGCCAGCTGCTGGAGAAAAACAGCTCCATCACCGCCCTGCTTTGCCACTCCCCGGATGCGATGATCGGATCCATTTCCGGCATTCACCAGGTGGGCCGCACCGTGGGGAAAGACGTGTTCCTGACCCAGCAGGTGGCGCTGATCGGTTTTGAAGATATGCTCCACGTCAACCTCACCTCCCCTTCCTTCACCTACGTCTCTTCGGCCAGCGATGAAACCGGACGACAGGCGGCGGGGCTGATTATCCGCAAGCTGAAGGAGCCGGATCTGCAAACCCAGCGCATTACGCTGTCCGGGCAGCTTATCGCCCGCGAGTCGGCATAAAATCAGAATTTGACACAGGTTTGCTGCAGCGGATTCGCTGCTATATTGCCTTGATTTGCCATGGATAATTGCAATGCCTACCGTTATCACTCACGCTGCTGTTCCCCTTTGCCTGGGCTTAGGTCTGGGAACGAAAGTCATCCCTCCCCGCCTGCTGTTTGCCGGGATCGTGCTCGCCATGCTGCCGGACGCCGACGTGCTGGCGTTCAAATTCGGCGTCGCCTACGGGAATATTTTCGGCCACCGCGGCTTTACCCATTCGCTGCTGTTTGCCTTTGCGGTACCGATACTCTGCGTGCTGATTGGCCGACGATGGTTCCGGGCCAGCCTGACGCGCTGCTGGCTGTTCTTAACCATTTCACTGCTGTCGCACAGCCTGCTGGATTCCGTTACCACCGGCGGTAAAGGCGTCGGCTGGCTGTGGCCGTGGTCAGACGAGCGCTTCTTTGCGCCGTGGCAGGTGATTAAGGTCGCCCCGTTTGCGCTGTCGCGCTACGCCACGCCGTACGGGCATGAGGTCATTATCTCGGAACTGCTGTGGGTGTGGCTGCCGGGGGTGGTGCTGATGGGGATGTTGTGGTGGAAAAGAAGGTAAAAGTAGGCCCGGTAAGCGTTAGCGCCACCGGGCGTTACAGACTTACTTACGACGCCAGGTCGTCCCCTGCGGGCCGTCTTCCAGAATGATCCCCATCTCGGTCAGACGGTTACGCGCCGCATCCGCCGCCGCCCAGTCTTTGGCCTGACGCGCTTCCAGACGCGCTTTAATCAGCGCTTCAATTTCCGCCACTTCACCGTCGTCCGCCTGCGCGCCGCTCTGCAGGAACACGTCCGGCTCCTGCTCCAGCAGGCCAAGCACGGAAGAGAGCTTGCGCAGATGGGACGCCAGCGCATTCGCCGCCGCCATGTCCTCTGACTTCAGGCGGTTCACTTCGCGCGCCATGTCGAACAGTACGGAGTAGGCTTCCGGGGTGTTGAAGTCATCGTTCATCACCTCAACGAAGCGCGCTTCGAACGCTTCGCCGCCCGCAGCAGGCACAGATTTGTCGGTGCCGCGCAGCGCGGTGTACAGACGCTCCAGCGCCGAACGCGCCTGCTTCAGGTTCTCTTCGCTGTAGTTCAGCTGGCTACGATAGTGGCCAGACATCAGGAAGTAGCGCACGGTTTCCGCGTCGTAATACTTCAGCACGTCGCGCACGGTGAAGAAGTTGCCCAGCGATTTCGACATCTTCTCGCGGTCAACCATCACCATCCCGGAGTGCATCCAGTAGTTTACGTACTCGCCGCCGTGGGCGCAGGTGGACTGCGCAATTTCGTTTTCGTGGTGCGGGAACATCAGATCCGAACCGCCGCCGTGAATGTCGAAGTGGTTGCCCAGCTGCTTGCAATTCATCGCGGAACATTCAATGTGCCAGCCCGGACGGCCTTCGCCCCACGGGGATGGCCAGCTTGGTTCACCCTCTTTGGACATCTTCCACAGCACGAAGTCCATCGGGTTACGCTTCACGTCAACCACGTCCACGCGCGCGCCGGCCTGCAGCTGGTCCAGGTCCTGACGGGAAAGCGCGCCGTAGGTTGGGTCCGTCGGGACGGAGAACATCACGTCGCCGTTGTCTGCCACATAGGCGTGACCGCGTTCGATCAGCTTTTCGGTGATCTCGATAATTTCGTGGATATGGTGGGTCGCACGCGGCTCGCTGTCCGGACGCAGAATATTGAGGGCATCAAAATCTTTGTGCATCTCAACAATCATGCGATCCACCAGCGCAACAAAGCTTTCGCCGTTTTCATTAGCGCGCTTGATGATTTTGTCGTCGATGTCGGTGATGTTACGCACGTACTTCAGGTTATAGCCCAGGAAGCGCAGGTAGCGAGAGACCACGTCGAACGCGACAAAGGTACGGCCATGGCCGATATGACAGAGATCGTAAACCGTAATACCACACACGTACATGCCGACTTCCCCGGCATGGATAGGTTTAAATTCCTCTTTCTGGCGCGTCATTGTATTAAAGATTTTTAACATCGAAGATTCCATGTAAACACGTGTGTGAGTTGTTTGTTCCATATAATACCCATAATTCGGAATAGGATCAGCACACAATGCAAGGTGATCGCGTCCTGTGGTTATGCTATAACAAGCCCCTATATATGACCCGAAGGCGGGTCGACGTACCACAATAACGGAACAGGATGCAAAAATGGTTACTTTCCACACTAATCATGGCGATATCGTAATCAAGACCTTTGATGACAAAGCGCCTGAAACAGTTAAAAACTTCCTGGACTACTGCCGCGAAGGTTTCTACAACAACACTATTTTCCACCGCGTGATCAACGGCTTTATGATCCAGGGCGGCGGTTTCGAGCCTGGCATGCGCCAGAAAGAGACCAAAGAGGCGATCAAAAACGAAGCGAACAACGGCCTGAAAAACACCCGCGGTACGCTGGCAATGGCCCGTACTCAGGCGCCTCACTCTGCCACCGCGCAGTTCTTCATCAACGTAGCGGACAACGACTTCCTGAACTTCTCCGGCGAAAGCCTGCAGGGTTGGGGCTACTGCGTGTTCGCAGAAGTGGTTGAAGGTATGGACGTGGTCGACAAGATCAAAGCCGTCTCTACCGGCCGCAGCGGCATGCACCAGGACGTTCCTAAAGAAGACGTTGTGATTACAAGCGTGACCGTCAGCGAGTAATTCGTGGCGACACTCTTTATTGCGGATCTGCATCTGCAAACAGAAGAACCGGCGATAACCGCCGGTTTTCTGCGTTTTTTACGCGGTGAAGCGAAAGGCGCCGATGCGCTGTACATCCTGGGCGATCTGTTTGAAGCCTGGATTGGCGACGACGATCCTAACCCGCTGCATCGTGAAATGGCTGCCGCCATTAAAACGCTGGTAGATTCCGGCGTCCCCTGCTACTTCATTCACGGCAACCGTGATTTCCTGCTCGGCAAGCGCTATGCCCGCGAAAGCGGTATGACGCTGCTGCCGGAAGAGCAGGTGCTCGATCTCTATGGCCGCAAGGTACTCATCATGCACGGCGACACGCTCTGCACCGACGATACCGGCTACCTGGCGTTTCGCGCCAAGGTCCACACCCCGTGGATCCAGAAGGTGTTCCTTGCCCTGCCGCTGTTTATCCGCAACCGCATCGCCGCCAGAATGCGTGCGGGCAGCAAAGCCGCCAACAGCAGCAAATCCCTGACCATCATGGACGTCAACCCGCAAGCTGTGGTGAGCGTGATGGAAAAGCATGGCGTTCAGTGGCTGATCCACGGTCATACCCATCGCCCTGACGTGCATTCTCTGAGCGCCAACGGTGAACCGGCCCATCGCGTGGTATTGGGCGCATGGCACACTGAGGGTTCGATGGTCAAAGTCACCCCGGAAGGTGTCGAACTGATCGCTTTTCCGTTTTAACGTTTTCTCGTCGTTTCGCTTATTTCTCAGCCACGCAACCGTTTTCCTTGCCCGTATAACATGCTATTCTCTGTGCCCTCGAAAGCAGTGTGTTTCGCACCACAGGAGTTTTAAGACGCATGTCTTCCCGCAATAATCCGGCGCGTGTCGCCATCGTGATGGGGTCCAAAAGCGACTGGGCTACCATGCAGTTCGCCGCCGAAATCTTTGAAATCCTGAATGTTCCGCACCACGTTGAAGTGGTTTCCGCACACCGTACGCCGGACAAACTGTTCAGCTTCGCCGAAAGCGCCGAAGAGAACGGGTATGAGGTGATTATTGCCGGTGCGGGCGGCGCAGCACATCTGCCGGGCATGATTGCCGCCAAAACCCTGGTGCCGGTTCTGGGCGTCCCGGTACAAAGCGCCGCGTTAAGCGGTGTCGATAGCCTCTACTCCATCGTCCAGATGCCGCGCGGTATTCCTGTCGGCACGCTGGCAATTGGCAAAGCGGGCGCGGCGAACGCCGCCCTGCTGGCCGCGCAAATTCTTGCAACGCACGACAAAGATTTACACCAGCGCCTGGCGGAGTGGCGTAAAGCCCAGACCGACGAGGTGCTGGATAACCCGGACCCGCGGGGTGCGGCATGAAGCAGGTTTGCGTCCTCGGCAACGGCCAACTGGGCCGCATGCTGCGTCAGGCTGGCGAACCGTTGGGGATTGCCGTCTGGCCCGTCGGGCTGGACGCCGAGCCGGAAGCCGTGCCGTTCCATCAGAGCGTAATCACCGCCGAAATTGAACGCTGGCCGGAAACCGCCCTGACCCGCGAGCTGGCGCTCCATAACGCCTTCGTAAACCGCGACGTGTTCCCGATCATTGCCGACCGTCTGACGCAGAAGCAGCTGTTCGACAAGCTGGGCCTCGCAACCGCCCCGTGGCAGCTGTTGTCTAATAAAAGCGAGTGGAATGACGTCTTCGCCATGCTGGGCGAGCTGGCGATTGTGAAGCGCCGCGTGGGTGGCTACGACGGTCGCGGCCAGTGGCGCCTGCGCGCAGGCGACACCGCCGAGCTGCCGGACGACTGCTACGGCGAGTGCATCGTTGAGCAGGGCATCAACTTCAGCGGCGAAGTGTCGCTGGTTGGCGCACGCGGGCACGATGGCCGCACGGTGTTTTACCCGCTGACGCATAACCTGCATCAGGACGGCATTCTGCGCACCAGTGTCGCCTTCCCGCAGGCCAATGCCGACCAGCAGGCGCAGGCGGAAGAGATGCTTTCTGCCATCATGCACGAGCTGGGCTACGTGGGCGTGATGGCGATGGAGTGCTTCGTCACGCCGTCGGGCCTGCTGATCAACGAGCTGGCGCCGCGCGTGCACAACAGCGGCCACTGGACGCAAAACGGCGCCTCTATCAGCCAGTTCGAACTGCACCTGCGCGCCATCACCGACCTGCCGCTGCCACAGCCCGTCGTTAACAGCCCGTCGGTGATGATCAACCTGATCGGGACCGATCTGAACTACGACTGGCTGAAGCTGCCGCTGGTGCATCTGCACTGGTATGACAAAGAGGTTCGCGCGGGTCGTAAAGTGGGTCATCTCAACCTGAACGACAGCGATACCGACCGCCTGAGCGCCACCCTGGAGGCGATCGTTCCTCTCCTGCCGCCAGAATACGCGAGCGGAATTGTCTGGGCACAGTCAAAGCTCAAGTAAGACATCTGCGCCGGGGAGTTGACCTTCCCCTTCCCCGGCGTACAATCCCCGCCCATTGCTGCTGAGTTTTCTTCTGGAATCACCATGAACGATGGAACGGACTATCGCGCGATCCTCGCGTCTGATACCCCTTTAATCGACGTTCGCGCGCCGATCGAATTTGCCCAGGGTGCGATGCCCGCCGCACTCAACCTGCCCTTAATGAACGACGACGAGCGTGCCGCCGTGGGTACCTGCTATAAGCGCCAGGGACCCGACGCCGCGCTGGCGCTCGGCCATAGCCTGGTGAGCGGCGAGACGCGGGAAGCGCGCATTAACGCCTGGCGCGAAGCCAGCCTTGCGCACCCCGAGGGCTATCTCTGCTGCGCCCGCGGCGGGCAGCGCTCGCATATCTCCCAGGCCTGGCTGAAAGAGGCTGGCATCGACTACCCGCTGATCCGCGGCGGCTATAAGGCCCTGCGCCAGACGGCGATTCAGGTCACCATTGAGCAGTCGCAAAAGCCGATGGTGCTTATTGGCGGCTGTACCGGCAACGGTAAAACGCTGCTGGTGAAGCAGCACGCGCAGGGCATCGATCTGGAAGGGCTGGCGCACCATCGCGGCTCGTCGTTTGGCCGCACGCTTACGCCGCAGCTTTCCCAGGCGAGCTTCGAGAATCACCTTGCGGTTGAGCTATTGAAAAAAGACGCCGCGCGCTGGGTGCTGGAGGACGAGGGCCGGATGATTGGCTCCAACCACCTGCCGGAGTGCCTGCGCGACCGCATGGTTGACGCCCCTATCGTTGTCGTCGAAGACCCGTTTGAAACCCGACTTGAGCGCCTGCGCGAAGAGTATTTTGACCACATGTGGGCGGATTTTTCTGCCGCGTACGGTGAGGAGGCGGGCTGGAAGGAGTACAGCGAGTACCTGCACCACGGCCTGTTTGCCATTCGCCGTCGGCTTGGGCTACAGCGTTTTGCGGAATTTACGGCGCTGCTGGACGCGGCACTTGTCGAACAACAGCGAACGGGCAGCACCGACGCGCACTTCAGCTGGCTTGTACCGCTGCTGAAGGACTATTACGACCCGATGTACGGCTATCAGCTGGAGAAGAAAGCGGAGAAGATTGTCTATCGCGGGACGTTCGCAGAAATTGCCGAGTGGCTTAATCGCTAAAAAAAGCCGGGTGGCGAGGTAAAAGCAAAACGGCAACCTGGGTTGCCGTTTTTAATGTTTTTTCCCTCTCCCCGTGGGAGAGGGTCAGGGTGAGGGCATCAGGCCGCACCCTACATGACACCTTAGAAGTCGTAACGCAGACGCACCAGGTTCATGTCGCCCAGGTTGTCGGTGCTGGAGGTGAACACGTGTTCGTAATCCACGCGGAAACCGTAATCCAGCTGGAAGCTGATACCCACGCCGTTGTCGATGCGCTGGTAGTTACGGCCATTCACGTACTCGATGCGGTCACCCATGAAGTAAGGCTGGATGGATTTCACCGCGTACTGACCGATTGGGAATTTGTACCCTGCGAAGTATTCAATACCCCACGCGTCGCCCGCAAAGTAGTCGTTAACAGACACTTTTTTGGTGGTCAGGAAGTTCTGGTACCAGCCGCCGCCAGCGGAGAAGGTCCAGTTGTCCGGCGTCCAGCTCAGCGCAGTACCGACAATATTCTGGTCGTAGGATTTGCTGTCGCCGTTGTCCGGGTTACGCATGTCCGCGCGGGTGTAGTTCCACGCAGCGCCCCAGGTCAGATCGGTGGTCAGGTGGTAATCGATACCCAGTGAGCCGCCGCCTTTACGCTTGTAGCGCAGGCCGTTGCCCGGCAGGTATTCGCTGTCTTCAAACAGGTAGGATGCATAGATGTCCGCATCGCCCACGGTTTTCTTATATTTCAGCATCTGGCGTGAACGGTAAGAGCCGTCGTAGTCGCCGTTGATCCCGTTACCCGGCGCCTGGCCGATCATGTCGTAGTCCCAGATATCGGTTTTCGCGCCCACCACATCGTAGTACACGCTGTTCTGCTGGCCGAAGGTCAGCGTACCCCAGGTATCGCTCTTCAGGCCGGTGTAGAGCATACGGCGTGAGGTGTCGTGCGCGCCGTCGGCGTAGTGGTTATCCCAGTTAAACTGCGCCGGAATGTTCACCCCCAGCTCGTAGTAGCTGATCCAGCTGATGTCATCGAACAGGTAGTAGTCTGCCGCGAAACGGAAGCGGGTACCGCCGTCAAAGCCGTTACGCTTGTAGCCGTTTTTGCCGTCATCGCCGGTCATGTTCTGGAATTGCGGACGAATACTACCGCCAACGGTGAAGTTCAGGCGGCTCAGTGGGTTACCCGCCTGAGGATCCTGCTTAAGTACGGTGATTTCTGCCTGAGATGCAAAAGTAGTCAATGCCACTGCCGCGCCGATCGTTGCCGCCAGCGCTGATTTTTTTATAGTCATTATTTTTCCTTAATAGACACGCTGCTAAATATTTAGCTGGTGAATATTAACCGGAAATTTTCGGGCTGTGTGGGCGGGTTTTTAATGTTTTGTGCTACTAAATGCGTTGGCATTATCACTTTGTGCTATTTAAGCATTACGCACCGGCATAAAAACCGGTGCGTAATTATTACCATGCCAAATCAATTCACAAACTGCCGGAACAGAGCCTTGCCCTTTAACAATCGCGCCCCGAGCCAGCCCCCGCAGAGGGAGAGCAGCACCGCGCCGCAGAGAGGGAGTACTAGCCAGAGACGCCAGTCAGGCTCCCACGGGAAGTCGAAGACCTTTGTCTGCAGCACCGCCAGCGCCGTCTCCGCGCCAATCGCCGCGACCAGACCCGCCACCAGCCCAAGCAGCGCAAACTCGCTCCAGAGCGTCGCCCGCAGCAGCCGCTTACCCGCGCCGAGCGTACGGTAGACTATCAGTTCCTGATGACGCTGGCGCATGCCCACCTGCACCTGCGCCAGCAGCAGCAATATGCCGCAGATTGTTACCAGCACCACCATCACCTCCAGCGCGCGGCTCACCTGCTCCAGCACCTGCCCGACCTGTTTGAGGATCGCGCCAATATCCAGCAGGCTCACCGTCGGGAACTCCCGGTTAAGCTGCGTCAGCATGCCGTTGCCGTTTTCCCAGCGGAAGCTGGTCAGCCAGCTCTGCGGCTGCCCGTCCAGCGCGCCCGGCGGGAAGATGAAGAAGAAGTTTGGCCGCAGGCTTTCCCAGTCCACTTTACGGAGGCTGGTGACTTTGGCGGTAAAATCCTGGGTATCACCGGTGAAGGTCACGCTGTCCCCGAGCTTCACGTTCAGGCGCGTCGCCAGCCCCTCTTCCATCGACACCTCTCCCGCTTTCGGCGGCCAGCTACCGGCGGTAATCGGGTTATGGTCGGGACGTTTCTCCTGCCAGGTCAGGTTGAGTTCGCGGTTAAGCGACTCGTCCTTGTTCCCCTCAGTTGACTGACCGTTGATCTGCGTCAGACGCGCACGGACGATGGGATAGAACGACTCGGGAATAATGTGATGCTCCGACAGGAAGCCCTTCAGCGGCGTCACCTGTTCCGGTGCGATGTTGATCAGGAAATAGTTCGGGCTTTCCGGCGGAAGCTGCTGCTGCCAGCGATCCAGCAGATCCCCGCGAAGCACGAGAAGCAGCGCCAGCAGCATAAACGACAGCGAAAAGGCCGACAGCTGGCTGAGCGTTGACCAGGGCTGATGCAGCAGGCGGTTGACCGCCAGCCGCACAGGCAGGGATTTTACCGTCAGCCTTTTTAGGACGTTGAGCAGTATCCAGCCCAGCACGCCGCACAGCAGCGCCAGTACCACCGCGCCGGCCAGCACGGCCCACAGCAGGGTGCTGCCGCCCATCAGCCAGGCCAGCAGCCCGACCGCAACAGCAATAATCGCCGGAAGATAGAACTTCAGCGGCCAGACGTTCGCCACCACATCATTGCGCAGCACCCGCAGCGGCTGCGTCGCGAGCAGCAGGCGGTACGGGCGCAGCCCCACCAGCACCGAGATCACCGTCATCGCGCCCATCGCCCACAGCCACGGCCAGAGGCTTGCCGGGGGCAAAGCGGCCGGCAGTACCGGTTTCAGCATCACCATCAGCAGTTTTTCAAACAGCAGGCCTATTATTCCGCCGGTAAGCGCAGAGAGGGCCAGCAGCATCAGCCACTGGCCGACGATCAGCTTGCGCAGCTGCGCCCGCCCCGCGCCGAGGGTTTTAAGGATCGCCACCAGATCGTAGCGGCTGCGGCAGTAGTGCCCCATCGCCACGGCAACCGCCGCCACCGCCAGCAGCAGGGTTAACAGCGCCGACAGCAGCAGGAACTGTTGGGAACGTTCGAGGGATTTGCCGAGCGCCCCTTCGTCCTGCTCCAGCCCGTACCAGCGGTGTTCCGGCTTGAGCTGCGGCAGAAGCCATTTTTCATACGCCTCCAGCTGCGCGGGCGTGCCGCCAAACTTGTAGCGCCAGGTGACGCGGCTTCCCGGCTGGACGGCGTTGGTTTTCGCGACATCGGCGGTGTTCATCAGCAGGCGCGGCGCGAGCTGGAACGGGTTAAAGCCGGAGTCGGGCTCCTGCACCACTTCCCCGGCGATTTTCAGCGTGGCATCGCCAACGTCAATACTGTCGCCGGGTTTCAGGTTGAGAAGTGCCATCAGGCGCGATGCCAGCAGCACCGTGCCGGGCGTCGGCTTTAGCCCCGGCGGGCTGGTTTGTAATTCCCCGTACATCGGGTAGATGTCATCCACGGCCTTCACGCTGGCGAGCTGCGGGGTGTCCCCCGCGAAGGTCATGGTCTGGAAGGTGAGCTGCTCCCCCACCTTTAGCCCTTCCTTGCGCGCTTCCTCAATCCAGCCAGGCGGCACAGGACGTGAGCTTTGCAGCGCCCGGTCCCCGGCCATAAATTCGCGGCTCTGCTGGCTGAGCCCTTTTTCCATACGGTCGCTGACGCTGCCGAGCGCCAGCACGCAGGCCACCGCCAGGCTTAACGCCAGCCAGACAATCAGCAGTGAGGGCGAGCGCCATTCGCGCCAGAACCAGCGGGCGATCATGCTTCCTCCTGAAGAATACCGTTCACCAGCCGCAGGCGGCGGTCGCAGCGGGCGGCCAGCTGCGGATCGTGGGTCACGAGGATCAGCGTGGTGCCATGTTCGCGGTTAAGCGAAAACAGCAGGTCAGCAATTTTGTCGCCGGTTTTACGGTCAAGGTTGCCGGTGGGTTCATCGGCAAACAGCACTTCCGGGCGGCCGTTAAACGCCCGCGCCAGCGCCACGCGCTGCTGCTCGCCGCCGGAAAGCTGTGCCGGAAGGTGGTCGAGGCGCTTGCCCAGGCCGAGCTGTTCCAGCAGCGCCTTAGCATGCGTGCGGCTTTCGCGGCTCTTTTCGCCGCGCAGCAGCGCCGGGAGCTCGACGTTTTCCAGCGCGTTCAGGGTCGGGATCAGCATAAAAGACTGAAAGACAAAACCGATATGCCGCGCGCGCAGCGCGGCTCGCGCCTCTTCATCAAGCTGGTGCAGCGGTTGCCCGACCAGGTGGACTTCGCCGCTGCTGCCGTCGTCCAGACCGGCCAGAATCGCCAGCAGCGTAGACTTGCCGGAACCGGATTCGCCAATCAGCGCGATGGTTTCGGCGCGTTTGACAACGAGTTCAACTCCGGTAAGGATTGAAAGCTCCTGCTCCCCCTGACCGACGGACTTCTTAAGACGATGAACTTCAACACTGTTTTCCGCTGGCATTTGCCCTTCCTGTTTTTGATGCTGATGACCTTCCGCGCGGCGGCAGCGGACACGTTACTGATTCTTGGCGACAGCCTGAGCGCGGGCTACCGCATGGCGGCCAGCTCGGCCTGGCCGGCTCTGCTCAATGACAAATGGCAAAGCAAGACGACCGTTATCAACGGCAGCATCAGCGGCGATACCTCGCAGCAGGGTCTGTCGCGCCTGCCTGCGCTGCTCAAGCAGCATCAGCCGCGCTGGGTGCTGGTTGAGCTTGGCGGTAATGACGGCCTGCGTGGCTTCCAGCCGCAGCAAACCGAGCAAACGCTGCGCACCATTTTACGGGACATCAAGGCGGCAAACGCCCAGCCGCTGCTGATGCAAATTCGCCTGCCCGCCAACTACGGTCGTCGGTATAATGAGGCCTTTAGCGCGATCTACCCTAAGCTTGCCAAAGAGTTTGATATTCCGCTCCTGCCATTTTTCATGGAAGAGGTCTATCTCAAACCTCAGTGGATGCAGGACGACGGTATCCACCCCAATCGCGATGCGCAGCCGTTTATTGCCGACTGGATGGCAACGCGGCTGGCTCCTTTAGTTAAACATGACTCGTAATTCAGCGGAGTTCCTGACAGGTAAAGTTATGCAAAAATCGGTCTTAATTACAGGATGTTCCAGCGGAATCGGCCTTGAAAGCGCGCTTGAACTAAAGCGCCAGGGATTCAGGGTGCTGGCAGCGTGCCGCAAGCCTGACGATGTCGAGCGCATGAACGGGCTGGGCTTTACCGGCATACAGCTGGATATGGACTCGCCGGAGAGCGTTGAACGCGCCGCCGACGAGGTGATAGCCCTGACCGAAGGCCGTCTGTACGGTCTCTTTAATAATGCCGGTTACGGCGTGTATGGCCCGCTGGATACGCTCTCGCGCGAAACGCTGGAGAAGCAGTTTTCAACCAATTTCTTTGGCGTCCATCAGCTTACCATGCGTCTGCTCCCGGCCATGCTGCCGCACGGCGAAGGGCGCATCGTGATGACATCGTCAGTGATGGGGCTGATTTCCACCCCGGGCCGCGGCGCCTACGCCGCCAGCAAATATGCGCTGGAAGCCTGGTCCGACGCCCTGCGCATGGAGCTGCGCCACAGCGGCATCAAGGTCAGCCTGATTGAACCCGGCCCGATCCGTACCCGCTTTACCGAAAACGTGAACCAGACCCAGGCGGACAAGCCGGTCGAAAACCCCGGCATCGCCGCACGTTTTACCCTCGGGCCAGAGGCGGTGGTTGCCAAAGTGCGCCATGCTTTTGAGAGCGAGCATCCCAAAATGCGCTATCCGGTGACGCTGGTCACCCATGCCGTCGGCTGGTTAAAGCGCCTGCTGCCGGGCAGGATAATGGACAAAATTTTGCACGGCTGAGTTGAAGCGACGACGCTCATCCCCATGTAAAGAGTAAACCGACAAAAGAGAAAGCCGCATGTCCGTACAGAATATCGTCAATATTACAGAAGCAAACCTGCAACAGGTCCTCGAACAGTCGATGGCTAAACCGGTGCTGTTCTACTTCTGGTCTGAGCGCAGCCAGCACTGTCTGCAGCTGACGCCGGTGCTGGAAAGCCTTGCCGCGCAGTACAACGGTCAGTTCATTCTGGCGAAACTGGATTGTGACGCCGAGCCGATGGTGGCGTCGCAGTTTGGTCTGCGCGCCATTCCAACCGTTTATCTGTTCCAGAACGGCCAGCCTGTCGATGGCTTCCAGGGCCCCCAGCCGGAAGAGGCGATTCGCGCCCTGCTGGATAAAGTGCTGCCGCGCGAAGAAGAGCTGAAAGCGCAGGAAGCGATGGCGCTGATGCAGGGAGGCAAATACGACGAGGCGCTGCCGCTGCTGAAAGAGGCGTGGCAGCTGTCGAACCAGAACAGCCAGATCGGCCTGCTGCTGGCGGAAACGCAGATCGCCCTGCACCGTTCAGAAGACGCGGAAGCCGTGCTCAAGACGGTTCCAATGCAGGATCAGGATACCCGCTATCAGGGGCTGGTGGCGCAGATTGAGCTGCTAAAGCAGGCGGCGGACACTCCGGAAATTCAGCAGCTGCAGCAGCAGGTGGCCGACAACCCGGCGGATGCCGCGCTGGCAAGCCAGCTGGCGCTCCAGCTGCATCAGGTGGGACGTAACGAAGAGGCGCTGGAGCTGCTGTTCAGCCACCTGCAGAAAGATCTGGCTGCCGCAGACGGTCAGGCGCGCAAGATGTTCCAGGAGATCCTGGCCGCGCTGGGCACCGGCGACGCGCTGGCGTCGAAGTATCGTCGTCAGTTGTACGCGCTGCTCTACTAACAAAAAATGCCCGGTGGCGCTAACGCTTACCGGGCCTACAAAAACCGATATTACCCCGTCTTTTTCAACTGCGTCACCACCAGCTGGTGGCGCGGGTTGTAGAACTTCCGATAGGTCAGGTAGCAGGCAATGATGGTTGACAGGCTCGCCGTGGAAAGCAGCATAAACGTCACCATGATCTGATACTTAATCGCTTTTACCGGATCGATACCGGCAAAGATCAGCCCCGACATCATGCCCGGCAGGCTCACCAGCCCCACCGTTTTGGCAGAATCCACGGTCGGGATCAGCGATGAGCGAATGCTCTCACGAATCAGCCGCGCTGAAGCCACTTTTGGCGTCGCCCCCAGGCTTAACTTCTCCTGCAGCTGCTGCTGTTCACTGCTGAAACGCTGGCCGAGGTTGTTGTAGCACAGGCCAACGGCCACCATGGCGTTTCCCGCAATCATCCCGGAGATAGGGATCACCTGCATCGGCGTAAACTCAATCGAGCCAGAGAGCACCAGCACCGCCAGGGTGAGCGCCGTCCCGGTGGTAATCGCGATAAATGACGAGATAAACGCCTTATCAATATATTTACTGCGTTTCTGCGCGTTCCACGCCGCGTTAAAGCAGATGAAGAGCACCATCAGCAGCGTCAGCACCGCGTGGTTGACGTTGAAAATATACTTCAGCACATAGCCGACGATGATGAGCTGTACCACCGCGCGGCAGATACTCCAGACAATATCTTTTTCCAGGCCCAGCTTTTCCCGGTAGCTGACGACGATAGCAATCAGCACCAGCACCATCGAAAACGCCAGAGATTCATTGGTAATGTTATGCTCACCCACGGTTGGCCTCCTGCATTTTCCCGCCGTGCGGCTGGAGCGTAATCACGTCATCCGCATGGGTAATTTCGTTTGAGTCGTGCGTCACCCACAGCACGGCAATATTCTGCTCGCGGGCGTAACGATGAATAATCTCGTTGACGTTGCGTTTGTTGGTATCATCGAGCGCGCTGGTGATCTCATCCAGCAGCAATACCTTCGGTAAGAACTGCAGATTACGGATCAGCGAGACGCGCTGCTTTTCGCCGCCCGAGAGCTCACTGATGGATTTGGTCAGCGTCTCCTTCGCCAGGCCAAAACGGGCCAGATCGTCGATGAATTTTTCCGGCTCCGGCGTTTTATTGCGGATTTGCCACGGAAAAATCAGGTTATCAAAAACCGTGTCGCCAAAAAGCACGGGCGTTTGGACGCAATAAGAGACCTGCTGGCGATAGCTTTCCGGGGAAAGTGACGCAATATCCTGCCCTTCAAACAGAATGGTTCCCTCCGTTGGGCTCAGCAGTGAGGCCACAATCTTCAGTAAGGTGCTTTTACCGCAGCCTGACGGCCCCGTTATCAGCTTGAACTCACCGGGAGAAAGGTTAAACCCGACATGCTGGAGGATCGTGTTATTTGCGACACGAAAGCCGACGTCCTTTATCTGCAAAACTGCATTTTCGTTGTTCATATTTTTTCCAGTAACTCCTGAGCGTTATTAGCATAATCCGTGCCGCACGTTCGTCACAACGCGTTTTAGCGCCCCCTTTCGCCACCAAGACTTCCGATTGTGTTTACCGTGCATTCATTAGACATGCTTTACACTTTCGCTTTACAGTTTACGCCGTGACCTTAGCGACACTTCCGTATCCCTGGTTTAGAACATTCGTTAAAGTGGTGTTAAGCTCTGCCCGCAACACAATAAGGAAGTACAAGAATGTCTAATATTCACACTTTTTATGAGTTTTCTGAACTTGAACCCGGCGTGAAAACCATCGATCAGCTTCTTGCTGCCATTGCTTCAGAATCCGTTACGGCTTATGTGTTCGGGGGAGAGCTTGTCCGGTTCGTTAAGGGCCTGCTGAAGATGAAGCCGGTCATTCAGCTGAAGAATTGCCGCTTTGCGTTTGATAACGGCACTCGCTTCGTTGAAATCGACGGCAGAGGGAATGTCAAAGAGTTCGAGCCGGGCAAGGTTCCGGCCTGGTTCCAGTCTCCCGGTGAGTTTGCCCGCGGCCAGTGGCTGGTCAACCATGATTTAGCGGACCTGATGACGCCGGAATTTATCCGCGCGTTTATCGAACGCTTCCCGGACGTAAGCAAACGACGCGAACACGCGAACCTGCTGTTCGATCTGCAGCTCAATAAGCTGGCGCCCGCGCAGCCCGCGGCGAAAAAGACAGGCAACGTTCAGGGCAAAACGACCAAACCCAAAGTCACCGATCTGCAGTCTTTCGAACTCTTCAGCCAGTTTTATGCGCGTATGAAAACGGCAGTCTGTGCGGACCAGTTCCCGACGCTGCAAATTCTGACGGGACACGACGCCGTCAACGACGCGCCCACCTCTCTGAAGGGCGCGGTACGTACCTGGTTCAAAGGGATCACCGGTCAGCTTCCGCCGAACAACAAGCGCGTGGGCGCGGGCAATGCGGAACTGTTCTGCGCGCCGATCCGCGAGCAGCTGCGCCAGGTCGAAGAGATTGGGCTGGAGACCTTCTATCACGGCCTGTCGAAAGCCATCGCCGATGCGGGTGACGATGCGCTGATCGCTGACTTTACCTACAGCTACCACTAACGCTCTGCCCCGCCCGTCGGACGGGGCGAATTTTAGCCTATTAACCGATATACTTACGAATAGCAAACACGCGCTTTTTCTCATCAAAGCATGCAAAACAGGAGGTTTTTATGCTCATCGTTGTTCCCGTCCTTATATTCGTCGCGCTGGTTATCGTGGGCGCAGGTGTCAAAATCGTCCCTCAGGGTTACCAGTGGACCGTAGAGCGCTTCGGCCGCTATACCAACACGCTGCAGCCCGGCCTAAGCCTGATTGTTCCGTTCATGGACCGGATTGGCCGCAAGATCAACATGATGGAGCAGGTGCTGGATATCCCCTCTCAGGAAGTGATCTCCAAAGATAACGCCAACGTTACCATCGACGCCGTCTGCTTTATTCAGGTGATTGATGCGCCGAAAGCGGCCTATGAGGTGAGCAACCTGGAGCTGGCTATCGTCAACCTGACGATGACCAACATCCGTACCGTGCTCGGCTCGATGGAGCTGGACGAAATGCTCTCCCAGCGCGACAGCATCAATACCCGCCTGCTGCACATTGTTGACGAGGCAACGAACCCGTGGGGGATCAAAGTCACCCGTATTGAGATCCGCGACGTGCGCCCACCGGCAGAGCTGATCGCCTCCATGAACGCGCAGATGAAGGCCGAGCGTACCAAGCGTGCCTATATTCTGGAAGCCGAAGGGGTCCGTCAGGCGGAGATCCTCAAAGCGGAAGGGGAAAAACAGTCGCAGATCCTGAAAGCCGAAGGCGACCGTCAGTCCGCGTTCTTACAGGCGGAAGCGCGTGAACGTTCCGCAGAAGCGGAAGCCCGCGCAACGCAGATGGTCTCCGAGGCGATTGCCGCCGGTGATATCCAGGCCGTGAACTACTTCGTGGCGCAAAAATATACCGATGCGCTGAAAGAGATCGGCTCCGCGAACAACAGCAAAGTGGTGATGATGCCCCTGGACGCCAGCAGCCTGATGGGCTCTATCGCAGGGATCGCCGAACTGATCAAAGACAGCGGAAACGAGCGTAAAAAATGATTGAGCTCATCGTTGTACATCCTCATGCCTTCTGGCTAAGCCTCGGTGGCTTATTGCTGGCGGCGGAGATGCTTGGCGGCAACGGCTACCTGCTCTGGAGCGGTGTTGCCGCTGTCATTACGGGCCTGCTGGTCTGGATCCTTCCTCTGGGCTGGGCGTGGCAGGGCGCGCTGTTTGCCGTGCTGACGCTGGTTGCCGCCTGGCTGTGGTGGCGCTGGCTTAACCGTCAGGTCAAAGAGCAGAAACCGCTGGACGCGAATCTTAACCAGCGCGGACAGCAGATTGTCGGCAAGCGCTTTACGCTCGACGCCGCGCTGGTGAACGGGCGCGGGCACATGCGCGTGGGCGACAGCTCGTGGCCGGTGGTGGCCGACGACGACCTCAGTGCCGGAACGCAGGTTGAGGTCATTGCGGTGGAAGGGATTACGCTGCGGGTAAAAGCCTGCTAGACGTGGGTTTTGCGATGGCAGCAGCCGGCAAGATTATCAATAATCGGGCAGTCGGCGCTGTCATCACCCGGGCAGGATTCCGCCAGCTGCAGTAGCTGTTCGCGCATCGCCTGTAGCTCGATGATGTGGCGCTCGATCTCCGCCACTTTTTCCAGCGTGCGTTTTTTCACGTCCGCGCTGTGGCGCTTCGGATCGTTAAACAGGTTAACCAGCTCGCCGCACTCTTCCAGGTTAAATCCCACCTGTCTTGCCTGGCGCAGCAGCGTCAACTCATCGAGATGCAGCTGCGTGTAGCTGCGGTAGCCGTTTTCACTGCGCAGCGGTGGCGTTACCAGCCCCTTCTCTTCATAAAAGCGGATCGCCTTGCTGGTTAAGCCGGTTTTTTTTGCCACGTCACTGATATTCACATTTCCCCCTTGACCTTCCCCTTGATGGAAGGTTTAACCTTCATAACAGTTAGCGAAAAGCGTTACTCCGGTCAACAACTGACCAATATATTATACGGGAGTTTTGTTATGTCTCACACTATCGACCTGACGCTGGACGGCCTCTCCTGCGGCCACTGCGTCAAACGTGTTAAAGAAAGCCTGGAACAGCGTCCTGACGTTGAAAGCGCTGAAGTGACTATCGACCATGCCGCCGTGACCGGCAGCGCCAGCGCGGACGCGCTGATTGATACCATTAAACAGGCCGGTTATGGGGCGGAGTTAAGCCACCCAAAGGCTAACCCGCTGGCAGAGTCATCATCCCCGTCGGAAGCACTGACAGCGGCCACTCCTGAGCTTCCGGCAGCGGATGATATTGATGACAGCCAACAGCTGCTGATCAACGGCATGAGCTGCGCCAGCTGCGTCTCCCGCGTGCAGAACGCCCTGCAGGCGGTACCGGGCGTCGCACAGGCACGGGTCAACCTTGCGGAGCGTACTGCGCTGGTGATGGGCAGTGCCTCCGCCGCAGATTTAGTGCAGGCCGTGGAAAAAGCGGGCTACGGGGCGGAGGCCATCGAAGATGATGCCGAGCGCCGCGAACGCCAGCAGGAAACGGCTATTGCCACCATGAAGCGCTTCCGCTGGCAGGCGATCGTCGCCCTGCTGGTCGGTATTCCGGTGATGGTGTGGGGCATGATGGGTGACAACATGATGGTCACCGCAGACAACCGCACGCTGTGGCTGGTGATTGGTTTAATTACCCTTGCGGTCATGGTCTTTGCAGGTGGGCATTTTTATACCAGCGCCTGGAAGAGCCTGAAAAACCGCACGGCGACGATGGATACGCTGGTTGCGCTCGGTACCGGCGCGGCGTGGCTGTACTCCATGAGCGTGAACGTCTGGCCCCAGTGGTTCCCGATGGAAGCCCGCCATCTCTATTATGAAGCCAGCGCCATGATTATCGGCCTGATTAACCTGGGCCACATGCTGGAAGCGCGCGCCCGTCAGCGCTCCTCGAAAGCGCTGGAACGTTTGCTCGATTTAACCCCGCCGACGGCCCGCGTGGTCACGGACGATGGGGAAAAAAGCGTCCCGCTGGCGGAGGTACAGCCGGGCATGACGCTGCGCCTGACCACCGGCGACCGGGTGCCCGTCGACGGTGAAATCACCCAGGGCGACGCCTGGCTGGATGAAGCGATGTTGACCGGGGAGCCGATCCCCCAACAAAAATCACAGGGCGATGCGGTTCATGCCGGCACGGTAGTGCAGGACGGCAGCGTGCTGTTCCGCGCCAGTGCCGTCGGTAGCCACACCACGCTGTCGCGTATTATCCGCATGGTCCGTCAGGCCCAGAGCAGCAAGCCGGAGATTGGCCAGCTTGCTGACAAAATCTCGGCCATTTTTGTGCCGGTAGTGGTCGGCATTGCGCTGCTGAGCGCGGCGATCTGGTATTTCTTCGGCCCGGCACCGCAGATTGTCTACACCCTGGTCATCGCCACTACGGTGCTGATCATCGCCTGTCCGTGCGCTCTTGGCCTGGCGACGCCGATGTCAATTATCTCCGGCGTGGGCCGTGCCGCCGAGTTTGGCGTGCTGGTCCGTGATGCGGATGCCCTGCAGCGGGCGAGCACCCTGGATACGATTGTCTTTGATAAAACCGGCACGCTGACCGAGGGCAAACCGCAGGTAGTGGCCGTGAGCACCGCTGGCATTGCGCAAGAGGACGCGCTGCGCCTTGCCGCCGCGCTGGAGCAGGGTTCCAGCCACCCGCTGGCCCGCGCCATTCTCGATAAGGCGAATGCTTCTGCCCTGCCGCAGGTCAGCAATTTCCGTACCCTGCGCGGGCTTGGCGTCAGCGGTGAAGCCGACGGCCACGCGCTGCTGCTGGGTAACCAGGCATTGCTGAATGAAAACGGTGTTGATACGTCCGCGCTGGAAGAAGAACTGAAAGCACAGGCGTCTCGGGGCGCCACCCCTGTTCTGCTGGCGGTGGATGGCAAAGCCGCCGCGCTGCTGGCCGTGCGCGATCCGCTTCGCCAGGACAGCGTGGATGCCTTACAGCGCCTGCACCGCGCGGGCTATCGCCTGGTGATGCTGACCGGGGATAACCCGACCACCGCCAACGCCATCGCGAAAGAGGCCGGTATTGATGAGGTGATTGCGGGCGTGCTGCCGGACGGCAAAGCGGACGCCATCAAGAACCTGCAAAGTCAGGGTCGCCAGGTGGCGATGGTGGGCGACGGCATCAACGACGCCCCGGCGCTGGCCCAGGCGGACGTAGGAATAGCTATGGGTGGCGGGAGCGATGTCGCCATCGAAACCGCGGCCATCACGCTGATGCGCCACAGCCTGATGGGCGTGGCCGACGCCCTGGCCATTTCGAAAGCCACGTTGCGCAACATGAAGCAGAACCTGCTGGGGGCGTTCATCTATAACTCGCTCGGTATTCCGGTTGCTGCGGGCATTTTGTGGCCGCTGACCGGTACCCTGCTGAACCCGGTGGTTGCGGGTGCGGCGATGGCACTCTCCTCCATTACCGTGGTGAGCAACGCCAACCGTCTGCTGCGGTTTAAACCGAAGGATTGAACCTTGTTCTCGTACGCGCTAGCATGACCCTTTCCGGTCATGGAGCGCGTATGAGTCTGTTTAATCGTATAAAAGCATCGTTTCGCGCCCTCTTCCCCCGCCGCTATGCCTGGCCCGGCCTGGATATCTCGCTTCCCGGCGGGCAACACCTGCACCTGGTCGGCAGCATCCATATGGGCACGCAGGGAATGTCTCCTCTGCCATCCGGTCTGATAAAACGCCTGAAGCGCGCCGACGCGCTGGTCGTCGAGGCGGACATTTCCGGCCACGAGTCGCCGTTTGCCGGGCTTGAAAGCGATCTCCCGCTGGCGGAGCGCCTGAACGACGACCAGCTCGCGGAGCTGAGGCGCGTGGCGACAGAAACCGGCGTGTCGCTCTCCATGATTGACACCCTGCCGCTGTGGCAAATTGCGATGGTGCTGCAGGCCACGCAGGCGCAGCGTCTGGGCCTGCGCGGTGACTATGGCATTGATTACCAGCTGCTGAACGTGGCGCGGGCGCGCCGTATGCCCATCATCGAGCTGGAAGGGACGGACAGCCAGATTGCGCTCCTGCGCCAGCTTCCTGACGACGGTCTGATGCTGCTGGATGATACCCTGACCCACTGGCACACCAACGCGCGTCTGCTGCAAACCATGATTGGCTGGTGGCTGGATGCGCCGCCCGCGGACGGTAAGCTGGCGCTACCGTCGACGTTCAGTGAATCGCTTTATGATGTGCTGATGAATGCGCGCAACAAAGCCTGGCGAGAGACGCTGCATGCTTTACCTGCGGGGGAGTACGTGGTCGCAGTCGGGGCGCTGCATTTATACGGCGAAGGGAATTTGCCGTCGCTGTTGAAATAAAAAAATGGCCAATATCTCTATTGGCCCGTCAAAGAGGAATTTCATCGTTTTTATTATACCGAAGTGACCTTCGGCTGAGCCGATTGTCGCTCAAAGTGACCATCACTGCCAACACTATTGCGCAAGATGGTGCTATTTTTTAGACAAACGTCAGGCGTATGCTGGCTGCATGAATTGTCTGCCGTAAGAAGGATAGCTATGACTCCCGCCGTTAAATTACTCGAAAAAAACAATATTTCTTTCCGGATCCATACCTACGATCACGATCCGAACGAAACCAACTTTGGTGATGAAGTGGTGCGCAAGTTGGGGCTGAACGCTGACCAGGTCTATAAAACGCTGCTGGTCGCGGTGAATGGCGATATGAAGCACCTCGCCGTGGCGGTAACGCCCGTTGCCGGACAGCTCGATCTCAAAAAGGTAGCGAAAGCGCTGGGGGCGAAAAAGGTGGATATGGCGGACCCGATGGTTGCGCAACGCACCACGGGCTATCTGGTGGGCGGGATCAGCCCGCTCGGACAGAAAAAACGCCTGCCGACGCTGATCGATGCGCCTTCGCAGGAATTTGAGACGATCTATATTTCGGGCGGTAAACGCGGGCTGGATATTGAACTGGCCGCGGGCGATCTGGCGAAAATGCTGGACGCGAAGTTTGCGGATATTGCCCGCCGGGAGTAAAAAAAGCCGGGTGGCGGCTACGAGGTAAAAGCAAAACGGTAACAGGCGTTACCGTTTTTTGTGTTCGCGCCCTCTCCCGGTGGGAGAGGGTTGGGGTGAGGGCATCAGGCCGCACAACACTACTGCCAGCTCACCTCACCTTTCGGCTCATAGGCATTCACGTCAATCGGCGAGTTCTGCTCGATGTACTGCTTCAGCACTTCCGCGTCGATAAAGCCGGTGTTTACGTAGCCCGGTTTATTATCAATGTGCGGATAGCCGTCGCCGCCGGTGGCGTTAAAGCTTAACGTCGCCAGACGGTAGGTTTTCGCCGGATCGACCGGCTCGCCTTTGATTTTGAGATCGTTGAGCTTGCCGTCCTTTGCCACAAAGCTGACGTTGGCAAACTGCGGATAGGCACCCGAGTCCGGCTTCATCTGCGCCACGGCGGTCAGGTAGTCAACGACCTCTTTCCCGCTCATATCCGCATACACCACCACGTTGCCGAACGGCTGCACCTTCAGCACGTCTTTATAGGTGATGTTTCCGCCTTCGATGGAGTCACGAATGCCGCCGCCGCTCATCACGCCGAAGTCCGCATTCGTACGCGCCATCTGCGCCGCCAGCACCAGATGGCCCATGTTGGTCTGCACGAAGCGGACTTTACTGCGGTCCCCTTCCAGACGACCGTTCAGCGTGCCGATTTTCACGTCCAGCTGCGCCTTGCCTTTATTCTGGAACGGCGTCAGCAGGGAGAGCATCTGCTGGTTTTCAGCAATCTCTGGCGTGTAAAGTACGCGCTCGCTTTTCCCGTCCGGGTAGGTGACCTTCTTCTTCAGGTTCACCGGGATAAGCTGATAGCGCACCAGCTTCATCTCACCGTTACGAAACTCAAAGTCCGCCCGCCCCACGTATTTACCCCACTCGTGGGCCTGCACAATCCAGATCCCGTTCTGACGATCTGGCGCACACGGCGTGCCCGGCACGTAGTCCACCTGCTTTTTGTTCTCCGACGCCATGCACACCGGATCCTGCGAGTGACCGCCCACAATCATCGCCAGCGAGCCCGCTGGCAGGCTGCGCGCCATCTCCACGTCGCCGGGCGCGTTAGAGCCGTGCTCGCCGTTGTCGTAATGACCCATGTGCGTGGTGGCAATAATCACGTCCGGCTTTTCGTTCTGCTGCAGTTCCTGAATCACCAGCTTCGCTTCGTCCGCCGGTTTACGGAATTCGATATCGGTAAAGAACTCGGGGTTGCCGATTTTCGCCGTATCGTCGGTGGTTAAGCCGATGACCGCGATCTTCAGATCCTGACGCTTAAACAGCGCCCAGGGCTTAAACAGGCGCTCGCCGGTGCTTTTCTGGTAAATATTGGCGGAGAGAAATGGGAATTTGGCCCATTTCTCCTGCTGGCGCAGCACGCTCAGCGGATTGTCAAACTCGTGGTTGCCGACGGCCATCGCGTCGTAACCGATTAAATTCATGCCGCGGAAATCGGGTTCAGCATCCTGTAAATCCGATTCCGGCACGCCGGTATTAATATCCCCGCCCGACAGCAGCAACACGCTGCCGCCCTGGGCCGCCACCTCTTTGCGAATGCCGTCCACCAGTGTTTTTTGCGCCGACAGACCATACTCGCCGTATTCACTGCGCCAGAAATGACCGTGATGATCGTTGGTATGCAGAATGGTGATTTTATAGGTTTTATCTTTTTCATACGCCTGCGCGGGCAGGCTTGCCAGGCCCCATGCGGCAATAAGCGCCAGCGCGACGCCCCGCTTCATTAACTTCATCTTCTCTCTCCCTGACCAATAGACAAAGGCAAAAATTACAGTGACTAACAAGAATAGACAAATAAGTTTTCAGAATTGCGACTTTCTTCAAATGTCACGGACGAGTATGTTAGTCGGATAATAATTACTCCCTGCATCTCTAATAACAAATTGACGTGGTATTTATGGCAATCAGTGAATCAACCCAGCCCGCTCCGGGCGCGCCGGCGTCGCGCACCTCTTTTAAAGTTTTAGGCGCAATCAGCCTCTCGCACCTGCTCAACGACATGATCCAGTCGTTGATTCTGGCGATCTACCCGCTGCTGCAGTCCGAGTTTTCGTTAACCTTCGTACAGATCGGGATGATCACCCTGACCTTCCAGCTGGCCTCGTCGCTGCTGCAGCCGGTGGTGGGTTACTGGACGGATAAATACCCGATGCCGTGGTCGCTGCCGATAGGCATGTGCTTTACCTTAAGCGGGCTGGTGCTGCTGGCCATGGCAGGCAGTTTTGAAGCGGTTCTGCTCGCCGCCGCGCTGGTGGGGACCGGCTCGTCCGTCTTCCACCCGGAGTCCTCACGCGTGGCGCGTATGGCCTCCGGTGGCCGTCACGGGCTGGCGCAGTCACTCTTCCAGGTAGGGGGCAACTTCGGTAGCTCCCTCGGCCCGCTGCTGGCGGCGGTGATTATCGCCCCGTATGGCAAAGGCAATGTGGCCTGGTTTGTGCTGGCCGCCCTGCTCGCCATTGTCGTGCTGGCACAGATCAGCCGCTGGTACGCCGCCCAGCATCGCGTGAACAAAGGGAAACCTAAAGCGAAGGTTATCAATCCCCTGCCTCGTAATAAGGTCATTCTTGCGGTCTCCGTGCTGCTGGTGCTGATTTTCTCCAAATACTTCTATATGGCGAGCATCAGCAGCTATTACACCTTTTATCTGATGCAAAAATTCGGATTATCGGTACAAAATGCGCAGTTCCATCTGTTTGCTTTCCTCTTCGCGGTGGCCGCAGGAACGGTAATTGGCGGGCCGGTGGGGGATAAAATTGGCCGTAAATATGTCATTTGGGGCTCTATCCTCGGCGTGGCGCCCTTTACCCTCATTTTGCCGTACGCCAGCCTTGAATGGACGGGGATTTTGACCGTGATTATTGGTTTTATCCTCGCCTCCGCGTTTTCCGCCATTCTGGTCTATGCCCAGGAGCTGCTGCCGGGTCGTATCGGTATGGTTTCCGGACTTTTTTTCGGTTTCGCCTTCGGCATGGGCGGGCTGGGTGCAGCGGTATTAGGGATGGTTGCGGATCACACCAGCATCTTCCTGGTTTATAAAATCTGCGCTTTCCTGCCACTTCTTGGGATGTTGACCATATTCCTGCCTGATAACCGCCACAAAGCGTAAATTACGGGCAGCCAAAGTTTGACTTTGGCTGCCTGACAGCCTGATGCCATAAGGGTTTCTTCTTTCTCCTCTTGCGTAATTTATCAAAATGCGCTTTTTTACGCGCATATTGCTGTTTTATTCAAACTTCAACAATTATTCATAAACATAAGGGTAAAAATTGTCATAAACTATTACCTGGCTTTTTGGTATTCACGCCAAAAATGGAACACTCACCACGAAAGGAGACGGAATGCACCACGCCACACCGCTTATTACCACCATTGTTGGTGGACTTGTGCTCGCTTTTATCCTTGGCATGATTGCCAATAAGCTGCGTATTTCTCCTCTTGTCGGCTATTTGTTAGCGGGTGTACTGGCGGGGCCTTTCACGCCAGGCTTCGTGGCGGATACCAAACTGGCTCCTGAACTGGCGGAATTGGGCGTGATTCTGCTGATGTTTGGCGTCGGTCTGCACTTTTCCCTGAAGGATTTGATGGCGGTAAAGTCGATTGCCATACCGGGAGCGATCGCCCAGATAGGGGTGGCAACGCTGCTGGGGATGGCGCTTTCGGCCTTGCTGGGCTGGTCGCTGATGACCGGCATCGTCTTTGGGCTGTGCCTCTCCACCGCCAGTACCGTGGTGCTGCTGCGCGCGCTTGAAGAGAGGCAGTTGATAGACAGCCAGCGCGGGCAAATCGCGATTGGCTGGCTGATTGTAGAAGATCTGGTCATGGTCCTGACGCTGGTACTGCTGCCCGCCGTCGCCGGGATGATGGAAAAAGACAACGTCGGCTTCGCCTCGCTGGCGCTGGATATGAGCATCACCATCGGTAAAGTGGTGGCCTTTATCGCCATCATGATGCTGGTGGGTCGCCGTCTGGTGCCGTGGATCATGTCCCGCAGCGCGGCAACCGGCTCCCGCGAGCTGTTTACCCTCTCCGTGCTGGCGCTGGCGCTGGGCATCGCCTTCGGTGCCGTTGAGCTGTTTGATGTCTCCTTTGCCCTGGGGGCGTTCTTCGCCGGGATGGTGCTGAACGAGTCCGAGCTGAGCCACCGTGCGGCGCACGACACGCTGCCGCTGCGCGATGCGTTTGCCGTGCTGTTCTTCGTCTCCGTCGGGATGCTGTTCGATCCGCTGGTGCTGATCCAGCAGCCGCTGGCCGTGCTGGGCACGCTGGCGATCATTATTTTTGGTAAGTCGCTCGCGGCCTTCTTCCTGGTGCGAATGTTCGGCCACTCCCCGCGCACGGCGCTGACGATTGCCGCCAGCCTGGCGCAGATTGGCGAGTTCGCCTTTATTCTGGCCGGTCTGGGCATGGCATTGAACCTGCTGCCACAGGCGGGGCAAAATCTGGTGCTGGCAGGGGCAATCCTCTCCATCATGCTAAACCCGGTACTGTTTGCCCTGCTGGAAAAATACCTCGATAAAACCGAAACGCTGGAAGAGCAGACGCTGGAAGAGGCCATCGAAGAAGAGAAGCAGATCCCGGTCGATATTTGCAATCACGCCCTGCTGGTCGGCTTTGGGCGCGTGGGTAGCCTGCTCGGCGAGAAGCTGATGGCGCAGGACATTCCGCTGGTGGTGATTGAAACCTCACGCACCCGCGTTGACGAGCTGCGCGAGCGCGGAATTCGCGCGGTGCTGGGCAACGCTGCAAACGAAGAGATCATGAATCTCGCGCATCTGGACTGCGCCCGCTGGCTGCTGCTGACCATCCCTAACGGCTATGAGGCGGGTGAGATTGTGGCCTCCGCGCGTGAGAAGTGCCCCGGTATTGAAATCATTGCCCGAGCGCACTATGACGACGAGGTGGAGTACATTACCGAGCGCGGCGCGAATCAGGTGGTGATGGGCGAGCGTGAGATTGCGAACACCATGCTGACGCTGCTGACGAAGCCGCCAGTTGAAGAGGCGGTGACGGGGTAAGTTTGCTGCGGCCTGATGCCCTCACCCTGGCCCTCTCCCCAGGGAGAGGGAACAAATACTAAAAACGGCAACCACAGGTTGCCGTTTTGCTTTTACCTATCCCAGTACGCCTCTTCGAGGCTGTCTTCTCGTTCCGGCAGACCGCGCGTTAAGCGCGGTGAATGCTGGTTCAGCACCTGATAGCTCACGCGGTTGGCGTACTTGCACACCTGCGCCAGCGACGAATAGGTCAGCCAGCTGAACTTGTGCTTGCTGGAATTTGGCACGTTGGTTTTGTGGTAGGCGTTAGCGGTGATGTCGTGCAGCAGCGCGGCCAGCGCGCCGTCGCCCGCGCCGTTCGTGTTCATGATCTTCTCCGGCCCGCCCATATATGGCGCAATGTGGGAGTAGATACGCAGCGGATTCACGCAGTCTTTGTGGCGCATGCCGCGGCTGAACTCGTACTGGTTGAACTCGGCAATCGCCCCCGGCAGCAGCGGGTGCTGGGTTTTGCGTTTGCTCTCTTCTTCCGTGAACCCCGCCATATACAGCCCGACAGGGCCGGCGGTGCAGAGCACCAGATCCACCCAGTCCAGCGCTTTGTCAGACGCCAGCAGCGGATCGCTTTCGCCGGTCAGCGCCTCGGCCTCTTCTTCGTTCATCGCCAGAATCGAGACGTGCTCTTTCAGGAAGGTCTGCCACCACTCCGGGTTATCGGCAATCACGAATTTGGTGCCCAGCGTCAGAACGACGGGCACGTCGTACTTTTTGGCGTACTCAATCGCCTTCATGGTCGCTTCCGGCATCGGCTCGCCCGGCTTGCAGCGCACCAGGTAGGAGGTCAGCACCAGCGCAGACGCGCCCGCGATCACCTCTTCGGGAATGCTTTCCGCGCGCAGCTTGTTCATGTGGCCCGGGCTGATGGCAAAGGTACGCTCGCCGGATTCGCCGATCAGCGTAAAGCAGCGGCCAATCGGCCCGTCTACGCCCTGGAGATAGTTAAGATCGGTGCGGCTGGAGGTGTTACACAGGTAGCGGTAGGCGTAGCCACCGATTTCAATGTTGCTGCACATCACGCCGAGCAGCACCGAGCGGTCATCTGCCAGCACCGAGTAGTTGTGCATGGTGTTGCCGATGGTGCCGCCAGCGAACTGATGGGTAATCAGATTTTCGCGCACCAGCTCCTGGTACAGCGCTTCGGCAACGTCGTCCTCAATCACCAGCGAGTGACCGGCGCTCAGACCGTAACGGGCGACAAACTCATCATCCACTTTCGCTTCAATGTCCACCAGCGTCTGGTCGATACCGACAACCCAGGCCGCGCTGGTTTCATTTTCAGGCTGGATTTGCTGCAGGAGCGGATCGCGGGCATCGACGGGAAAGTAGTGTTTGGATTTGCGTTTACCGGGAAATTTCATGGTCTGAACTGTACGAAGAATATGGGCCGGGAATGGTAGCACAAACCCGGCCCGGAGTGCGATCAGCGGCTGTTCGTCACCAGCGAGACCATCATGTCGATATGCTCAGGCGAGTCGTTAAGCGCCGGAATGTACTCGTACTTTTCGCCGCCAGCCTCAAGGAAAAATTCCCGGTTTTGCACCGCGATCTCCTCCAGCGTTTCCAGGCAGTCCGCAGAGAAGCCCGGCGACATCACCTGAATGTGCTTCACGCCCTTCTCGCCGAGCATTTTGAGGGTTTCATCGGTGTATGGCGTCAGCCACGGCTCGCGGCCAAAGCGCGACTGGAAGGTCATCATCACCTTCTCCGGCGGCAGGCCAAGGGCGGAGACCAGCTCGCGGGTGGTATCGCGGCAGCGCTGGGGGTAATCATCCCCTTCATTGGCGAAACGCTGCGGAATACCGTGATAGGAGAGCAGCAGCAGATCCGGCTCGCCGTGTTTCTCAAACGATGCTCGGGCGCTGTTGGCAAGCGCCTTGATGTAGAGGTCGTTATCGGCGTAATCGCGAATAAAGGTCACGCCCGGAATGCGGCGACGCGTCTTCAGAATACGCGCCAGCTCGTCCCAGACGGCGGCCACCGTCGAGCAGGAGTACTGCGGATACAAGGCCAGCACGACGATATGATCCACGCCCTGTGCCAGCAGCGCGTCGACGGCGCTTTCCAGAGAAGGTTTACCGTAGCTCATGCCGAGTGCGACAGGCATATCCGGCAGACGGGCGGCCAGCGCTTTTTCCTGACGACGGCTGTACACCATCAGCGGCGAGCCCTCCTCCATCCAGACGGACTGATAAAGTTTGGCGACGCGCGGAGAGCGAATCGGCAGAATGACGCCACGCAGCAGCGGCCACCACAGCAGTCTCGGAAAATCCACGACGCGCGTGTCGCTTAAAAATTGTCGCAGGTAGCGTTTTACCGCCGCTGGAGTGGGTGCTTCTGGGGTGCCCAGATTGGCAAGCAGGATGCCGGTTTTCGCCTGACTCATTCACGCCTCTTAACCATTTGATAGGTTGTCAATTGTAGCGGAAATGCGTTTAAACGAAACCCATTGCTGTAATAGGTAAGATGAGAATATTTCTCACCCGGGAGCCCGGGTGAGAGGCGCGCGATTAGCCGAGGATTTTTTCCAGCTCTGCACGTACGTCAGCCACGGCTTTGGTGCCGTCAACTTTGGCGTATTTGGTGTTACCCGCCTGCGCTTCTTTGGTGTAGTAGCCAATCAGCGGCGCGGTCATCTGATGGTATTCCACCAGGCGTTTACGCACGGTCTCTTCCTGATCGTCTTTACGGGTGGTCAGCTCTTCGCCGGTCACGTCGTCTTTGCCTTCAACCTTAGGCGGGTTGAATTTGATGTGGTAAACGCGGCCAGAGGCAGCGTGTACGCGACGGCCAACGATACGGTCAACGATCAGCTCGTCCGGTACGTCGAACTCCAGAACGTAGTCCACGTTGATGCCCGCTTCTTTCATGGCGTCAGCCTGAGGAATGGTGCGCGGGAAGCCGTCCAGCAGGAAACCGTTACGGCAGTCTTCCTGCGCAATGCGCTCTTTAACCAGCGCGATAACCAGCTCGTCGGTTACCAGCTTGCCTGCGTCCATGATGTCTTTCGCTTGTTTACCCAGCTCGGAGCCAGATTTTACAGCGGCGCGCAGCATGTCACCGGTGGAGATTTGCGGAATACCGTATTTCTCCATGATGAACTGAGCCTGAGTTCCTTTACCCGCGCCCGGAGCGCCAAGCAGAATAATACGCATTGCGAAAATCCCCTCAAATGTCGTTTCAATTTTTCAAAAGCGCTAAACAATACCACCAGAACGGGCGTGGCTCAAGGAAGGCGGGAAGGCTGAAACGGTTAATGGGGGGAGATAATTTGGGAGAGTGCGGTCTGGTGCCCTCACCCCGGCCCTCTCCCACGGGGAGAGGGAGAAGACCAGGGGAGACGTGGTCAGTTACGCCAGCAGCAGCGCATTCACACGTTTAATGAACAGGTTAGGATCTTCCAGGGTTCCGCGCTCGGCCAGCAGGGACTGATCCAGCAGCAGTTCAACCCACTCGGCAAAGCGAGCTTCATCCTGGGTATCCGCCGCGCGTTTCACCAGCGGATGATCCGGATTAAGCTCAAAGATATATTTCACTTCCGGCACGGCCTGGCCCGCCGCGGCGAACAGCTTCGCCATCTGGGTGCTCATTTCGTCGGCATCGGTGGTGACAATCGCCGGAGTATCGGTCAGACGGTGCGTGAATCTTACCTCTTTCACGCGGTCGCCCAGCAGGGTTTTGACACGCTCAACGAACGGCTCAAGCGCCTTCTCGGCTTCTTTCGCGCTTTCGTCCACTTCATCCGCCAGCTTGTCGATGGACTCGTCGGCTTTGGCAACGGACTGGAACGCCTTACCGTCGAACTCGGTCAGGTAGTTCATCATCCACTCGTCGATGCGGTCAGAAAGCAGCAGCACTTCGATGCCTTTCTTACGCAGCAGCTCCAGGTGCGGGCTGCTCTTCGCTGCCGCATAGCTGTCGGCGGTGATGTAGTAGATCTTCTCCTGCCCTTCCTTCATGCGGGAGACGTACTCTTCCAGCGACACGGTCTGGGCGGAGGAGTCGGTATGCGTAGAGGCGAAGCGCAGCAGTTTGGCGATAGTTTCAACATTCGCCATGTCTTCAGCCGGGCCTTCTTTCAGCACCAGGCCGAACTGTTTCCAGAAGGTCTGGTATTTTTCCGCGTCGTCTTTCGCCAGTTTTTCCAGCATCTGCAACGCACGTTTGGTCAGAGCGTTACGCAGATTACGGGTAACGGTGCTATCCTGGAGGATTTCGCGGGAGACGTTCAGCGGCAGATCGTTGGAGTCTATCAGGCCACGAACAAAGCGCAGGTAGTTCGGCATGAACTGCTCGGCATCGTCCATGATGAAGACGCGCTGCACGTACAGCTTCAGGCCGTGCTTGTGATCGCGGTTCCACATGTCCCACGGTGCCTGCGCCGGAATGTACAGCAGGCTGGTGTACTCCTGCTTCCCTTCCACGCGGTTGTGGCTCCAGGTCAGCGGGTCGGTAAAGTCGTGAGCGATGTGCTTATAAAACTCGTTGTACTCGTCGTCTTTGATTTCAGCCTTGTTACGCGTCCACAGCGCCTGCGCCTTGTTGATTTTCTCCCAGGAAACAACGGTTTCACCGTCTTTCTCTTCCTGTTTTTCAATTTCTACCGGCAGCGCGATGTGGTCGGAATATTTGCTGATGATGGAGCGTACGCGCCAGTCGTTCAGGAAATCATCTTCGCCTTCGCGCAGGTGGAGGGTGATTTCGGTGCCGCGATCCGCTTTGGTGATGTCATCAACGGTGTATTCGCCTTCCCCTTTGGATTCCCACAGCACGCCGTTCTCGGCGCTGTCGCCCGCGGCACGGGTGCGCACGGTGACTTTGTCCGCCACGATGAACGCCGAGTAGAAGCCTACACCGAACTGGCCAATCAGCTGGCTGTCTTTCGCCTGGTCAGAGCCCATGGACTCCAGGAACGCTTTGGTGCCGGATTTAGCGATGGTGCCGAGGTGGTCGATCACCTCGTCGCGGTTCATCCCGATGCCGTTATCAGCGATGGTCAGGGTGCGGTTCTCTTTGTTGAAAGAGACGCGCACGCGCAGCTCGCCGTCGCCTTCATACAGATCCGGGTTGGACAGCGCGCGGAAGCGCAGCTTGTCCGCCGCATCGGAGGCGTTGGAAATCAGCTCACGCAGGAAAATTTCTTTGTTGGAATACAGGGAATGGATCATCAGGTGCAGAAGCTGTTTTACTTCTGACTGGAAACCACGGGTTTCTTGTCCTTTCATCTAAGTCGACCTCAACAATGCCATTTAATGGGGTTGTAAAACGTTGAGTGAGAGATGGGGATAAGGGGGGAAATTTTCAAGCGGAGGCCGCGCGCGCAGCCTCCGTTTGGTCAGAAAATAATCTTGTGTCGTCCGGCCAGCGAGTGCGACAGCGTGGTGCCGTCGACCATCTCCAGCTCGCCGCCGACCGGCACGCCGTGGGCGATGCGGCTGGCGTCAACGCCGTACTGCGCGCACAGCTCGGCGATATAGTTGGCGGTTGCCTCCCCTTCCACCGTGGGGTTGGTGGCGAGGATCACCTCTTTGATGGTTTCGGACTCAAGACGCTGTTCAAGGCGGTCAAGACCGATATCGTCCGGGCCAATGCCGTCCAGCGGGGAAAGGTGCCCCATCAGCACAAAGTAGCGGCCGGAAAACTGCCCGGTTTGTTCGATGGCGTAGATGTCCGCCGGACTCTCCACCACGCAAATCTGACCGTTTTCCTGACGACGCGGGTTCGTACAGATGTTACACACGTCCTGCTCGGTAAAGGTCCGGCAATCCGCACAGTGACCAATTTCTGACATGGCGCGGGTTAAAGCCTGCGCCAGGCGCATCCCGCCGCTGCGGTCGCGCTGCAATAGCGTAAACGCCATGCGCTGCGCTGACTTCGGGCCAACGCCCGGCAGGCAGCGCAGTGCTTCCATTAACTGCGTGAGCAGCGGACTGGTTTGCATCAGAATGGCATCTTAAAGCCCGGCGGCAGCTGCATACCGCTGGAAACAGAGGCCATTTTCTCTTTCTGGGTTTCATCGATACGGCGAGCGGCATCGTTAAACGCGGCTGCAACCAGATCTTCCAGCATTTCTTTGTCGTCTTCGAGCAGGCTCGGGTCGATTTCAACGCGACGGCAGTTGTGCGCACCGTTGATGGTCACCTTGACCAGACCGGCACCGGATTCACCCGTGACTTCCAGCTGAGCGATCTCTTCCTGCATCTTCTGCATTTTTTCCTGCATCTGCTGAGCCTGCTTCATCAGGCCACCCAGACCGCCTTTTCCACCAAACATAGGCTTCTCTCTTCTTTCACGTTAAGGATTACAACCGTAAGTCAGACTCACGATCAAATGGGGCGAATACTCTCTTCATCCAGATCGGCGTCGAAGAACCGGCGCAGGGTCTGGATGTTGTTATCCGCAATAATTGCCTCGCGCGCCTGCGCGAGCTTCTCTTCATAAATGGCCTGGCGCCACTCGAGCGGCGTTTTCACTGCCGGATTATCATCTTCAATGATAGTCAATTCAACCGGTGAACCCTGTAAAGCAGCAAGCGCCTCGGCCAGCGCCTTTTGCGCGCCAGGGGAATTGAGGTGCCGCTGGCCCGGACGCAGGTGCAGACGCACCTGATTGCCTTCCTGCTCTTTCCAGGCGTTCAGCGCGACCTGCTCCACCAGCTTCGGCAGTTGCAGTTTGCTGACCTCAGCGGCCCAGGCGTCGCGCGCGATAGATTCTTCGGCGAGCTTAGCGGAAAGCTCCGGCGTTTTTTCATGCTCCAGCGCCTTTTTCAGCGCTTTCGGCGTGGCGACCACTTCCTTGACCGTTTCAACAACGGTGGTAGCCTTCCAGCGGTAAGCCTCTTCTTTCACCGGGGCTTTCTGCTCGAGCGCGGACGGTGCCGGGCGCGACTGTACGCGCTCCGTTACCGAGGCCAATCGTTCAAGCGCGGCGTTGTTCACCGGCCGCGCTCTTCCTGGCGCTGCCGGTTCACTCTTTTTTGGTTTGGTTACTCCCTGCGCACGCTGCAGCTGGCTGCGTGCGGCAAGCACCGAACTGGTGGCATCCGACAGCGGTACGTTTTGCTGTGGCGGCGGCGTCGGCTGCGGCGGCACCTGCTGCGGTGACATCACCGCCGTAGGGGCGACCGGGGCAAAAGACTGCCGCGGCGCTTCCGGTTCCGGTTCCGGCAACGGCATGCGCGGGTGGAACGCCAGCGCGCGCAGCAGCGTCATTTCGACGCCCATCCTGGGGTCCGGTGCGAACGGTAACTCTTTGCGGCCAATCAGCAGCGTCTGGTAATACAGCTGCACGTCGGCAGGCGGCACGGTGCGGGCAAGTTCACGCATCCGCTGTTCAATAGCGGCCATATCCGCACCGATGGCCGACGGAGACAGCTGCAGCATCGCCACGCGGTGCAGCAGGCTGAGCATCTCAACCAGCAGCGCTTCCCACTCAATACCGCGGGCAGCGGCCGCGTTCACCAGCGACATCACGCGCTCGCCGTTGGCGGCAATCATCGCTTCGATGAGCGACAGCGCCTGATCGTCATCCAGCGTGCCGAGCATGGTGCTGACCGCTTCGGTCGAGAGCTTGCCGTCACCGCTGGCAATCGCCTGGTCGGTCAGGCTTAGCGCATCACGCAGGCTGCCGTCAGCCGCGCGGGCCAGCAGCTGCAGGGCGCGCGGCTCGTGAACGATCTTCTCTTCATCAAGGATGTGCTCAAGCTGAGCGCGGATCTGCTCAACGTCCAGCGCCTTCAGGTGGAACTGCAGGCAGCGCGACAGGATGGTGACCGGCAGCTTTTGCGGATCGGTGGTCGCCAGCAGGAATTTAACGTGCGCGGGCGGCTCTTCCAGCGTTTTCAGCAGGGCGTTAAAGCTGTGGCGCGACAGCATGTGCACTTCATCGATCAGGTAGACCTTGAAGCGGCCGCGCGCCGGGGCGTACTGCACGTTGTCGAGCAGATCGCGGGTGTCTTCCACCTTGGTGCGCGAGGCGGCGTCGATCTCGATCAGATCGACAAAACGCCCCTGCTCGATCTCGCGGCAGTTGTCACACACGCCGCACGGGGTGGCGGTGATCCCGGTTTCGCAGTTCAGACCTTTCGCCAGCAGACGGGCAATAGAAGTCTTACCGACGCCGCGGGTGCCGGAAAAAAGATAGGCATGATGGATGCGACCTAGCGACAAGCCGTTCGCCAGGGCCGTCAGCACATGTTCCTGACCGACAACGTCAGCAAAGGTTTGTGGTCGCCATTTACGGGCTAACACCTGATAACTCATGGGCAGGCTCTGCAACGCTGGAAGGTGAATTTATGGAGGGGAATGCTATCACAACCTCACCCATTGAGCGAGGTTGTGAAAACCGGGATTAATGACCCGGGAAAGGCACCAGGCTGTAGCTGGTAATGCCCTGTTTTTCCAGGCGCTGTTCACCGCCAAGATCGAACAGGTTGATGATGAAGGCCGCGTCGGTCACTTCACCACCCAGACGGCGGATCAGCTTGACGGTCGCTTCAATGGTGCCGCCGGTTGCCAGCAGATCGTCCACCACCAGCACTTTGTCGCCGGGCTTGATCGCGTCAACGTGGATTTCCAGCTGATCGGTGCCGTACTCCAGCTCGTAGCTCTCCGCGATGGTTTCACGCGGCAGTTTGCGCGGCTTACGCACCGGCACAAAACCCACGCCCATCGCCAGCGCAACCGGTGCGCCAAACAGGAAGCCGCGGGCTTCGGTACCTACTACTTTGGTGATCCCGGCGTTTTTATAACGCTCGACCAGCAGTTCAATGCTGAGCGCGTACGCTTTCGGGTCTTCCAGCAAGCTGGTGACATCACGGAAAAGAATGCCAGGCTTTGGATAGTCCTGGATGCTTTTGATGCTATTTTTCAGATATTCAAGCTGCTGTGCAGTTGCGGTCATCGGTTTGTGCCTAAATGAAACAGTGTTACTCACGGCGCGCGACGAGTCGGTCAAAGTAACAGTTGTTTAACCTTTGACCAGGCGCACCTGTGCTCGAAAACGGTCGAATTTACTGGCTGCGCGCCATAATTGCAACCGCCATGATGAGGCTTCAGTGCTTTTGTTGCTTTTCATCAACCACGGGGATCCGCCACATGAAGATCAGCAGGCAGGCCAGGATCGTCAGCAGCAGAATACGCACCCACATCATGTTCACCAGCCATAACGAAACGGCGAAGGTGATCAGGATAAAGGCAATGGCGCGCGGCTTGGCCCCGGGCGGCATGGCCCGGTGTTTTTGCCAGTACCGCAGGTAGCCGCCAAACCACGAGCGGTACAGGAGCCAGTGGTGAAAACGCGGCGACGAACGGGCGAAGCACCAGGCGGCCAGCAGAATAAACGGGGTGGTCGGCAGCAAGGGCAATACGATGCCCAGCGTACCCAGCACTACCGCGAGCCAGCCAATGATGATTAAAATAGTACGCTGCATAATGCGAATCGTTATCAAACTGAACGGCTACTTTACCACTGGAGAGCGCATTGAAAACAGCACTGCTTCTTGAGAAGCTGCAAAATCAGCTGATCGCTCTGCGGACGCAGGCCACGCCGCTGATGGGACACGCCACGCTGAAACCGCGCTTTGACCGGCAGCTTTTCCGCACCCGCAGCACCGTCATTCAGGATTACCTTGCTGAGATGCAGACCAACCTCGATGAGCTTCGCCACGCGGTTGAGAGTGAACAGCAGGAACAGGTGGTGTGGCTTGCTGAACATCTTACCGAGCAGATCACCGCCCTGCACCGCGAAATCGCCGCCTGGCCGCTACGGGCGTGGGACAGCGCCTCGCCTGGGCTGGGAAAATGGCAGCGCAAGCGGCTGGAGAACCAGGAGTTTGAGCGGCGTCTGTTTGAGATGAAGCGCGAGCGCGAAGCCCGCCTGAACAACAGCGAAACGCTGGAAGAGCAGCAGCTATTGATGCGCGAGATTAGCGCGCTGGAAGGCCGCATCGTCCGCTGCCGTCAGGCGCTGGATGAGATTGAACGCGTGATTGAACGCCTGACCCGTTAACTGGAGCCACATCTATGTCACTGGAAAATGCACCCGACGAGGTCAAGCTGGCCGTCGATTTGATTATGCTGCTGGAGAATCATGAGATCCCCGCCGGGACGGTGCTTAAAGCGCTGGAGATTGTGCGGCGGGATTTTGAGGGGAAACTTCCCCCTCACCCTAACCCTCTCCCCGTGGGAGAGGGAAAATAGATTAAGCGGGAGTCGGGTCGTCGCCCTTAATGTCGCGCTTCACTTCCGTATGCTCATCACCTTTCTCGTTACGCAGGTGAACCTCAAGCTGGTTGAAGGCGATATTAATATCGTTTTCACGGCACAGGCGATCGATAGAGCGGTTAAGCTCATCCACCGTGTAGCTGCGGTCGCGCAGCTCGCGCACGTATAAACGCAGCTCGTGATCCAGCGTACTCGGCCCAAAGGTGGTGAAGAACACAGCCGGGGCAGGATCGTGCATCACTTTCGGATGCTCAGACGCCGCCTTCAGCAGCACCTCTTTCACCTTATCCAGATCCGATCCATAGGCTACGCCCAGGCGGATCACCACGCGCGTCACCGTATCAGAGAGCGACCAGTTGATCAGACGCTCGGTCACGAACGCTTTGTTCGGGATGATCACCTCTTTGCGATCGAAGTCGGTGATGGTGGTCGCACGAATTCGGATCTTGCTGACGGTCCCGGAGAACGTGCCGATGGTGACGGTATCGCCGATACGCACCGGACGTTCGAAGAGGATAATCAGGCCGGAGACAAAGTTACCGAAGATCTCCTGCAGGCCAAAACCAAGACCGACCGAGAGGGCCGCCGCCAGCCACTGGAGTTTATCCCACGAGACGCCCAGCGAGCCGAATACCGTCATCGCCCCGACGATAATGATGACGTAATTCAGGATGGTGGTGATGGCGTAAGACGCCCCCTGGCGCAGGTTCAGCCTTGAGAGCACCAGCACTTCCAGCAGACCCGGCAGGTTACGAATCAGCGCCCAGGCCACCACCGACGACACCAGCGCAAACAGCAGGCTGCCCATGGTGACGCTTTTCATCACCGCCGCGCCGGCTTCGGTACCGTTGTACTGCCAGAGGGTAATACTGTCGAGATAGGCGAAGACGGTAATTAAATCAGACCAGATCGCCCAGAACATCACCGCAAACAGCGCGATCATCACCAGCATGGTGATACGCAGCGTCTGCTGGTTAACCTGCTCCAGCGCGATGGTCGGCTCTTCCTGCGGCTCCGCGCCTTCGGCCCCCTCTTTCACCTGATGCTGACGACGCGCAATGGCACGACGGTAAGCAATGCGGCGGGCCGCGACGCTTAAACCGCGCAGCACGGTCTGATAGAGCAGGTTCCAGACGATAACCAGATAGACCGTCTCGATCCAGCGCCCGGACAGGCGCAGCGTGGTGTAGAAGTAGCCCGTTGCCGTAAGCACCATCAGCGCCAGCGGTATGATCGCCAGCACCGTCACGGTGGCCAGACGGATATTATGGGACTCTTTATCACGCCAGCTGTCGCGGCACATCGGCCACATCAGGATCGCAATCAGCAGCAGGTTGAGCAGAATGACCAGTTGACCCAGCACATCATCCATCAGATGCAGCGGGGAAAGCTCAGCGACTACCGACCAGAAGTGCAGCGGCAGGAGCGCCAGGCTGACGCGCACAATCTGGCGACGCCAGTGGCTGGTCAGCTGCGCAGGCATGTTGAAGTGACGCACCGCCACGCCGTCTTTTTCGAGCACCTTCCAGCACACGCCAAATACCAGCCAGAACAGCGCCAGTTTTTTACTGAACGCCCAGAGCAGATCGCTGACGTTAAGCTGCATCGTGAGCAGAATCAGGCCCACGGCCAGAATAATCAGGCACACCGGCAGCGCGCGAATGAGATCGATCAGAATCGCTTTTGGCGTATGGAGCTGGCTGTCGTTACGCAGTTGCCCCACTTCCGAGGCCAGCTTCGCCTGGTACTGTTTCAGCCATTTCAAACGCCAGCGGATCAGACCAGCAATCAGCAGCAGCGGTAAGCCCGCCAGGAAAGCAATCATTACCGCAGGCCAGGCTTTCTCCCAGTTCACGGTGATTTTCATGCTCTTAATCTGCGTTTTCAGCGTCTCCGGGAAGGACTTAATCCAGTCCCAGTCCATCGGCTTATTGCTGTTCACCCAGAAAATCTGCTGCGTCAAAATCTCCTGCAGGCTTTTTGACACGCTGACCAGCTGCTGCTGGTTGATCTGCAGGTTAATCGCCATCATCAGCTGGTTGCCCAGCTGTTTATTGAGCTGGTCCAGCAGTTCACGGCGCATATCCACCACCTGGAGCAGCGCGTCATGCACTTCCGGGTTTACGTCACTGGAGTGCCCCTCTTCAATTTTGGCGACGAAGGCATCACTCTGGAAAAGGGCATCGCGTTGCTGGTTGACGTCAAACTGTTCCAGACGTAAATCCGCAATGCGGTTGGTCATGTCCTCCAGCTCGTCGGCAGACGGCAGCGTCTGCTGCTGCTGGTAGAGAATACGCGACAGCAGGAGGCTGCCCTTCAGAACCGCGATCTGCTCTTTAATGTTGCGTTCCGCCTGCAGCGCGCGATCCAGCCAGTTCTTCACTTTGATATTTTGCTGAACCAGCGAGTTGCCGCTTTCCGTCGCCAGTATCAGGCGCTGGCTGAGCTGGTGGTTAGCTTCAAGCTCCTGTTTCACCAGCGGGTTGGCCTGAATGCGGGCAGTTTCGTCCGGCGAGACGGCTTCCTGAGCGGTTTTTTCCGTCAGGGTCAGGCGTTTGCTGTTTACCGCCTCTTGCAACAGCTGAAGCTGATGCTCCAGACGATTAATATTCGCCGTCACGTAATCACGCTGCTTCTGGAGCGTGTCCTGCAGCACCGTATTCCCTTCCAGGCTTTTACGCTGCTGTTCAATTTGCGCATTGAGCAGCGACTGCTGAACCAGCAGCAGGGTTTGCTGGGTCGGGCGCAGCGTGCCCTCCCCTACCGTCGTGCCGTTCAGGCGGTTGCGGATCTGCTGCAGCTGCTGAGACGCGGCGTACATCGCGTTTTGCACGCGCTCGGGCTGGGTTTGCAGGGAGACGAGCTGACTGTTGTAGGTCGCGAGGTCAGACTGTGCGGTTTGCAGATCGTCGAGCAATTGCGCGACGCGCGATTCCAGCTGGCGTAAGGAGAGCGTGGAGAGCGTTTTGCGCGTTTCATCGTCGTTATCGACGTCGCTTAGTGCGCTTAGCGCTTCCGTGGCCTTACGCATGTTCTCCGGCGCCTGCGCCACCTTCTGACGAAGCTGTGCAGTTTCAGCCTTAACGCGTTCAATTTTATCCAGCGTTTCCAGCGTTTCCGTCAGATCCTGCTGCGTCAGTTTTTCCTGAGGAGAGAGTTCTTTTTGTTTATTCAGCGTGTCGAGCTGCGACTGAACATCAGCGCGCGTGGGGATATCGTTACTGTTGTCGGCGCGGGCCCAGGTCAGCGGCGCCGTGGCGAAGAAAAACAGCATAGCAAAGAGCAATGCAAATACAGGATGTTGCGAGCGATTGATGGGCAGCATAGTTGTGAATGATGTCAGCAGATGACCGAAAATAGTCCGGCGTGAAGAATATCACGCTCGTCGGAAGCAGAATAGCGAGAACGTAAGCCTCTGAGATAAATCCTGGAAGGACTCAGGCCGTGAGCGAAGGCGCGTTGCTGCGCAGCGTCGGGCAGAGCTGTAGCATTTCCAGTAAAACCGCCACGTAGCTGCGGGCTTCCTCTTTGAGGTCAAAGGATTGCGGCGCAAAAAGCCAGTTTTCCATCAGACCTGAAATGTAGCTGCGCATCAGGATGGCCGCCCGGCGGGTGAGTAAATTGGCCGGTAACAGCTTTGCCTGCATACACAGGTTCAGGTTCTGTTCGATACGATCGTAGCTCTCGAGGCTGAGGCTGCGCTGCGCCTGTTGCACCACCGCCATCTCGCCCACGAACTCACATTTATGGAAAATAATTTCCATCATTAATCTGCGACGCTCTTCAACTACCGTTGCTTCAAGGATATATACTAATATTTCTCTTAATACTGAGAGTGGATCGTCAGGGAATTTTGCCCGATACTCACTCTCGAGATCGCTAATGCTGGACTCTGAAAGCTCCCAGATTTCACTGAACAGATCTGACTTGTCTTTAAAATGCCAGTAAATCGCTCCCCGCGTCACACCGGCAGCCTGAGCAATTTGCGCCAGCGAGGTAGAAGAAACACCCTGCTGAGAGAACAAACGTATTGCCACATCCAGAATGTGTTGTCGGGTTTCCAGCGCTTGTTGTTTAGTTTTTCGTGCCATAGGTGGGTGAATTTACAGGAGTCAGATTTACATACATTTGTGAATGTATGTACCATAGCATGACGATAATATAAACGCAGCAATGGGTTTTTAGACTCAGGACCCTTGATCAATTTGAAATCGGACACTCGAGGTTTACATATGAACAAAAACAGAGGGTTAACGCCTCTGGCGGTCGTTCTGATGCTCTCAGGCAGCTTAGCGCTTACAGGATGTGACGACAAACCGGCTCAACAAGGAGCTCAGCAGGCGCCAGAAGTCGGCGTTGTGACACTCAAATCTGAACCTCTGCAGATCACCACAGAATTACCAGGCCGTACAAACGCTTACCGCATTGCGGAAGTGCGTCCTCAGGTTAGCGGCATTATCCTGAAACGTAACTTTACCGAAGGCGGCGATGTGAAGGCCGGTGAGTCTCTGTATCAGATTGATCCCGCGACCTATCAGGCTTCTTATGAAAGCGCGAAAGGTGACCTGGCTAAAGCACAAGCGGCGGCAAAAATCGCTCAGCTGACGCTGAACCGCTATCAGAAACTGCTCGGCACGAAGTACATCAGCCAACAGGATTACGATACCGCGCTGGCAGATGCCCAGCAGGCTAACGCGGCCGTGGTAGCAGCCAAAGCGGCTGTCGAAACTGCACGCATTAACCTGGCCTATACCAAAGTGACCTCCCCTATCAGCGGTCGTATTGGTAAATCTGCCGTGACGGAAGGGGCACTGGTGCAGAACGGACAGACCACTGCGCTGGCTACCGTGCAGCAGCTTGATCCGATCTACGTTGACGTGACGCAGTCCAGCAACGATTTCCTGCGCCTGAAACAGGAGCTGGCTAACGGCACCCTGAAACAGGAAAACGGCAAAGCCAAAGTGGAGCTGGTTACCAACGACGGTATCAAGTTCCCGCAGGAAGGTACTCTGGAATTCTCTGATGTGACGGTCGACCAGACCACCGGTTCCATCACCTTACGTGCGATTTTCCCGAACCCTGACAAAAATCTGCTGCCGGGTATGTTCGTTCGCGCGCGTCTGGAAGAAGGAACGAATCCAACCGCACTTCTTGTTCCACAGCA
Source organism: Enterobacter cloacae complex sp. P13B (assembly GCF_014895915.1). Taxonomy (NCBI): domain Bacteria; kingdom Pseudomonadati; phylum Pseudomonadota; class Gammaproteobacteria; order Enterobacterales; family Enterobacteriaceae; genus Enterobacter; species Enterobacter cloacae complex sp. P13B. Next base: position 124,049 of record NZ_JADBQN010000005.1, read on the forward strand.
GGGTGTGACCCGTACGCCACGCGGCGATGCGAGCGCACTGGTTGTTGGTGCAGATAACAAAGTCGAAACGCGCAATATCACCGCCACGCAGGCGATTGGCGATAAATGGCTGGTGACGGAAGGTCTGAAAGATGGCGATCGCGTGATTGTTACTGGTTTGCAAAAAGTACGTCCTGGCGCGCAGGTAAAAGCACAGGAAGTGACATCTGACGATAAACAACAAGCTTCGGCCGCTGGCCAGTCAGAACAAACCAAGTCTTAACTTAAACAGGAGCCGTTAAGACATGCCTAATTTCTTTATCGATCGCCCCATATTTGCGTGGGTGATCGCCATTATCATCATGCTGGCCGGGGGACTTGCGATCCTGAAGCTGCCTGTTGCGCAATATCCAACGATTGCGCCACCGGCGGTAACGATCTCCGCAACCTACCCGGGGGCTGATGCGAAAACGGTGCAGGATACCGTGACTCAGGTTATCGAACAGAACATGAACGGTATCGATAACCTGATGTACATGTCCTCAAACAGTGACTCCACCGGTACGGTTCAGATCACCCTGACCTTTGAATCCGGTACGGATGCGGACATTGCGCAGGTTCAGGTCCAGAACAAACTGCAGCTGGCAATGCCTCTTCTGCCGCAGGAAGTGCAACAGCAGGGTGTGAGCGTCGAGAAATCGTCCAGCAGCTTCCTGATGGTTGTCGGCGTGATTAACACCAACGGCACCATGACGCAGGAGGATATTTCCGACTACGTGGGCGCTAACATGAAGGACGCCATCAGCCGTACGTCCGGTGTGGGTGACGTTCAGCTGTTCGGTTCCCAGTACGCGATGCGTATCTGGATGGATCCGAACAAACTGAACAACTTCCAGCTGACGCCGGTTGACGTGATTAACGCGATTAAAGCGCAGAACGCCCAGGTGGCAGCCGGTCAGCTAGGCGGTACGCCGCCGGTGAAAGGCCAGCAGCTTAACGCGTCCATTATCGCGCAAACCCGTCTGACCTCCGCCGATGAGTTCAGCAAAATTCTGCTGAAGGTGAACCAGGACGGTTCGCAGGTTCGTCTGCGCGACGTGGCCAGGGTTGAGCTGGGTGGTGAGAACTACGACATCATCGCGAAGTTTAACGGTAAACCGGCGTCCGGTCTAGGTATCAAACTGGCGACAGGCGCGAACGCCCTGGACACCGCGACGGCGATCCGTGCGGAACTGAAGAAGATGGAACCATTCTTCCCGTCAGGCCTGAAAATCGTTTATCCGTATGACACTACGCCGTTCGTTAAAATTTCGATTCACGAAGTGGTTAAAACGCTGGTAGAAGCGATCATCCTGGTGTTCCTGGTGATGTATCTGTTCCTGCAAAACTTCCGCGCGACGCTGATCCCAACCATCGCCGTGCCGGTCGTTCTGCTGGGGACCTTTGCCATCCTTGCAGCCTTTGGGTTCTCGATAAACACCCTGACGATGTTCGGGATGGTGCTCGCCATCGGCCTGCTGGTGGATGACGCCATCGTGGTAGTAGAGAACGTCGAGCGCGTGATGGCGGAAGAAGGTTTACCGCCGAAGGAAGCCACCCGTAAATCTATGGGCCAGATCCAGGGCGCGCTGGTCGGTATTGCGATGGTGCTGTCCGCGGTATTTATCCCGATGGCCTTCTTCGGGGGCTCTACGGGTGCGATTTACCGCCAGTTCTCCATTACCATCGTCTCCGCGATGGCGCTGTCGGTACTGGTAGCGTTAATCCTGACGCCAGCGCTGTGTGCCACCATGCTGAAGCCAGTTCAGAAAGGCGGTCACGGCGAGCATAAAGGGTTCTTCGGCTGGTTTAACCGCATGTTTGATAAGAGCGCGCACCACTACACCGACAGCGTGGGCAATATCCTGCGCAGCACCGGTCGTTATCTGCTGCTCTATATCATCATCGTAGTGGGGATGGCGTTCCTGTTCGTTCGTCTGCCTAGCTCGTTCCTGCCAGATGAAGACCAGGGCGTGTTCCTGACGATGGCACAGCTTCCGGCAGGGGCGTCGCAAGAGCGTACCCAGAAGGTGCTGGACGAAGTGACGGACTACTATCTCACCAAAGAGAAAGCGAACGTTGAATCCGTGTTTGCGGTTAACGGCTTTGGCTTTGCGGGTCGTGGTCAGAACACCGGTATCGCCTTCGTTTCTCTGAAAGACTGGGCGGATCGTCCGGGCGATGAGAATAAAGTTGAAGCGATCACGGGCCGTGCCATGGGCACCTTCTCGCAGATTAAAGATGCGATGGTCTTCGCCTTTAACCTGCCAGCGATTGTTGAACTGGGTACGGCGACCGGCTTCGACTTCCAGCTGATCGACCAGGGCGGTCTGGGTCACGAGAAACTGACGCAGGCGCGTAACCAGTTGTTCGGCGAAGTGGCTAAACACCCTGACCTGCTGGTCGGCGTACGTCCAAACGGACTGGAAGATACGCCGCAGTATAAGATCAACATCGATCAGGAAAAAGCGCAGGCGCTGGGCGTGTCCATCAGCGACATCAATACCACGCTGGGCGCGGCATGGGGCGGTAGCTACGTCAACGACTTCATCGACCGTGGTCGCGTGAAGAAAGTGTACGTCATGTCCGAAGCGCAGTACCGTATGTTGCCGAACGATATTAACAACTGGTACGTTCGCGGCAGCAACGGTCAGATGGTGCCGTTCTCATCCTTCTCAACGTCACACTGGGAATACGGATCTCCGCGTCTGGAACGTTACAACGGTCTGCCGTCGATGGAAATCCTGGGTCAGGCCGCACCGGGCCGAAGCACCGGTGAAGCCATGAACCTGATGGAAGAGCTGGCCAGCAAACTGCCTGCGGGTATCGGCTATGACTGGACCGGTATGTCCTATCAGGAACGTCTGTCCGGTAACCAGGCCCCTGCCCTGTACGCCATTTCACTGATTGTGGTCTTCCTGTGTCTGGCGGCGCTGTACGAGAGCTGGTCAATTCCGTTCTCCGTTATGCTGGTGGTTCCACTCGGGGTTATTGGTGCGCTGCTTGCGGCAACGTTCCGTGGATTGACCAACGACGTGTACTTCCAGGTAGGCCTGCTGACAACCATTGGCTTGTCGGCGAAGAACGCGATACTTATCGTTGAATTCGCCAAAGATCTGATGGAGAAAGAGGGTAAAGGCCTTATTGAGGCGACGCTGGAAGCGGTGCGTATGCGTCTGCGTCCAATCCTGATGACCTCTCTGGCGTTCATCCTCGGCGTAATGCCGCTGGTTATTAGCTCCGGTGCAGGCTCCGGTGCGCAGAACGCGGTCGGTACAGGTGTAATGGGCGGTATGATCACCGCGACCGTACTGGCTATCTTCTTCGTCCCGGTGTTCTTCGTGGTGGTGCGCCGCCGCTTCAGCCGGAAGAATGAAGATGTTGAGCACAGTCATTCGGTAGAACCTCACTGATACCGGTTTCATATAATAAAAAGGCCGCATTTGCGGCCTTTTTCATTTTCAGAAAAAATCATAAAATAAGCTTATTGAGGTCCTATTTATTTTCTGCCATCTTAAACAGACATATCATAATTAACTGATAACTTAATAGGTGAACTCAGGATTTTTTTAAATCTATTTCCCTGCTTAAGTTGTTAGGAATATTCCTAATTAAAAGTTAAGACAAACGGAACTCCGGATGTGAACTTTTCTTATGGCTGTAAGCTAAGCCAATGAAACGTAAGGAAGCGAAAAAACTATCGTTAATCCTGATAAAAAAGTTCAGTTTCGGATGAACATTTGCGTAGACGCTCGCAGCCTGCGGTTTTATTTGTAATTTTTCGTAATAGCGCGGTGAAATCCAGGAAGGAGTGGCTTATAGTTAGGTTATCAGGAACACAGCGCTCATGTAGCTAAGTCAGATGTATCCATCCCGACAATGATGTTCGGTGAGTAAGAAATCACTCAGAAGGGGATGCGCTATGGACGAGTACTCGCCAAAAAGGCATGATATCGCGCAGTTGAAATTTCTCTGCGAATCCTTGTACCATGACTGCCTTGCCAATCTTGATGAAAGCAACCATGGCTGGGTAAATGACCCAACGTCTGCCATCAATTTACAGTTGAATGAGCTGATAGAGCATATCGCTACCTTCGCACTTAATTATAAAATTAAGTACAATGAAGATAATAAGCTCATTGAGCAAATTGATGAATACCTGGACGACACCTTTATGTTGTTCAGCAGTTACGGCATTAACACTCAGGATTTGCAAAAATGGCGTAAATCGGGAAACCGGCTATTCCGCTGTTTCGTCAACGTGAGCAGAGCTAACCCGGTTAGTCTTTCCTGTTAAAATTATTACAATTACTAAGGTGAATTTATGTCTGATAAACCACTCACAAAAATCGATTATTTGATGCGCTTACGACGTTGTCAGTCAATTGACACCCTTGAACGCGTCATTGAAAAGAATAAATACGAGCTTTCTGATAATGAACTGGCGGTATTTTATTCAGCCGCTGACCATCGCCTTGCAGAGCTAACGATGAATAAGCTGTATGACAAAATCCCTACTTCTGTATGGAAATTTGTCCGTTAATCTTTGAAGTGTGTCTGTAGAGGTTCTACGCCACGTTATAAGCTGTATTCACCTGTCCCGTTATGCTCCCTGCGCGAAAGCCAGGTCTCCGTGTTAAACGCGCTCATCAGCAACAATGTTGTGACTGTGGTCACATCGGCCTTCCGGGAACGTTCCCCTTAACGCCTGTTGCGATTACCCTTCAGGAATAACATCCAGAGAGGTTTCCGATGAGCATAGAAAAACAGAAGATGATTTCAGGTGAACATTACCGCCCTGGTGATGAGACGTTACGCGCCGACCGGCTTCGGGCGCGCCATCTGCTTCACCGCTATAACCACACCGCGCCTGACGAAAAAACAGAACGCCAGAACATTCTGGCGGAACTGCTGGGACAAAGCGAAGGGGCGTATATTGAGCCGAGCTTCCGCTGTGACTATGGATATAACATTTATCTGGGCAAAGACTTTTACGCCAACTTCGATTGCGTAATGCTGGATGTCTGCCCTGTACATATTGGCGACAACTGCATGCTCGCGCCGGGCGTTCATATTTATACGGCCACCCATCCGCTGGATGCGCAAGAACGTAACAGCGGAGTGGAGTTTGGTAAGCCCGTCACCATTGGCAATAATGTCTGGATTGGTGGACGTGCGGTCATTAACCCAGGCGTCACCATCGGGGATAATGTGGTTGTGGCTTCCGGTGCCGTCGTGACGAAAGACGTGCCGGCTAACGTCGTCGTAGGCGGCAACCCGGCGAAAATCATCAAAACGCTGTAACGATCCGGGGAGCCAACTGTTATGGTCTTTTAGCGCCCGACTGTTACTTTTTTCAGCCGGATGGCTCCCCTAAAATTGGCAGATACCCTGTATTGTCAACTCTCAAAAGGCCAAAAATGACCGAGATACAGCGCCTGCTTACCGCTACCATCGACGATCTTAACCACCGCGAAAAGCGAGACAATCGCCCGCGCTTTAGCATTAGCTTTATCCGCAAACATCCCGGGCTGTTTGTTGCCATGTATGCCGCCTGGCTGGCGACGCTGATTGTCATGCTGAAGTCCGAAACGCTGGTGGACTCCGTCTGGCTGCTGGTGGTGCTGTTTGTCGTGTTTAACGCCTTTTTCTTTTTCGACGTGAATCCCCGCTACCGTTACGAAGATATCGACGTCCTCGATTTCCGGGTCTGCTACAACGGCGAATGGTACAACACGCGTTTTGTGCCAAATGAGCTTATCGACAGCATCCTGCACTCTCCGGCTGTCGAAACCGTGCACAAAGAGAAGCTGCAGAAAATGGTCGCAACGAAAGGCCAGCTCTCTTTTTATGATGTTTTTACCCTTTCCCGCCCTGCTGCTGCGTAATTAACGCCTGCAGGCGTCGGATACCCGGCGCAAACTGCGAAGCAGAGGTGTTGCCGTAACCTAAAACCAGGCCGGTTTGCCCCTGCTTCGTCTCCAGGTAATAGCCGCTCAGCGCAGCGGGTGCCAGCTGAAATGCCCTCGCTTTCTCCACCAGCCGCTGGTCGTCGATACCGTCAATCGCCAATGTCAGGTGCATTCCCCCTTCACCGGCAAGAACACGGTGCGGAGTATAAAGCTCTGCGCTCAGCACCTCCCGTAGCTGGCGGTAACGCTTACGATACAGGCGACGCATGGCGGCAAGATGACGGGCATAGTGCCCCTCCTCGATAAACAGCGCCAGGGTGCGCTGTTCTGCGCGATGCCCGCCGCGCAGCAGCGAGCCGATGGCCGGACGCGCCGCTTTCGCCAGCGCTGGCGGTAACACCATGAACCCCATTCGGAGCGACGGAAACAGCGTTTTACTGAACGTCCCCAGATACACAACGGGCGCGTTGTTGACCATGCCCAGCATCGCCGGTACGGGCTCGCCGACATAGCGGAACTCGCTGTCGTAATCGTCCTCAATGATCCAGGCCTTGTGCTGGCGGGCCAGTTCCAGCAGCGCCAGACGCCGCCGCGCGCTGAGCACGCTCCCGTAAGGAAACTGATGCGACGGCGAAGTGAAAACGAGCGCAGGTGAAGGCGCATGCAACCCTTCCCAGCACATTCCCTCGTCATCCACCGGTATGCCGATCATCGCAAGGCCGGTTTTGACGAAGGCGCTTTTGGCCCCGCTGTAGCCGGGATTTTCCACCCAGGCGACATCCCCCGGCTCGCTTAACAGCATCGTGCACAGATTGACGCCCTCCAGCGCCCCTTCGGTTATCACAATCTGGCTGGCGTCGCAGTCAATGCCGCGAGAAAGCGCAAGGTGACGGGCGATGGCTGCCCGCAGCGACGGCTCACCGGCCGGGTCGCCATAGCCCAGCAGAGCGCTCCCCTCCTCCCGCAGGACACGATCGTACAATCGCCGCCACAGCGGCAAGGGGAAATAGTTGATGGCGGGCGTTCCCGGCGTAAAGGCCATCACCGGGGTGTCGCGCGACACAGGCGCAGGCAGCTGGACGACACGTTTTGCCAGCCTGACCTCAGGATCGGTCAGAACCCGCGGGCTGGCACGATGGGCGAATTGCGCCACCCGCGTCCCCTGACGGTTACGCAGCAAATAGCCTTCGAGCGTGAGCTGGTCCAGCGCCGCATTGACGGTGTTCCGTGAAACGGAAAGCTGCTGCGCCAGCGTTCGCGAGCCGGACAGCTGGCTGCCGGACCGAAGCCTTCCGCCCAGTATGGCCTCCCGCAAAGCGAGATAGAGCGCGCGCTGGAGCGTCTCTTCCCCACGCGTTTTAAGCGCAGCATGGAGCAAGGTATAAAGTTCATCGCCCGGTATGTTCATCTCATCTCCTTGTGGTACCACCAAAACATAGCCGAGTGGTTCTTTTTAAGGAACCAGTAATTTTCTAATCTGGAACTCTTCTCAACGTCACGGAAATAAAGATGAAGACATTCAATGAGTTTGGACAACCTGTGGGCGAAGCCCTTACCGACTGGCAGCCTCGACCTCATCCGTCCCGGGTGGTACTGCAGGGGCATTATTGTCGGCTTGAACCGCTGCGCGTGGAGCATGCCGGGGCGCTGTTCTCCGCCTATGCTCTGGCCGGAGACACCCGGAGCTGGACGTGGCTACTGCGTGAACCCGATGCCACGGCCGCTGAGTTTGCCGAATGGGTGGCAAGCGTGTGTGAGTTATCTGACCCGATACACTTTACCGTTATCGATAATCAGACCCAGACCCCGGTCGGGACGCTGGCCCTGATGCGGATCGATCCTAAAAACGGCGTTGTGGAAGTGGGACACGTTCACTTCTCCGTGCTGTTAAGCCGCACGCCCATGTCAACAGAAGCGCAATATCTGCTGATGCGGTACGCGTTCGATACCCTGGGCTACCGGCGATATGAATGGAAGTGCAACAGCCTGAACGAACCATCACGCAAAGCGGCACTGCGTCTGGGCTTTCAGTTTGAAGGCCGTTTTCGCCAGGCGCTGGTCATAAAAGGCCGTAACCGGGATACCGACTGGTTTTCTATTCTCGACAAAGAGTGGCCGGCGCTGGCGAGCGCCTTTGAAGGCTGGCTTGCCACCGACAATTTTACTGCCGATGGCAAACAGAAAAGATCCCTGGAAAGCTGGCGAGAAACGCGCGTCTAGCGTCTTTTTTTACGTCCCTGCACCGCCTTAAAGCGCGGATTGGATTTGCAAATCACATATAAGCGTCCCTTGCGTTTGACTATCTGGCAATCCGGGTGACGCTGTTTTGCGCTGCGCAATGAGTTAAGCACCTGCATGGTTAGCCCCGCTTCGCATTAAGAAAACCGCCAAAACGCTTGCGGAAGCGCGCTGCGCTGCCATCCGTGGAAAACGTTTTTTGCTTACCGGTATAAAACGGATGCGATTTTGAAGAAACCTCGATAGTGATGTACGGATACGTTTCACCGTCGAGCTCAATTTCGCGGTCAGTTTTAATGGTTGAACCCACTTTAAAGTATTCATTGGCACTGGTGTCGTGGAATACCACGGTGCGATACGCTGGATGGATGTTTGGTTTCATCATAAACCCTTTATGTTTTGTTATAACATAACAAAATAATATCCAGGCAAGGTTGAAAAAACAACCCTCTCTCTCCTGAGGATATTTTCTGATTTGCTTTAGATAACATGAAAACCCTGCCCCCACGTGCTATAACTATTTCATTTCGCGGTAAAATCTTTCTCTTCAGGCAGGAAACTCAGCGTCCGGATTCGGGCATATGAGAAAGGAAACGACAGCATGAAAACCCGACATCTGGTCAGTCTGGTGACTGGCGTACTTATCTTTTCCGTGCTGGTTCCCATTTGCCTCAGCATCTGGCTTGCCCATCGCCAGGCGGAAGAGAAATTTGTTGATGCGCTGGATAGCTATGCTTCTCGCGTGCTGATGCGCACCGACAGGGTCGTGGATCAGGCTAAAGAAGCGTTAAATCACCTGCAGGGATTTAAGGGCGTTCCCTGTAGTCCGCTGCATTTGAGGGAGATACGTCGGGTCGCGTTCTCGTGGCGCTATATCCAGGAGGTGATCTATATCGACAACCTCACACCCCTCTGCTCTTCGCTTGAGCAGGCGAGTAAATCCGCCGCTTATCCTCCTCCCATGCGTATCACCGAAGATGGCTACAGCGCGTGGCTTACCGCACAGAACGATCTTGGCTTTCACCGCTATATGGCCGTGCTCGGTAAGGGCCATTACCTTGTTCTGGTCGATCCTGCCTCGCTTGTAGATGTGATCCCTTTCGGGGCGATTGCCATTGATGCCGCTCTGGTGGGAAGCGCAACGCATCTTATTTTCGCCAGCAGTAACACGCTTGATCCGCATATCCGCGATCGGATCAACGATCGAGGCGTCTCCAGCGTTCAGTACAAGGGCTCCATGTACGTGATGAAGCCGGTACCTGAGCTTGGATTTACTGTCGTCACGTGGGCATCGCTCACCCCCCTGGCTGAAAGCTGGCACCGACAGCTGCTTTTCTGGCTGCCGTTTGGCGTCCTGATAAGCCTGCTGGCGGCACTGTTTGTCCTGCGGATCCTGCGACGTATCCAGTCGCCGCGCAATCGCCTGCTGGACGCCATTAACAGCCGCGATTTTGTGGTTCACTATCAGCCCATCGTGGCGCTGTGCAGTGGAAAAATCGTGGGTGCAGAAGCGCTTGCGCGCTGGCCCCAGCCAGACGGAAGCAGTCTCTCGCCTGATATATTTGTGCCGCTTGCCGAGCAAACCGGCCTCATCTCGCAGCTGACGCAGTTAGTTATGGAAAAAGTGTTTGAAGATATGGGCCACTGGCTGCAGCTCCACCCCGATCAGCATATCTCCATCAACCTCGCCCCGGCCGATTTGACCTCCGGTAATCTGCCGCCTTTACTGAGCCAACTCCTGAATAAGTGGCAGATTCATCCCCGACAAATCGCCCTTGAGTTAACCGAGCGTGGCTTTGCCGACCCCAAAATCAGCGCGCCGGCTATCGCCGCGTTTCGCCGTTCGGGCCACCCTGTCTACATTGATGATTTTGGCACGGGCTATTCCAGCCTCAGCTATCTGCAGCATCTCGATGTCGACACGCTAAAAATTGACAAATCGTTCGTGGATGCACTGGAGTACAAAAACGTAACGCCGCACATTATCGAAATGGCGAAGTCGCTGCAGCTGGCAATGGTGGCGGAAGGCGTGGAGACCGAAGGGCAGCTTACCTGGCTGCACCGCCACGGCGTGCAGTATGGGCAGGGGTGGTTCTACAGTAAGGCGCTGCCCAAGACGGAGTTTATCCTTTGGGCAGAGAACAACCTCGCCACGCGCTCTACTTAAGATAGGATTTGATCACCTGCAGCACGACGCCAAGATCGGCTTCACGCTGCGCCTCTTCGGGCTCTTTCACGACATGATCGGTAAGATGCCCTTCAATCACCTGCATCATCATGCCATTGACCGCGCCACGGATCGCTGCCAGCTGCTGCAGCACTTCAGCACATTCGTGATCGCTGTTGAGCATTTTCTCCAGCGCGGTGCTCTGCCCCTGAATTTTCTTCAGGCGAGTCAATAACATCTTCTTATCGCGAACGGTATGTGACATCTCTGTCTCCCTCAGTTTTGGCTTTTAAAGCATATCACGCTCTACTCCCCCTGAGTATTTTTCTACTGGGGGGTAGTATTAACCTACTGGGGGGGAGTACTATTTGCGCACGCTTTCCATACTGGAAATTTCAATGAACGATTTTGCTTCACTCCTGCAGCAGGGTAATGCCTGGCTGTTTGTTCCCAGCGCTATCCTGCTCGGTGCGCTGCATGGCCTGGAGCCGGGCCACTCAAAAACAATGATGGCTGCCTTTATCGTGGCTATCCGCGGCACGCTGAAGCAGGCGGTGTTGCTCGGTCTGGCGGCTACGCTTTCCCATACGGCGGTAGTCTGGATCATTGCCATGGCAGGACTATGGTTTGGCCGCGGCTGGGACGCACATACGTCTGAACCCTGGTTCCAGCTGATCTCCGGGGTGTTGATCGTTGCAATCGCCCTGTGGATGGCGTGGCGAACCTGGAAAGAGAGCCGGCCACACGATCATCATCACGATTGCCACCACCATCATGACCATGACCACCACCATGATCATCACCATGAACACCCGCTGGTTGAAGAGGAGTGGCAGGACGCCCACCAGCGCGCGCACGCGCAGGATATCAACCGGCGCTTTAACGGACAAAACGTGACGACAGGACAGATCGCGATGTTTGGCCTGACCGGCGGGCTTATCCCTTGCCCGGCGTCCATCACCGTTCTGCTGATCTGCCTGCAGCTGAAGCATTTTGCGCTCGGCGCGACGCTGGTTTTCAGCTTCAGCATCGGTCTGGCGTTAACGCTGGTCGCTTCCGGCGCGATTGCCGCCTTAAGCCTTAAGCACGCGACAAAACGCTGGCCCGGATTTAGCGAACTTTCCCGCAAAGCGCCGTGGATCTCCGCTGCGCTGATTATCGTGGTAGGGATTTACATGAGCCTGCATGGCCTGAGCGGCATTCTGGCGTAAGCAGGCGGCCACGCCCGGTGGCCGCCTCTCTGGTCAGGTAAGAGTCTGCTGCCAGCTAAAGGTATAACGAAGCTGGCGCGTCTGCAGGATAAATTCCGGCGAAACGCTGGGGCTCCAGGAGTCATCGCCGCCCACCCCCATATGAAACGCATCGAGGTTGAGCCAGCACCCCGGCTCTTCCCGCAGCAGATGATGATGGGTTGTCTCACGCAGCTGCTGCTGGCTATAGCGGCCCACTGAGAAATGGAACACGCCATTCAGCTGATGCGCACCCAGCACAAGTTTGCGGGTATCGCAGCGCAAACCATTTTCCGTCGGGAAGATATACGGCGTGTGCATGTCTGCCAGGGGCAGTGTCCAGCGCCCCTGCTGCGCCGCCAGCTTTCTGTCCGGGTAGTTTTCATGCGGCCCCAGCCCCAGCCAGTCAACCTTTTCTGGCGTTTCAGCGAGATGAACGCTCAGGCCAATGCGCGCGGGCTCCGGGATATCAGACGCAATATCGACCTGAATGTCGCCATGCAGAACCCCCTGCTCGTCCACCCGCCAGATTTTACGGCTCAGGAACAGCGCCCTGCCGCGATGCTCCAGGACATTAAGCGTGGTAACCACCACCTCACGCGCATGCTGCTCTGCCTCACAGTGCAGCATGCGCGAGGTGAGATCGTACATGCCCGCCGCTTTCCAGCGTTCAACCCACGCGTTTGGATCGATGCGCGTCGCTTCGCTCACCCCAATGTCGTTGTCCAGCGGCGCGCGGCTGACGTTATCCGTCACGGGTGAAAGCAGCGTTTCAACGCCATTTCGCCACCATTGAGTCAGGTATCCGGATGCGCGATCGAACTGCCATCGCTGTTGACGATGCGTGACCTCCAGGATGCGATCGTTTTGCGTTAAAACCGGCGGCTCGCCCGCAGAGGCTGGCGGTGCGACAAACAGCGGAGACGGAAGCAGCCACTGCTCCCACGCGCAGCGATGGTCAGCCGGTGACCACGGCGTTGCCCGCGGCTGGCGAACCTCAACGTTCAGCCAGATTTCACCCGGCCCGGCCTTCAGCTCCGGCAGGTCGAGCTCCAGACGCCGGGCGCCTTCAGGCGTTATCGCGAGCGTCACCTCACCTGCGGCCAGCACGTCTCCGCCACGTACAACCGTCCAGCTCAGCACCTCGTTATCGGTAGGGCGGAACAGGTAGCCGCTTTGCACCTCAATCACCAGCGGAGAGGTACTGACCAGCGTAAAGGTAAAGAACTGCTGGGCGCGCTGCGCCTCGTACAGCGCCGGGTGCGGCGTGCGATCGGGGAAGACCAGTCCGTTAAGGCAGAACTGGCGATCGTTCGGCGTATCGCCAAAGTCCCCACCGTAGGCCCAGAACGCGTTGCCCTTTTCGTCTTTCTTCGTCAACGCCTGATCGACCCAGTCCCAGACAAACCCACCCTGCAGGCGAGGATGGCTGCGAAACGCCTGCCAGTATTTCGCAAACCCGCCGAAGCTGTTTCCCATCGCGTGGGCGTATTCACAGAGGATCAGCGGACGCGTTTCGTCGGGCATGCCGATCCATTTCTTGATTGACCATTTAGGCACCGCCGGGAAAGGCTGATCCCAATCGACCCGGGCGTACATCGGACAAACAATATCGGTCGCCGCCGTATTCGCCCCGCCGCCTTCGTACTGCACCGGGCGCGTGGGATCGGTGGTTTTCAGCCAGCGGTACAGCGCATCATGATTCGCGCCGTGGCCGGACTCGTTACCCAGCGACCAGATGATAATTGAGGGATGATTGCGATCGCGCTGCACCATGCGGGTTACGCGCTCGCTCATGGCGGGCAGCCAGCGCTGATCGTCAGCGAGGCGGCTCATCGGCACCATGCCGTGGGTTTCAATATTGGCTTCGTCAACAACGTACAGCCCGTAGCGATCGCAAAGGCTGTACCACAGCGGATGGTTCGGGTAGTGCGAACAGCGCACGGCGTTAAAGTTATGCTGCTTCATGATCTCGATGTCGCGACGCATGGTCGCCTCGTCCATCACCTGACCGTTTTCCGGGTGATGCTCGTGTCGGTTAACCCCGCGGATCAGCAGCGGCTTACCGTTAAGCTTCAGCAGGCCGTTACTGATGTCAACGCGGCGGAAGCCCACATCGCACGCCTCAACCTCCAGTACCTCACTCTGCGGGCCGAGAAGCGCCATCGTCAGGCGATACAGTTCCGGCGTTTCAGCACTCCAGAGCGCGGGACGGTCAATGGGGATCTCCACCGTTAAGCGTTCGTCCCAGCTGCCGCGCTCGTCCACAACGGCAGACCCCGGACGCCGGGAAACGCTGGCGCATTTTTCACCCTTGCGCCACAGGGTAAAGACCACCTCGCAGTCTGCAAAGCCCGCCCCTGCCAGCGCGACATCTGCCTTAAGCACTGCGCGGTCCAGCTCCGCATTCAGGTCCGTCACCACGCGATAATCGGCAATCTGCCTTTCGGGTTTATGCAGTAGCGTCACATCGCGGAAAATACCGCTCATGCGCCACATGTCCTGATCTTCCAGATAGCTGCCGTCGCACCAGCGCAACACCATGACCGCCAGGCGGTTCTCACCGCGCCGCAGAACCGTCGAGAGATCGAATTCGGCAGGCAGCCTGCTGTCCTGGGAATAGCCCATCCACCGCCCGTTGCACCACAGATGAAACGCAGAGTTCACGCCGTCAAAGATGATGCGGGTCTGCCCGCTCTGAAGCCACGCGTCATCCACATCAAATGTGAGCGAGTAACAGCCGGTTGGGTTTTCCTGCGGCACAAAAGGCGGATTAACGGGGATAGGATAGGTGACGTTGGTGTAGATGGGCGTGTCAAACCCCTGCATCTGCCAGTTCGACGGCACGGGCATCGCAACGGCATCCGCACAGTCTTCGGTTACCCACGCCTCCGGGATTTGCTCGGGTGCAGGAAAGTAGTTAAATCGCCACACCCCATTTAGGGAGCGTCTGCTGGCGGATGCAGCATCATCCAGGGCAGGCTGTTCAAGACGCCAGCTGTGTAACGGCGCATGGGCCTCCAGACGGTTCCACTGGGTGACACCCGGGTTTTCCCAGTCCCGTCGGGCCAGAATGGCGCTGAGAGTCAGCGATAAAGTGTTGGGCATAGTAACCTCTTTGCGAAGCGCTCACAATTTTGGTTAACATGCCCTGGCACCCGGCGACGGTAAAGCACGCAATCGCGGGGTAGCGAGTCCGATCACAAAGTTTTATTTGCGGGCAAGCTGCCCGGCAAGGAGGGCCAGGCTTCTGAGCTGCTGCGCCAGATCCTCGCGTTCGGCCTGCTGCGGGGTGCGGCGCGCGCTGGAATGGCGGGTCACCAGCGTGACCGGCAGCTGAACCTGCCAGCATTCCTCCCCCCCGCTGGGGGACAGAAGCCACTCCACGCTGCGCTCGCCTGCCTCTCGAAACGCCTGACGAATGGTCGTCAGCGGCGGAGAAAACCAGGCGCTGTCGGCCGTATCGTCAAACCCGACCACCGATATCTGGCCAGGAACAGCTATCCCTTTTTCCGCACAGGCGCGCATTACCCCAAGCGCCATCTGATCGTTCGCCACCAGAATGGCATCCGGCAGTACCGCCCCCGAGAGCAGCACATGTCCCTTCTCATAGCCGCTGGCCGCGCTCCAGTCGCCGTAGGCCACCGCAGCCGCGTCAAGACCCGCCTGCGCCAGCGTCGCCTTCCATCCCGCCAGACGCGCGCGCGCAGAGACCGAGCTTTCCGGCCCGCTCAGCAGGGCAATATGCTGATGCCCCAGCGAAAGCAGATGCTCAACGCCCAGGCGTGCCCCCTCCTCGGCGTTAAACACGAGGCTATTTACCTGCGCGGACGGTGACACGTCGAGGAACAGTACCGGGACGGGCATCGCCAGCGACCTGAGCGATTCGGCGTGCGGATCGTCAAGCGGCACATTTACCAGCAGCGCGTCTACCCGCTGCGCCAGCAGCGCCTGAAGCGCCGCCTGACACTGCTGCGGCTGCTCCACCATGGAAATCAGGACGCTCGCCCCCTGCCCTGCAGCCCGGGATTTTACCGCCGACACAATTTGCGAGGGCGCGTGCAGCGCCAGATCGGTGGTGATGAGGCCCAGCGTACGGGTGCGTTTCCCCGCCAGCTGCTGCGCCCGCAGGTTGGGGACGTAATGCAGCTCCGCCATTGCCTGTTGCACCTTTTCCCGCGTGCGGGCAGAGACGTGCTCCGCGTCGTTAATCACGCGGGAAACGGTCTGATAAGAAACCCCCGCAAGGAGGGCGACATCATAAAGAGTGATTGCTTTCATGCGTTCTGGCATCGCGATTTTCGAAGCGTCTATTCTGGCACAGCGACGCCGTTAAAACATGTGAGCGCTTCGCAAATTAAACAACCCGCTCCGGCTGAGTCATTTTCTCACCGCGCGGCTTCTGGCGGAACCAGGGCAAACAGAGCTGAATAAGCGGGCCAATGGTCAGAGCATACGCCACGGTTCCCACCCCAAACGAGCCACCCAGCACGCACCCAATCAGCAGGACGGACACTTCGATGGAGGTACGCACGCTGCGAATGGACCACCCCAGCCGGGCGTGAATGCCGGTCATCAGGCCGTCGCGCGGACCAGGCCCGAAACCGGCCCCGATGTACATGCTGGTGGCGATCGCGTTCATCACGATGCCCGACACCAGGAAAGCGATGCGCACGGATAACGAACTCAGTTCGGGGATAAGCGCCATGCTGGCGTCCGCCGCCAGACCGATACAAATCACGTTGCTGATCGTGCCAAGACCGGGCATCTGACGCAGTGGGATCCACAGTAAGAGCACCGCAGCCCCGGTCAAAATGATCACCGTCCCGATGCTCATCCCCAGCTGTATTCCCACGCCAAGGTGAAACACATCCCACGGATCGACCCCCAGATCCGCACGAATAAACATCGCGGTGGAAAGCCCATACAGCCCTAAACCGACATAAAGTTGTAGCAGACGACGTACCATTTTTATCTTCTCCAGTGAACCCGACTTTCATCCTGACCTAAAATGGCACTAAGATTAATGTCCAGTTTTTAAATAGTGGACTGCTTATGTCATCACGCCGCTTCGGAAGCCAGTCTTTGGTACGCCTTTTAGGGCACTGGCAGCAAACTTCATCCCGCACTCCGCTCTGGCGCCAGCTGGCCGACGCGCTGCGCTTATTAATCCTTGATGGCCGGCTGGCGCTGCATACGCGCCTGCCGGGTGAGCGTGAGCTGGCGACGGTGCTGAACGTCAGCCGAACCACCGTCAGCAGCGCCCTCGCCCACCTGCGTGAAGAGGGTTATCTTGAAAGCCGCCACGGTAGCGGGTCGCGCGTCATCCTCCCGGATGCACGCGCCGTTCCCACGCTTTCCGCAGCGAGCGTCGCCCTGGATCTTTCCACTGCCGCCCTCAGCGCCGGGCCGGAGATCCACCAGGCTTACACCCATGCACTTACGGCTATTACTCAACACCTCTCGCTGACGGGCTACGAGCAGCTTGGGCTGCCGGCGCTACGGGAGGCCATCGCTGCGCGCTATACCGCGCGAGGTCTTCCAACCCGGGCAGACGAGGTGATGGTGGTCAACGGTGCCGTCAGCGGGTTCGCGCTGGTGCTGCGGATGATGGCCGGACCGGGGGATCGCGTCGTGGTCGATCACCCCACCTATCCGCTGGCGATTGCCGCTATTCAGGGAGCACAGTGTCGGCCAGTAGGAGTGTCGTTGCCGGAAACGGGCTGGGATACGGATGGCTTTGCGGCTACGCTTGCCCAGACCGCGCCGCGCCTGGCCTACCTGATGCCAGATTTTCACAACCCAACCGGTCGATGTATGGATATCGCCACCCGTCAGGCAATCGCTGATATAGCAGCCCAGACCCGCACGGTGCTGGTCGTGGATGAAACGATGGTCGATCTCTGGTTTGATTCGCCACCGCCGCCACCGCTGGCATCGTTTAACCCGCAGGCCAGCGTGATTACGCTAGGCTCTGCCGGAAAAAGCTTCTGGGGCGGGCTGCGTCTCGGCTGGATCCGCGCCTCCTCGCGGACTATCGCCACGCTCGCCCAGACGCGCGATACGCTGGATTTAGGCTCGCCGCTGCTTGAGCAGCTGGCGACGCTGTGGCTTATCGACAACAGCGAGCGTTTTCTGCCCGCTCGCCGCAAGATGCTGGCGGAACGGCGCGATCGATGCAGTAACCTGCTGCGAGAACATTTCCCGGAGTGGACGTTTCATGAGGCGGAGGGCGGACTCTCTTACTGGATCGAACTTCCTGGCATGCTGGCGACACAGCTTGCCGCACGGGCAGAAATCATCGGGATTAACCTGGGAACCGGGACGCGGTTTGGCTTATCGGGGGCGTTTGACCGCTTTTTACGTATGCCCTTTTCGCTGGAGCCAGCGGAGCTGGAAGCGGCATTGCTGCGGATTAAACCGTTATGGCTCGCGCTAAATTCAAATACGCCAGCAGTCAAACGCCGCCTGGTTTAATATTAAAATTTTGAACTGGATCATAAAATAAAAACTGCTGACTGTAATATATGCAGTCAGCAGTTTTCACTGGTCAGGATTTAGTGCTGAGGAGGAATGGGGAAACCTTTCAGGGAAATAACGAAATTATCACCGTCTTTCTTTATTTTTGCACCGGTATCACACCAGTCAGACGCAATACGAAAGAACTCATCGCTTCCAACATTCCAGCCAAGACGTACATGCTTCACGTAGCCTGAACGCAACAGAGCGCAGGCCTCGTTGTAGTCACTGGCAGTTGACAGTTGTTGTTTCATTTTCTCTTCTTCAGAAGTTTACGTAGAGCCTTGATTTCTTTAGGAGTAAAAGGAGAAACACTCTCTTCTTCCGTATGCTGATTATCAATATCCTCTTCCGATACTCCCGCCTCTTCTACTGCTTCAAACGCCAGCAGCAGCAGTTTCTCTGTGGTCACGCTTAAATTTTCGTTATTTACTTCCGCATAATGGCGGAGTCTTTCTTTTAGCGCTTCGTCAATTTTAACATTTAAAACTGCAGTAGCCATGTTTGTCACTTCCCTTCGGAATAAGTACTTTATTTAATACACGAAGTTATCACTGTTATCCAGATCTATATTTTTTTGAATTTTGACGAAAATAGACGTCCAATTATAAAATGCCAGTCTATTATTACAGGTTTATGACAGTAATATTTCAGGGCGATGAAATATATATTACACGGAATAGGCATTATATTATTGTGGAATAAAGGCTAAAAAGAGATGGAAACGGGAAAGATGGATGAGGCCACAAATGGGTGGGGGCCCTGCCAGCTACATCCCGGCACCCACGTCGTCTGCCCTGGCTGCTTCCTTCCGGACCTGACCTGGTGAACAGAGTAGCGTTGCGGGAGAACCAACAGAGCCCCCATTGAGAGCGTTGATAACCAACGCGCTGGCGCATTATCCCTGTGCGAAGAGCCAATTGCAAGCGACCAGGAACCGGATGCTGGTTTCTTGCGCAAACAGGCGCAGCAATCAGGACGATCTTCGTTTACCATGACGATCCAAACATCCCCACAGGTGAAGGTATGGACGAAAACGACTCCTTTCCCCAGCGCGTATGGCAAATCGTGGCCTCGATTCCGGAAGGCTATGTCACCACCTATGGTGATGTGGCAAAGCTGGCAGGCTCTCCACGCGCGGCGCGACAGGTCGGCGGCGTTCTGAAACGGCTGCCGGAAGGCAGTACGTTGCCCTGGCATCGGGTGGTGAACCGTCATGGCGCTATCTCGCTGACCGGGCCGGATCTCCAGCGTCAGCGTCAGGCGTTGCTTTCAGAGGGTGTGCAGGTGTCGGGCGCAGGACAGATAGATTTGCAGAAATACCGCTGGGTGTACTAAACCCTCCCCCGAAGGAGAGGGTAAGAGCAACAGTTACATCTGGGTCGGTGGGGTTGGCAGGGACGGCTGATTGGTCTGTGGAGCAACCGGGACTTCGGTTTGCTGCACCGGCACCAGATTCAGGTCGATTTTGGTTCCACCGTGGTTAATGGCTTCCTGGACCGTATCGGTGATAAAGACCAGCTTGCCGTTGATGGTTACCGCTGCGCTCAGCAGAATACGGGCATTCGGCTGCACGTCTGACGGGTTATACGGCAACACGAAGCTAAACGGAGCCTGCTTACCTTCAGTACGGACCGCGCGCTGAGCCAGCACCTTCGACGGCGCGTCCGCCAGGGAAGCATCAGACAGCGTGACCGTTAATACCGCATCCGGCGGCAGAGCGACTCTCTGTTTAATCCAGATTGTACCGGAAACGTTAGGCTGCTGAATGGATTGCTGTGAAAGGGTATTAATCCCGTTCGGATTTGCAGCTGGTACCGGCACCTGGGCGCTCTTACCGGCACAGGCGGACAACGCCACCGCAATAGCTACACCACTTAGCATGGGCACGAGTTTCATTGAAGTCTCCTTATCATCAATGCACCAGCGGGATCGATCCCATCCGATGTCGTTTCAATCACATAACGTTTTTAAGTGTGGCACAGATCACCGATTAATGCCTAAAAACGTGCCGACATTCAGATTATTCTACCCATCGGACCACTTTCATTTCTGCGTTATACTCTGCCTATCTTTCGCTACGGCGTTTATTGAGGATAATTATGAGTCAGGCACTGAACAATCTGCTGACATTACTGAATCTGGAAAAAATTGAGGAAGGACTCTATCGCGGGCAGAGCGAAGACCTCGGCTTACGTCAGGTTTTCGGCGGCCAGGTCGTTGGACAAGCGCTCTACGCTGCAAAGGAGACCGTCCCTGCAGACCGCCTGGTGCACTCATTCCACAGCTATTTCTTACGCCCTGGCGACAGCGCAAAACCGATTGTGTATGACGTTGAAGTTTTGAGAGACGGCAACAGCTTCAGCGCACGCCGCGTGGCGGCCGTTCAGAACGGTAAGCCTATCTTTTATATGACCGCCTCTTTCCAGGCGCCGGAACCGGGGTATGAACATCAGAAAGTGATGCCGCCAGCACCGTCGCCGGACGAACTCAAATCAGAGACTGATATCGCCCGCGCGCTGGCACATCTGCTTCCGCCGCAGGTCAAAGAGAAGTTTCTCTGCGATAAACCGCTGGAGATCCGCCCGGTTGAGTTCCACAACCCCATGAAAGGCCACACCGCCGAGCCGAAGCGTCAGGTCTGGATCCGCGCCAATGGCACCGTGCCGGAAGATTTCCGCGTGCATCAGTATCTGCTGGGCTACGCGTCAGACTTTAACTTTCTGCCGGTTGCGCTACAGCCGCACGGCGTTGGTTTCCTTGAAAAAGGGATGCAGGTCGCAACCATCGATCACTCCATGTGGTTCCACCGTCCGTTCAATATGAATGAGTGGCTGCTTTACAGCGTGGAGAGTACGTCAGCGTCGAGCGCTCGCGGGTTTGTGCGTGGAGAGTTTTATACTCAGGACGGCGTGCTGGTCGCTTCTACGGTGCAGGAAGGGGTAATGCGTAATCGCGGATGATGGTGTGCGGCCTGATGCCCTCACCCTGACCCTCTCCCATGGGAGAGGGAATAAACATTAAAAACGGCAACCGAAGTTGCCGTTTTGCTTTTTATTAGGCGTTATACGCATTCTCGCCGTGGCTGTTGACGTCCAGACCTTCGCGCTCCTGCTCTTCCGGTACGCGCAGCCCAACGGTCATATCCGCCAGCTTATAGCCGATGAAGGCGACAACGGCAGACCACACCACGGTGATAGCGATACTTTCCAGCTGCACCAGCACCTGATGAACCATGGTGACACCTTCTGCGTAGCCCACGCCACCCAGTGATTTCGCGGCGAAGATGCCGGTCATGATACAGCCGACGATGCCGCACACGCCGTGGACGCCGAACACATCGCAAGGGTCATCCACGCGCAGCACGCGTTTCAGTGCGGTGACGCCCCACAGACCTGCCAGGCCCGCGACCAGTCCCACCAGCAGCGCACCACCGACACCCACATAGCCACACGCCGGGGTGATACCGACCAGACCGGCAATCGCCCCCGAACAGGCACCCAGCAGGGAAGGTTTACCGCGTACCGCCCACTCGCCGAATACCCAGGAGAGAATTGCACCCGCCGTCGCCACAACGGTGTTTACGAAGGCCAGCGCGGCGATTTCGTTCGCGGCACTTGCGGAGCCGGCGTTGAAGCCGAACCAGCCAAAGTAGAGGATAGCCGTACCGGTAAACACCATCGGCAGGTTATGCGGTTTGAACGCCTCTTTACCGAAGCCCACGCGTTTGCCAATCAGGTATGCGCCCACCAGGCCCGCTACCGCGGCGTTGATATGTACAACGGTACCGCCCGCAAAGTCCAGCGCGCCGTGCGTTGCCAGCAGACCACCGCCCCAGACCATGTGCGCAATCGGCACATAGGAGAGGGTCAGCCAGACCACCACGAAGATCAGAACGGCAGAGAAACGGATGCGCTCCGCCAGCGCCCCCACGATCAGCCCGACGGTAATGCAGGCGAACGAGCCCTGGAACGCGACGTGGATGTACTGGTAGAAGCTGCCCATCAGCGCGGTCAGCTCAATATTTTTCAGCATTACCCAGTCGAAGTTACCAAAGAAGGCGTTGCCGGTACCGAAGGCCAGCGAGTAACCGTAAACCACCCACAGCACGCAGACCAGCGCGAACGTCACGGCAACCTGCGTCAGCATGGAGAGAACGTTTTTGCCGCGGATCAGGCCGCCGTAGAACAGCGCAATGCCCGGGATAGACATGAACAGCACCAGCGCGGTGCTGATCATCATAAAGGCGTTATCGGCTTTGTCTGCCACGGCAGGAGCAGCCAGCGCCAGGCCCGGCAGCAGTGCCAGCGAACCCAGACCCGTTTTAAGTGTTGCTATCTTCATTTTCTCGATCCCTATCACTGTGTGCCAGGCGTTATTTACAGTGCCGCTTCGTCAGATTCGCCGGTACGAATGCGAATGACGCGCTGCAGTTCGGCAACGAAAATTTTGCCGTCGCCAATTTTGCCGGTGTAGGCCGCTTTGCTAATCACATCAATCACTTCATCAAGCTGATCGTCAGCAATCGCGACATCAATTTTTACTTTTGGCAGAAAGTTAACGCTGTATTCCGCCCCGCGATAAAGCTCGGCATGACCCTTCTGACGACCAAAGCCTTTCACTTCGGTGACAGTCAGTCCCTGAATACCCATTGAGGACAATGCTTCACGCACGTCTTCCAGTTTGAATGGTTTGATTACCACCGTAACCAGCTTCATAGATCCCCTCCAGTCAGAATTCGGTAATGGCCGCAGCTCACGCAGAACGTATTGCAAGGGGTGTGCCAGAAATGAAAACGAGAGAGAAAAGCGGTGCAACGAGCGTTACGCCGGCTTCATTAACGAACCGGCGAAAAAAAACGCACCATGTCGGTGCACGGTGCGTTTCAGTATTGCACCAACAGGAATGACTGTTAGCGCGTTGCTTTGTTTTGGTGCATCAGGCGCTGAGCGACTCTTCCTCGCGCACGCTGGCCGCGAGCTCTTCGCCCGCCAGCTGAAGCTGATACATCTGCCAGTAGCGCCCTTTGGCTTCCAGCAGTTCACGGTGCGTCCCGCGCTCCACGGCTTGTCCGCGATGCAGCACCAGAATGGTATCGGCATCGACAATGGTGGAAAGGCGATGGGCAATCACCACCAGCGTCGTATGGTCGCGTACCGCGGCCAGCGCCTGCTGGATAGCCTGCTCGGTGCCGGAGTCAATGCTGGCCGTCGCTTCATCCAGAATCAGCACCTGCGGGGTTTCAATCAGCACCCGCGCCAGCGCGAGGAGCTGCTTTTGCCCAACGGAGAGGTTGTTCCCCTGCTCGCCCAGCCGGGTATTAATCCCGTCGCTAAACCCGCGCGCCAGGTCTGCCAGCTGCACTTTTTCCAGCACCTCCCATACCTGCTCCTGAGAGTAGTCTCGCCCCAGGGTCACGTTGGCGTAGAAGGTATCGGCCAGGACGACCGGATCCTGCTGCACCATCGCGACGCCTTTACGCAACACGTTGTGGCTGAGAGACGCGAGCGGGCGTCCGTCGAGGCGGATTTCGCCTTGCGTGACCGGGTAGTAGCCCATCAACAGGCTGGCGAGCGTGCTCTTGCCGCTGCCCGTATGTCCCACCAGCGCCACGAAACCGCGCGACGGAACATCCAGCGTAATGTCCTGCAACACCAGCCGGTCTTCGCGATAGGCAAACGAGACGTTATCAAAGGCAATGGCGCCGCTTTGCAGAGGTCGCTCGTCACGACCGTAGGCCTGGCGCGGCCTGTCCATCAGCTCAAACACGCGCTCGCCGGCGACGACCGCCTGCTGCAGCATCGATTGCTGGGTCGTGAGCTCGATCAGCGGCTCGTTAAGGCGACCCAGATAGCTAATAAAGGCGTACAGCACGCCCACTTCAATCGTACCGCTTGAGCTCAGGCCAAAGAGCATCAGTAAACCGCAAAGCACCAGCGCAGAGAAAAGGCTGAGCAGCGGACGCAGCAGGAAGCCGTCGAGGCGCAGCGTCTGCATACGCGCCATGTAGTGCGATCGGCTGGCTTCGCCCATCCGCTCGCCAAAGCGCGCCTGCTGGCGGAACTGCTGGATGACGCTCATGCCGTTAATCACTTCGTTGAAGCCATCGTTAATGTCGGCCAGATAGGCGCGCACCCGACGCACGATTGGCGTGCTGTAGCGCTGGTAGATGATCATCACGATCAGCACCGCCGGGAAGATGGTAATCGCCACCAGCGCCATGCGCCAGTCGAGGCTGAACATCGCCACCAGCATCGCGCCGATCAGCGCCGCGCTGCGTAACACCGTCGCGACCACGGTGACGTACAGGTCGCGGATCACTTCGGTATCGTTGGTCACGCGCGAAATCACCTGCCCGACCGGCTGGATATCAAACTCGCTGAGCGGCTGGCGAAGCGCCGCGTCCATTACATCCGTGCGCAGCTGCTGAACCACGCCCACGGCGGCACGGTTAAACAGCAGCGACTGCGCATAGTGCAGCCCTGCCGCCGCCAGCTGCAACCCAACGTAGGCCACGCCTAAGCCCGCCACCAGCCCCAGCGGCAGGTAGCTTTTGGCGACCATATTGTCGATGAAGTAGCTGATGAGCAGCGGCCCGCTCACCTCAGCAATCGCCGCTATCCAGAGTAAAAGCACGGCCACGGAGAGCGGTTTGCGCCACGGCGAGCCGTAGGCCAGCAGACGTTTGAGCGTCGGCCACATCGTTCCGAGCTTACGCATTGGTGGCCTCCTGATCCTGTTCCGGCGCATCGTCCAGCGCCGCCTCAAGCTGTTGATAGCGGTACATATCGCGATACCAGCCCGGCTGCTCGGCAAGCGTTTCATGCTGCCCGCGCTGGGCAATGTGTCCGTGCTGTAAGACCAGAATTTCGCTGGCCTCAGTGAGCGCTGACAAACGGTGGGCGCTGATAATCACCGTGCGTCCGTCGCCCCACTGGCGCAGGTTATGCAGAATCTGATGCTCGGTACGACCATCCACGGCGGAGAGCGCATCATCCAGAATGAGGATTTCAGCATTCAGCAGCAGCGCGCGGGCAATCGAGATTCGCTGTTTCTGCCCGCCGGACAGCATGACGCCACGTTCCCCGACTTCCGTTTCGTAGCCCTGCGGCAGACGCAAAATATCGTCATGTACGCTGGCTAAGCGCGCCACGTGTTCGATCTCTTCCTGCGTCGCCGACGGGTGACCAAGCGCAATGTTATTCGCCACGGTGTCCGAAAATAAA
The DNA here is from genome assembly GCF_014895915.1 of Enterobacter cloacae complex sp. P13B. Taxonomy (NCBI): domain Bacteria; kingdom Pseudomonadati; phylum Pseudomonadota; class Gammaproteobacteria; order Enterobacterales; family Enterobacteriaceae; genus Enterobacter; species Enterobacter cloacae complex sp. P13B. The sequence continues at coordinate 149,358 of NZ_JADBQN010000005.1, forward strand.
AACGGCGTCTGGCTGACGACCGCCAGACGGCCACGCCACTCGTCCAGCAGCAGGTTCGCCAGGGGGATATCATGGAAACGGATATCGCCCTCGGTGACGTCAAAGTGGCGCTGAAGCAGAGAGAGCACGGTACTTTTTCCGGACCCCGTCGGGCCGCAGATGCCCAGCATCTGGCCCGGCCGCAGCGTAAAGCTAACGTTCTCCAGCACCGGATGTTCCGTTTGCGGATAGACAAATTTGCGAACGTCGACGTTCATAACGCCGCGCCCTTCCGGCACCGCTTCGCTGCCGTCATTGACCACCGGCGCTTCGGCCAGCATGGCGCGGATGCGGCTGTAGGCGGCGCTGCCGCGCTCTACGATGTTAAACATCCAGGCCAGCGCCAGCATCGGCCAGATCATCAGCCCCAGATACATCGCAAAGCTGGTCAATTGCCCCAGGGTCAATGTGCCCTGCACCACCATCCAGCTCCCGCCGCCAATCGCCAGCAGGTTTGCCATGCCGATTGCGACATAAATCGTTGGATCAAATCGCGCATCAATACGCGCGACGCGCATGTTTTTCGCCCCCGTGTCTGCCGCATCGGCCGCAAACAGCGCGGACTGCCGATCTTCCAGGCCAAACGCTTTGATCATGCGGATGCTGGTCATGCTCTCCTGGGTGCGATCGTTCAAAGAAGAAAACGCCGCCTGCGCCAGCTTGAAGCGCTCGTGCAGCTGTTCGCCGTAGCGATTGATCGCCAGCGCCATGATCGGCATCGGCAGTAGGGCGAGCAGGGTTAATTGCCAGCTGATCTGCGTGGACATGACGATCAGCACCGCACAGCCCATCACCAGCGAGTCCACCAGCGTTAACACCCCTTCCCCGGCGGCAAAGACCACGCGATCGACGTCGTTCGTCGCGCGGGCAATGAGATCCCCGGTGCGATGACGCAGATAAAATTCGGGATGCTGTCGGCTCAGCTGGCGGTAAAAATCTTCACGCAGCTCAACGGCCAGCTGATAGGACGCACCAAACAGCAGCACGCGCCAGACGTAGCGCAGGAGATAAACAATGACCGCCGTCAGCACCAGCGTGCCGACCCACATCAACACCCGTGCGGTGGTGTAATGCTGTTCAGTGACGCCATCCACGACGTAGCCCACCACCTTCGGCGGGATCAGCTGCAAAATGGCAATGATAATAAGCAGGGCGACTGCACCGAGGTAGCGTTGCCACTCCCGACGAAAGTACCAGCTTAATTGGGCAAATAATCGCACGCGGTTTGTTCCTGAAGGTATTTTACGAAGTTATTCAATAGGTAAGGCTGTGGTGTACTTAATCTGTTCCATGGCGAAGCTTGAGGTGACGTCCGACAAGCCCGGGACGCTGTTCACCAGCCGCTTGTAGAAATCATCATAGCGCTTCATGTCAGCCACCTGGACGCGCATCAGGTAATCGTACTCGCCGGCCATACGCCAGAAGCCGAGCACCTCGGGCATCTCAGACACCTGAGTGACGAAGCGGCAATACCACTCGCTGCTGTGGTGTTGGGTTTTTATCAGCACAAATGCCGTCAGCCCAAGCCCCAGTTTTTCGGGATCGAGTAATGCGACGCGCCCCAGAAGAATGCCGTCATCTTCCAGCTTTTTTAGGCGCTTCCAGCACGGTGTGGTGGTCAGATTAACGGCATCTGCCAGCGCCTGCAAAGAGAGGGTACAGTCACTTTGCAGCAATGAAAGGAGCTTGCGGTCAATTTTATCTAGCATACCCACCTCATAGAGAAAATTTTTCTCCCTTCATTCTATTTTAAAGGCCAGATAGCAACAATTTTTTCTGTGCTTTTCGCTATGCTGGGCACAAAATGACAAACGGATAACTACGATGAATAGCACCTGGGTTAAACATGCCATCAGCGAAATCAATGCCGACTACCAGCGCTCGGCGGATACCCACCTGATTCGCCTCCCCCTGCCGGGATTTGACGGTATTCAGCTGTACCTGAAGGATGAAAGCACCCATCCTACCGGTAGCCTGAAGCATCGCCTGGCGCGCTCTCTGTTTTTATACGGTTTGTGCAACGGCTGGATCAAAGAAGGCACGACCATTATTGAATCCTCATCCGGTTCAACGGCGGTGTCTGAAGCCTATTTCGCTCGTCTGCTGGGCCTGCCGTTTATCGCCGTGATGCCCTCCTGCACCGCAAAACGCAAAATCGAGCAGATCGAATTTTACGGCGGACGCTGCCATTTTGTGGAAAGCGCCTGCGAAATCTATGCCGCCTCTGAAATGCTCGCCCGCGAGCTAAACGGCCACTATATGGACCAGTTCACCTTTGCCGAGCGCGCAACGGACTGGCGCGGCAATAACAACATTGCCGACAGTATTTTCCGCCAGATGACCCACGAACCGCATCCGGTTCCGTCGTACATTGTGATGAGCGCCGGTACGGGCGGCACGTCAGCCACTATCGGACGCTACATTCGCTGTCAGGGCTACGATACCCAACTGATGGTGGTTGACCCCCAGAACTCCGTGTTCCTCGACTACTGGGAAAGCCGCGATGCCGGCCTGCGCAGCCCGGTGGGCAGTAAAATTGAAGGAATTGGCCGCCCGCGCGTGGAACCGTCGTTCATTCCTGACGTTGTCGACGAAATGCTCCGCGTGCCGGACGCCGCCAGCGTCGCCACCGCGCACTGGCTGGAGACGCAGCTCGGCCGCAAGGTGGGCGCATCAACGGGCACCAACATGTGGGGCGCACTGCAGCTTGCGGCACGCATGCGCGAGGAAGGCCGTACCGGCTCCATCGTCACGCTGCTGTGCGACAGCGGCGAGCGCTACCTTGAGACCTACTACAATGCGGAGTGGGTACAGGCCAACATCGGCGACATCACCCCGTGGAAAGCGCAGATTGCGCAGCTGCTGAAATAAAAAAAAGCCAGACCGAAGTCTGGCTTGCTGGAAGGGTCTCACTATTCGGGGGAATATGGGAGGTTGTTGTTGTCCAGCCAATGCGTCAAAAAATGGGACACCGCTTCGTTGCCGCAGTGTCCGATAACCGGCAGATGAGGAAGCTCTGCGATCAGCTGCGGCATCGCATTCCCCATAATCAGGCCGCGCCCCACGCTGCCCAGCATTTCGCGGTCATTCATGGCGTCGCCAAACGCCATACACTCCTGCAGCGTTAAGCCCAGGTGGTCGCTGAGCACCGCCAGGGCTGAACCTTTGTTACAGCCCACCGGCAGGACTTCAAGACAATCCACCGCCGAGAAGGTCAGGTGCGCCCGGTCGCCCAGCGCCTCATTTAACTGAATGCGTAAGCGGCAAAGATCGTCGTGATCGCCACAGAAGCAAATCTTGGTCACCGCGTGGGCGGGGATCCGGCGCAGATCGATAAGCTGGTATTTGAAGCCGCTATAAACATGCGCGTGCAACAATTCGGGGATTTCGCTTCCGGTAAACCAGCCTTGATCGTTGAATACGTGGATACTGGCCTGCGTGTCCCACGTGCTGTGCAGAACAATATCCGCCACTTCCGGGTTGAGATCCTGGCGGTGCAGCACCTCTCCTTCAACGGTGTGAATGCGCGTTCCGTTACCCGTGATTAAAAACGCATCCAGGGAAAACGTGCCCAGCAGATGACGCATCTCCAGCACGTGGCGGCCAGTGGCAAACGTCAGGGTGACATCACGCTCGCGCAGCCGCTTCAGGGTACTCAGCGTTTTCTCCCCCAGACGGTGATCCGGCATTAACAACGTACCGTCCATATCAAATGCAGCGAGGCGGGCCATGATTACTCCTGAAATGTGATGCGATTAACTTGTGCATCAGTATCGTGTGAGATATACGGAAGTAATAGTGAATAGATGAAAATTATTGTTCCGGGTTTCTTATGCGCCAGCTGAACCGTCTTAACCAGTATCAACGCCTGTGGCAACCTTCCGCTGGCGCTCCACAGCAGGTCACCATAAGTGAGCTTGCCAGCCGCTGTTTTTGTAGCGAGCGCCATGTCCGCACCCTGCTGCGTCAGGCTCAGGAGGCGGGCTGGCTCAGCTGGCACGCGCGGTCTGGTCGCGGCAAGCGCGGTGAGCTGACGTTCCATGCCAGCCCGGAGTCACTGCGCAATGCGATGATGGAAGAGGCGCTGAAGAGCGGGCAGCAGCATAACGCGCTGGAGCTGGCCCAGCTTGCTCCTGAAGCGCTGAGATCGTTGCTGCATCCGTTTTTAGGCGGGCAGTGGCAAAACGACACGCCGACGCTGCGCATCCCCTACTATCGCTCGCTGGAGCCGCTTCAGCCGGGCTTTTTGCCTGGCCGGGCGGAGCAGCATCTGGCAGGACAGGTATTTTCAGGCTTGACGCGTTTTAACGGTAACAGCAGTGAACCCACGGGCGATCTCGCGCATCACTGGGAGGTCTCTGCTGACGGGCTGCGCTGGCATTTCTACATTCGCTCCACCCTGCACTGGCATAACGGCGATAAAATAGAAACGGCGCAGCTCCAGCGAAGCCTGACGGCACTGTTGACGCTTCCCGCCCTGCGCACTCTGTTCAGGAGCGTTTTACGTATCGAAACAACGCATCCACAGTGTCTGACATTTATGCTGCATCAACCGGACTATTGGCTGGCGCACAGGCTGGCAACCTACTGCAGCCGTCTGGCGCATCCCGACTATCCTGAACTTGGCTGCGGCCCCTTCCGGCTGGCCGCCTTTGAGCCCGACCTGGTTCGTCTGGAAAGCCATGAGCAATACCACCTGAGCCATCCGCTGCTCAAAGCCATCGAATACTGGATCACCCCCCAGCTGTTTGATTACAGGCTGGGCACCAGCTGTCGTCACCCGGTGCAAATCGCGATTGGCGAGGCCGATGAGCTTGAAACCCTGAGGCTGGTCAGCAGCAGCACCAGCCTGGGCTTCTGTTACCTCACGCTGAAACAGAGCGCGCGTCTGAGTGAGATCCAGGCGAAGCGGCTTATCAATATCATCCATCTCTCCAGGCTTCTGCACACGCTTCCGCTCAACGAAGGACTCATTACGCCCACCGGGGAACTGCTTCCAGGCTGGACAATCCCCGAATGGCCTGACTTAACGGAAGTTGCCCTGCCTGAGGCGCTGACGCTGGTTTACCATCTTCCCGTTGAGCTTCACACCATGGCCAGCCAGTTAAAGGCGTACCTGGCGCGACAGGGTTGTGACCTGACCGTCATCTTCCACGACGCCAAGACGTGGGACGGATGCCAGCAGCTTGCCGATGCAGACATCATGATGGGGGACAGGCTGATAGGCGAAGCGCCAGCGTATACGCTTGAGCAGTGGCTGCGCTGCGATGCCCTGTGGCCGCACGTGTTAAGCGCACCGGCCTACGCCCATCTGCAAGCCACGCTGGATGCGGTGCAGTCTCAGGCCGAAGCTCGGGACCGACACGCCGGTCTGCAAGCCATTTTCAACCGCCTGATGGAGAATGCGGTGCTGACGCCGCTTTTTAACTATCAATATCAAATCAGCGCCCCGCCGGGAGTCAACGGCATACGCCTCAACACCCGCGGCTGGTTTGATTTTACCGAAGCCTGGCTACCCGCCCCCAAATCGTGAAGAAGCTGGTCGCCGCCGTAGCCAGACGGTAACATAACGGTTTTACCGTAACAGTCGAGATGATTTATGAAACGTGCCGTCGTCGTGTTCAGCGGAGGACAAGATTCTACAACCTGCCTGGTTCAGGCCCTTCATCAGTATGATGAAGTTCACTGTGTGACTTTCGATTATGGCCAGCGTCACCGCGCTGAAATCGACGTTGCCCGTGAACTGGCCCTTAAACTGGGGGCACGCGCGCACAAGGTGCTGGACGTTACGCTGTTAAATGAACTGGCCGTCAGCAGCCTCACCCGGGACAGTATTCCTGTACCGGACTACGAACCCGATGCCAGCGGCATTCCGAACACGTTTGTGCCGGGGCGTAATATTCTGTTCCTGACCCTGACGGCGATTTATGCCTATCAGGTAAAAGCCGAAGCGGTAATTACGGGCGTATGTGAGACCGACTTCTCAGGATACCCGGACTGCCGCGATGAGTTTGTCAAAGCGCTCAACCACGCCGTCAATCTGGGGATGGCGAAAGAGACGCGCTTTGAAACCCCGCTCATGTGGCTGGATAAAGCCGAAACCTGGGCGCTGGCCGACTACTGGGGCAAGCTGGATTTGGTTCGCAGCGAAACCCTCACCTGCTATAACGGCATCAAAGGCGACGGTTGCGGCCAGTGCGCCGCCTGTAATCTGCGCGCTAACGGGCTTAACCATTACCTGGCTGATAAAGTCGGCGTGATGGCGGCAATGAAGCAAAAGACCGGGCTTAAATAGCGTTTTTTGACCGTGCTGTCGCAAAACAGGTGTCGACAGCACGAGTGCGCCTTAATATGTCTTATACGATCATCAACTCCAGCTTTTCCCGCAATTCCCCTTCCAGCGGCAGCGCTTTCTGAGTTTTCAGATCGATACAGACAAAGGTGATCAGTGCATCAGCCACCACCTGCCCTTCTGGATCGAGCGTCACCACCTGGCTTAACACGCCGCTCTTGCCGTTTAGCTGTTGTACCTGACTGGTCACGGTGAGCACATCGCCCAGCACGGCCGGACGGCGATAGTTGATGTTGATATTGACGACGACGAACGCGATGTTGTGCGCGGTCAGCCACTGAAAGCTTTCGCTGTTTTCCAGCCCGTCCCAGCGCGCTTCTTCAAGAAACTCGAGATAGCGAGCGTTATTGACGTGCTGATAAACATCAAGATGGAAACCGCGTACTTTGATTTTTGTCTGCATAGCGCAATAGCCTTTCATTGTTTTAGGATCAGAGGTCATAACTGGTATGACCTCTTTATCCTGGCAAACTTTTGCCGCAGTGCAAGAAATTGCGTTATTACAGTGTCAGGTGTGAGAGGTTGCGCTCAACCAGCGCGCTGCCCATGCCCGGAACCTGTTTGAGATCGTCGACCGTTTTGAATGGGCCGTACTCTTCACGATAGCTGACGATAGCCTGCGCTTTTTTCAGGCCCACGCCATTCATTGCGCGGGCGAGATCCTCTGCCGAGGCCGAGTTAATGCTGACCCGCGTACCGTCATCATCCGCATTTTTACCGGCGTCAGCCGCTTTGGTCTGCCCTTGTACCGGCGCGGCCGCGTCAGACTTGCTCTGCGTAGCCTGTGGTTTGGCGGCGGTCGCCGCCGCCTGCGCGCCCGCGCTCATCCCGGTGGTGGCAATAGCCAGCGTAATTAACAGTGCTTTGATTCCACATTTCATGCTGTTATCTCCTTGTTTGTTGACAGCCACGCAACGATAGCCGCCTGTGAAAACAGGCACAAACAGCAGATTGCAGAAATGGAAAAGGCCGCGAAAGCGGCCTTTAGTTTTTGCAGAGCGTTACGAAAATCTGCGAGCAGACACGTAATTACTGCTGCTGAGTCATGACATCGCCCAGCTTGATTTTGGCGTCTTTACGCAGGTTGCTCATCATGGCTTCGAAAGCAATCTGAGCATTGTTCTGAGTAATGCCCTGAACCATCGCCTTCTTCTGCGCTTCTGGCAGAGTGCCGGCTTTCACGTCGTCCAGCGCCAGCAGAACAACGTTACCCTGCATATCGGTGGTGGTACCGAAGCTTGGCTTGTCTTTTGCCGGCAGCGTCAGGCTAAACGCGGCCTGACTGATTGGGTCCTGACCGGTACGGCTCAGCGTTTTCGCCTCACCGAAGCTCAGACCTGCCGCTTTCAGCGCGTCCTGTTTACCCGCTTTCAGATCGGCCAGAATCTTCTCAGCGTCCAGTTTAGCCTGCTGTTCTGCTTTGTTGTGCTTAACCTGAGCGACGACCTGATCCTTCACTTCCGCCAGCGGTTTGACCGCTTCTGGCTTGTGCTCGCTGACGCGCAGAACAAAGGCGCGATCGCCGTCAACGGTAATGATGTCAGAGTTGCTGCCCGGCGTGCCGTTCTCGCCCACCAGACCACCGTTAAAGATGGCATCAGAAACCGGTTTGAAGTTCAGCTCTTCCGGCAGGTTGTCGCGACCAAACCAGCCGGTCTCAACTGCTTTCACACCCGCCGCCTGCTCTGCACCTGCCAGAGATTCGTTGTCGTTGCTGGCAGCATCGCTCACCTTCTGCTGCAGCGCGTAGTAGGCATCCAGGGCTTTTTCCTGTTTCACTTTCGCGGCAATATCATCACGAACTTCAGCCAGCGGCTTGGTTTTCGCCGGGGTGATGTCGTCCAGACGCACGACCAGGAAACCAACGGATGATTTAATCACACCAGACAGCTGGCCTTTCTCTTTCAGGCCGGCATTTTTCAGCTCGTCGGGCGTGGTTGCGTCTTCCAGCCAGCCCATATCACCGCCGTTTTTCGCAGAGATAATGTCGGTGGATTTCGCTTTCGCAAGGGTGGCGAAATCAGCGCCTTTGTTCAGCTCATCCAGTACCGCCTTAGCATCTGCTTCAGTTTTGGTCTGAATCACGCTGTAGCGGTTACGCTGCGGCTGAGTGAATTGATCCTGATGCTGGTCGTAGTAAGACTGGATCTCGGCATCAGACGCGCTTTCCTGCAGCGCAGCTGCATCCAGCTTGATGTAGCTGACGCGGAACTGCTCCGGAGAAACAAAGGCGTTTTTATTCTGCTCGTAGTAAGCATTAACGTCTGCGTCGCTCACCTGCTGTTTCGCCGCCAGGGCGTTCACATCAATGGTCGCTTCACGGACCACGCGCTGCTGGGCCACCAGCGCGGCCAGTTCATCGGTTTCACCTTTAAGCATGAAATCGGTACCCACGACAGCGTTAATGAGCTGCTGGGTTGTCAGCTGGTTACGCAGCGCCTGCGCGTACTGATCCGCCGTCATGCCCATCTGGTTAACGATACTGTTGTAACGCGCGTTGTCGAATTTACCGTTAGACTGGAATGCCTGAGTGGCGAAGATCGCTTTTTTGACCTGCTCGTCGCTGATGCCAAGGCCCAGCTTTTTGGCATACTGATCCAGCAGCGCTTCGTCGATAAGACGGTTCAGTGTCTGTTGGCGCAGGGTTTTCATGTACCCTTCATTCGCCGCCAGTTCAGAGAATTGGTCGCCCAGCTGTTGCTGCATACGGTTACGCTCACCGGCAAAAGCATTCTCGAACTGACCACGGCTGATTTCCTGGCCATTCACTTTTGCGGCATAGTTCGCGCCACCGCCAATAAGGTAACTGCTCACGCCGGTCAATATGAACGACACGATAATGATACCGAAAATAATCTTGAGCACGAGACTGTTAGCAGCCGTGCGTAAGCTGTCCATCATGGTGTAACAACACTCCGCTGTAGGTGACTGGTTACCTGACGCTGACGGAAAATCCTGCCCGTCGCGCGTGAAGGCGTATTGTGACAAGAAAACGGGGCGATTGTCAGCCCACAACTCGCATAAACTCGCACAAATCAGGTCTGGACAAACAAAAAAGGCACATCAAACGATGCGCCCTTGTACTATCCGGCTTCCCTGAAACGGGAAAGCAATCAGTTTACTGCGTCTTTCAGCGCTTTACCTGCACGGAAACCCGGCACTTTAGCAGCAGCAATGGTGATCTCTTTACCGGTCTGAGGGTTGCGGCCAGTACGGGCAGCACGCTCTTTAACAGCAAAAGTACCGAAGCCTACCAGTGCAACGTCGTCCCCAGCCTGCAGAGATTCAGTAACAGAAGCAATTAATGCATCTAACGCACGTCCAGCTGCAGCTTTAGAAATATCAGCACCAGCAGCAATTTTGTCAATCAGTTGAGATTTATTCACTGTTCTCTTCCTCTCTTTATAATTTATATCGCGCCTGAGTCCTTCACAACGCGACCGCGCAGCAGTTATATCAGGCCTGCCATGACCTTACAACACCCGTTGTTGATGGCTGACCTAATCAGCAATCTAAATTAGCTATACAAAAAAAGGCTGGCAAGTGCGAAATGACTTACCAGCCTTGTTTTTATTGACGCTCTTTGCGCGAGGTCACTATTTTGCGGTTACAACCTGCATTCCGGAGGGTTCATTCTGCAGTGCAAGACTGAGAACTTCCTCAATTCGCTTAACAGGATGGATCTGCAGATCGGCAATCACGTTGTCCGGAATCTCTTCCAGATCGCGTTTATTTTCGTAAGGGATCAATACGGTTTTGATCCCACCGCGGTGTGCCGCCAGCAGTTTTTCTTTTAACCCGCCGATTGGCAGGACCTGACCGCGCAGCGTAATTTCACCAGTCATTGCCACATCGGCACGTACCGGGTTGCCCGTCAGACAGGAAACCAGAGCGGTGCACATGGCAATACCCGCGCTTGGGCCATCTTTCGGCGTCGCCCCTTCAGGAACGTGAACGTGAATGTCGCGTTTTTCGTAGAAATCCGGGTTGATACCCAGTTTTTCCGCGCGCGCGCGCACCACGGTCAGCGCTGCCTGGATGGACTCCTGCATCACTTCACCCAGCGAGCCGGTGTAGGTCAGCTTGCCTTTGCCCGGCACACAGGCGGTTTCGATGGTCAGCAGATCGCCGCCCACTTCCGTCCATGCCAGACCGGTCACCTGACCCACGCGGTTTTCATTATCCGCGCGGCCATAGTCGAAGCGCTGAACGCCCAGGTAGGCATGCAGATTGTCGCCGTTAATCACGATGTGCTTCAGGCTCTTATCCAGCAGCAGCTGTTTTACCGCCTTACGGCACAGCTTAGATATTTCGCGCTCAAGGCTACGCACGCCCGCTTCACGGGTGTAGTAGCGAATGATGCCGATAATCGCGCTGTCCTCGACGGTCAGCTCGTTGGCTTTCAGCGCGTTACGCTCAATCTGCTTCGGCAGCAGGTGCTGTTTAGCGATGTTCAGCTTTTCGTCTTCGGTATAACCGGAGAGGCGGATCACTTCCATACGGTCCAGCAGCGGTGCCGGTATGTTCATGGAGTTGGACGTTGCCACGAACATTACATCGCTCAGGTCATAGTCCACTTCCAGATAGTGATCGCTGAACGCCACGTTCTGTTCTGGATCAAGCACTTCCAGCAGTGCAGATGCCGGATCGCCGCGCATGTCCGACGACATTTTGTCGATCTCATCAAGCAGGAACAGCGGGTTTTTAACGCCCACTTTCGCCATTTTCTGGATCAGTTTACCCGGCATAGAACCGATGTAGGTACGGCGGTGACCACGGATTTCCGCTTCATCACGCACGCCGCCCAGCGCCATACGGATGTACTTACGTCCGGTCGCTTTGGCGATGGACTGTCCCAGAGAGGTTTTACCCACCCCCGGCGGTCCTACCAGGCACAGAATTGGGCCTTTAATTTTGTTTACTCGGCTTTGTACCGCGAGGTACTCAAGGATGCGGTCTTTCACGCGTTCCAGGCCGTAGTGGTCAGTATCGAGGATCTCCTGGGCCTGACGCAGGTCTTTCTTGACCTTGCTGCGAGCGTTCCACGGAACCTGCACCATCCACTCAATGTAGCCGCGCACGACGGTTGCTTCAGCCGACATCGGAGACATCATTTTCAGCTTCTGCAGTTCTGCTTCGGCTTTCTCTTTCGCCTCTTTCGGCATCTTCGCCGCGTCGATTTTACGCTTCAGCGCTTCGTTTTCGTCCGGCGCGTCGTCCATCTCGCCCAGCTCTTTCTGAATGGCCTTCATTTGCTCATTCAGATAGTACTCACGCTGAGATTTTTCCATCTGTTTTTTCACGCGGTTACGAATGCGCTTCTCAACCTGCAGCAGATCGATTTCAGACTCCATCATCGCCATCAGGTATTCCAGACGTTCGTTAACGTCGGACATCTCCAGCACGGACTGTTTGTCAGCCAGCTTCAGCGGCATGTGTGCAGCGATGGTGTCCGCCAGACGCGCAGGATCGTCGATGCTGTTCAGCGACGTCAGCACTTCTGGTGGGATTTTCTTGTTCAGCTTGATATAGCCTTCGAACTGGCTAATCGCGGTACGTACCAGCACTTCCTGCTCGCGCTCATCAAGTTCAGGCGAATCAAGGTACTCTGCCTTGGCAGAGAAGTGTTCGCCATCGTCTGACAGCGTGGTAATACGCGCACGCTGTAAGCCTTCGACCAGCACCTTCACGGTGCCGTCCGGCAGCTTCAGCATTTGTAAAATAGAGGCCACGGTCCCGACGGTGAAAAGATCGTTTACACCCGGCTCATCCGTTGATGCTTCTTTCTGGGCCACCAGCATGATTTTTTTATCATGATCCATGGCGGCTTCGAGGCAACGGATAGATTTTTCCCGCCCTACAAATAAGGGTATGACCATGTGCGGATAAACCACCACATCGCGCAACGGCAATACGGGGATTTCAATGCGTTCAGAACGCTCAGGATTCATAGAGCTCTCTCTTAGTTTAGTGTCCGCCAGGTAAGCTGGTCATGTCACAGTACTTCACATAACCATTAACATGTATCCAGTATATGGGGATGTTTCCCACACATTCAACGCTATGAATACGGAAAAAGTAAAGGGGAGATAAAATCCCCCCTTTTTGATTAACTGCTTGTATGATTTGGTGAATTATTCGCCAGATGCCTGCTGGGCTTCCGGTTTACCGTAAATCAGCAGCGGCTTGGATTGCCCGCCGATCACGGACTCGTCGATAACCACTTTTTCAACGTCTTCCATCGACGGCAGATCGTACATGGTGTCGAGCAATGCCGCTTCAACGATAGAGCGCAAACCACGCGCACCGGTTTTACGGGCCATCGCTTTCTTGGCAATCGCATCCAGCGCTTCGTCACGGAATTCCAGCTCAACGCCTTCCAGATTGAACAGCGCCTGATACTGCTTGGTCAGCGCATTTTTCGGCTCTTTCAGGATCTGAATCAGCGCGTCTTCGCTCAGCTCATTCAGCGTTGCCACAACCGGCAGACGGCCAATGAATTCAGGGATCAGACCAAATTTGATCAGATCTTCCGGCTCAACCTGCGAAAGCAGTTCACCTTCGTTGGCTTTCTCGGACTTCGCCTTCACCGTTGCGCCAAAACCGATGCCGGAGCCGGTTTCAACACGGTGGGAAATGACTTTATCCAGACCAGCAAACGCGCCGCCGCAAATGAACAGGATCTTGGAGGTATCGACCTGCAGGAACTCCTGCTGCGGATGTTTGCGTCCACCCTGCGGCGGAACGGCCGCAACCGTACCTTCGATCAGCTTCAGCAGGGCCTGCTGCACGCCTTCACCCGACACGTCACGGGTGATGGACGGGTTGTCTGATTTACGGGAGATCTTGTCGATCTCATCAATATAAACAATCCCGCGCTGTGCTTTCTGAACGTCGTAATCGCACTTCTGCAGCAGCTTCTGAATGATGTTCTCAACGTCTTCACCCACATAACCGGCTTCGGTCAGGGTGGTGGCATCCGCCATGGTAAACGGAACATCCAGCAGGCGCGCCAGGGTTTCCGCCAGCAGCGTTTTACCGGAGCCGGTTGGCCCGATCAGCAGAATGTTACTTTTGCCCAGTTCTACGCCATTGCTGGTGTCGCCGTTACGCAGACGTTTGTAGTGGTTGTATACCGCCACCGCCAGCACTTTCTTGGCCTGCTCCTGACCGATGACATAGTCGTCAAGGTGATGACGAATCTCATGCGGCGTTGGCAATGCGCTACGCTCACGGTGCGGCGCAACTTCTTTAATCTCTTCGCGAATGATGTCGTTACATAAATCGACGCATTCGTCGCAGATATACACGGACGGCCCGGCAATCAGTTTACGCACTTCATGCTGGCTTTTGCCGCAAAAAGAGCAGTACAGCAGTTTGCCCGAACCATCTTTGCGTTTATCTGTCATGAGTCCAAACCTCTTTTTAAGTTCTTTGTGCCGCACATGACGACGCAAATGCCATTCTAAGACGCGTGTGCTTTAAGCAGCGTGCCGCCCTACCTTAGTATAGCGGCACACTCGCGTCGCGGGCATCAATTACGATGGGTCAATACGGAGTCGACTAAGCCGTACTCAACTGCCTCTGGAGCAGAGAGGAAGCGATCGCGCTCGGTATCGCGCTCGATCTGCTCAAGAGATTGACCTGTATGCTGCGCCATAAGTTCATTCATGCGCGCTTTTACTTTCAGAATTTCGCGGGCGTGGATTTCGATATCCGTCGCCTGCCCCTGGTAACCCCCCAGCGGCTGGTGAATCATCACGCGGGAGTTAGGCAGGCAGAAACGCTTACCTTTCGCCCCTGCGGTTAACAGGAAGGCCCCCATGGATGCAGCCTGCCCCATACAGATAGTGCTGACATCTGGCTTGATGAACTGCATGGTGTCATAAATGGACATGCCCGCCGTAATCACACCGCCAGGCGAGTTGATGTACAGGTAAATGTCTTTTTCCGGGTTTTCCGCTTCCAGGAACAGCATCTGCGCCACGATCAGGTTAGCCATATGGTCTTCTACCTGGCCGGTCAGAAAGATAACGCGTTCCTTGAGCAGACGGGAATAGATATCGAAAGAACGCTCACCGCGTGAGGTCTGTTCAATAACCATTGGCACCAGCGCCATATGGGGTGCAAAGTTATCTCGTTCGCCACTGTATGACATTTCCGTCTCCTGGTTCAAAATTGAAAACACCTGCTGTACTGATTGTAACCTTATGGACGGATTATCAGCCAGTCTCAATCATCGTGATTACATACTTATGGGGTTCGCCACGCCCTATTTCAAGCATAACAACCTTTTGTTGTAACGCTAACACTGAAAGGGCGTTTTAGCACCCTTCCAGAACCCCTGCAGCGATAAAAAAAACCCGTCGCCGGAAGGCAACGGGTTTTTTGTTCAAACTTTAAACCGTTAGAGCGAAATTACGCCTGCTGGTTCATCAGTTCGTTGAAAGAGGTCGCTTTTTCGGTCACTTTCGCTTTCGCCAGTACCGCTTCAACAGCCTGCTCTTCCAGTGCGACGTTGCGCATGTTGTCCATCAGCTCTTTGTTCTTACCGTAGAACTCGATCACTTCTGATGGATCTTCGTATGCAGACGCCATCTCTTCGATCAGGCCCTTCACACGCTCTTCGTCAGCTTTCAGCTCGTGGGTACGAATCACTTCGCCCAGCAGCAGGCCAACAACAACGCGGCGTTTCGCTTGCTCTTCGAACAGCTCACGCGGCAGTTCCATCGCTTGCTGCTGGTTGCCACCGAAGCGCTGTGCAGCCTGACGGCGCAGCACGTCGATTTCGCTGTCGATCAGGGCAGCAGGAACGTCGATTTCGTTCGCTTTTACCAGACCTTCAATCGCCTGAGATTTCACGCGGTTACGCACAGCACCGTTCAGCTCGCGCTCCATGTTCTTACGCACTTCGGTACGCAGGCCAGCAACAGAACCATCTTCCACGCCGAAACGCTTGATGAACTCTTCAGTCAGTTCTGGCAGTTCGCGCTCTTCAACTTTCTTCAGGTTGATGACGAACTTCGCTGCTTTACCTTTCAGGTTTTCAGCGTGGTACTCTTCAGGGAAGGTCACGTCGATGGTGAACTCTTCGCCCGCTTTGTGGCCTTTGATGCCGTCTTCGAAGCCTGGGATCATACGACCCTGGCCCATTGCCAGTACGAAATCAGACGCTTTGCCGCCTTCGAACTCTTCGCCGTCTACAGAACCGGTGAAGTCGATGGTTACGCGGTCTTCCGCGTCAACAGCGCCTTCTTTCTCTTTCCAGTTCGCCTGCTGCTTACGCAGGGTGTCCAGCATGCCGTCAACGTCTTCGTCAGTCACGGAAACGATCGGTTTTTCAACTTCGATAGATTCCAGGCCTTTCAGCTCAACTTCCGGGTACACTTCGAACTCTACGGAGTAGGTGAAGTCTTCGCCCAGTTTGTATTCACCTGGCACGTAGTTTGGCGCGCCGGCTGGATTGATTTTTTCTTTGATGATCGCGTCGATAAAGTTGCGGCTCATCAGTTCACCCAGCACATCCTGACGCACGGAAGCGCCATAACGCTGAGCAACAACATTCATTGGTACTTTGCCCTTACGGAAGCCGTCAATACGTACTTTTTTTGCTACGTTGACCAGCTCGCTTTTCACAGCAGTTTCGATGCTGTCAGCAGCGATAGTAATCGTTACACGGCGGCCAAGGCCTTGAGTGGTTTCAACTGAAACTTGCATCTTGTTACCTCAAAAAAATCACAGTGCTCGGTCAACTCTGAATCTGTCTGTTATACCGGGATGCTCTCTTAGTGCAGATTCACATTCCCTGTCGCCAGAATCATCCCGAAGACATTCAATAAGACGCGGCATTATAGCGGCATCACTTAGGTGAGTCGAGAACGGTTGGAGCATGTTGCTGCGGCTTTTTTCACACTTTAAGGCTATTTTTAGCCTTAAAATCGCACCATCCGCTCAAAACTCAGACAAAACAAAACGGCCCGGAGGCCGTTTTGAGGAAATCTGTAAGCAACATACTGGAAAAGCTCCAGCCGTTGCAAATCCGATTTATCAGGCGATGGTGCCTGCACCGCGACACGGCGGCGACGCAAAAACCGTATCCTGCAAGCCTTCCCATTCCTTAATGGTGTAGGTATGCAGTGCCAGCGCATGCACGGTCGTGGAGAGTTCTTCCGTCAAGGTGCTGTAGATCAGGCGATGTCGGTTCAGGAAACGTTCTCCCGTGAAGCGATCGCTAACCAGAACCACTTTAAAGTGGCTTTCAGAACCTGCCGGCACGTTATGACGATAGCTTTCGTCGACGACTTCGAGGAACACAGGGTTGAACGCTGCCCTTAATTTTTCTTCTATCTGTTCACGTATCATCATGAAATTACTCCTCCGACAACGCTAAGATGTCACCCATCCCTTTAAATGTTAGCCGCTTTTACCGTTTCCATTACACCTTGACAACAAATATTTAGCTTTCGTCTGATTTTCTCATTCAAATGCATGAAGTTCACTGTGAGACTCATACCTGTCGTCTCTGGCGGGAGGAGAAAAAGGATGAGCTGGTCAGTTTTCAGACAAGACGATGAATTTACATGCGTTGACCACTTCCCCTGGCCGTAGTCGATGATATGATGGCGGCAATTTTTCTCTCTTTAATGCTTACGATTCGTTGAGAACCTGAAAATGTTTAAAAAACTCTTCTTTCCGTTGGTAGCCCTTTTTATGCTGGCAGGCTGTGCGACTCCGCCTACCACTATTGATGTCTCACCAAAAATCACCCTGCCTCAGCAGGACCCAAGCCTGATGGGCGTCACCGTGAGCATTAACGGTGCCGATCAGCGTCAGGACCAGGCGCTGGCAAAAGTGACCCGCGACAACCAGCAGGTGACGCTGACCGCGTCCCGCGACCTGCGCTTCCTGCTGCAGGAAGTGCTTGAGAAGCAAATGACCGCTCGCGGCTACATGATTGGCCCAAGCGGCGCGGTTGATCTGCAGATTATCGTCAACAACCTGTACGCAGACGTCTCTCAGGGCAACGTGCGCTACAACATTGCGACCAAAGCGGATATCGCCATCATTGCCACCGCGAAGAACGGCAACAAGATGACCAAAAACTACCGCGCCAGCTACTCTGTTGAAGGCGCGTTCCAGGCCTCTAACAAGAATATTGCTAACGCCGTTAACAGCGTGCTGACGGACACCATCGCCGATATGGCGCAGGACACCAGCATTCACGACTTTATCAAGCAGAACGCACGTTAATCCTGCTCACTGACCCGGTGCTTCACCGGGTCAGTTTATAAGAACATGTCCAGTCACTACTTACGCATTTTCCAGCAACCGAAATCAGCGATTCTGCTGATCCTCGGCTTTGCCTCCGGTTTACCCCTCGCACTCACCTCCGGCACGCTTCAGGCGTGGATGACGGTTGAGAACATCGATCTCAAAACCATTGGTTTCTTCTCGCTTGTCGGTCAGGCGTATGTCTTTAAGTTCCTGTGGTCGCCGGTGATGGATCGCTATACGCCGCCGTTTCTGGGGCGTCGTCGCGGCTGGTTAGTGATGACACAGGTCCTGCTGCTGCTGGCGATTGCGGCGATGGGCTTTCTTGAGCCGACCACACAGCTCCGCTGGATGGCCGCGCTTGCGGTGGTGATAGCCTTCTGTTCCGCCTCTCAGGATATCGTGTTCGACGCCTGGAAGACGGACGTGTTACCTGCGGAAGAGCGCGGTGCCGGTGCGGCGATCAGCGTGCTGGGCTATCGCCTCGGGATGCTGGTCTCCGGCGGGCTGGCTTTGTGGCTGGCCGACCGTTATCTCGGCTGGCAGGGTATGTACTGGCTGATGGCTGCCCTGCTCATCCCCTGCATTATCGCTACGCTATTTGCACCCGAACCGAGCGACGTCATTCCGGTTCCCCGCTCGCTGGAGCAGGCCGTGGCCGAACCGCTGCGTGACTTTTTTGGCCGCAACAATGCCTGGCTGATCCTGCTGCTCATCGTCCTTTATAAGCTGGGCGATGCCTTTGCCATGAGCCTGACCACCACCTTCCTGATCCGCGGCGTCGGTTTTGATGCCGGTGAAGTGGGCGTGGTGAATAAAACGCTGGGGCTGTTTGCGACCATCGTCGGCGCGCTTTACGGCGGGGTATTGATGCAGCGCCTGACGCTGTTCCGCGCGCTGCTGATCTTCGGCATCCTGCAGGGCGCATCTAACGCGGGCTACTGGCTGCTGTCGGTGACTGACAAGCATATGTTCAGCATGGCCGCGGCGGTGTTCTTTGAAAATCTCTGTGGCGGCATGGGGACGGCGGCGTTTGTCGCCCTGCTGATGACTCTGTGCAATAAATCGTTTTCCGCTACGCAGTTTGCGCTGCTCTCGGCGCTCTCGGCCGTTGGGCGCGTGTACGTAGGTCCGATTGCCGGCTGGTTTGTAGAAGCCCACGGCTGGCCAACGTTTTATCTCTTCTCGGTCGCGGCTGCCGTGCCGGGGATTTTATTATTGCTGGTGTGTCGCCAGACGCTGGAATATACCCAGCGGACCGAACACTTTATGCCACGTACTGAATATCACCGCGCCTACCGATTTGCGTTACGTCTGCTAATGGCGGGCTGCGGCGCGCTGGCGCTATGGCTTGTGGTACTTATCGTTAACGCCAGTACGTCTCTGGCGCTCCCCCTCGAAGCTCTTCTGCTGGATGCAGGAGCCCTGCTGGCCATCGCCGGGATCCTGACGGGCGGTCTGCTCGATTTTATGGCACTGCGTAAAACGCAGTTGACCTGAAGAAAAAGTGAAAGGTTATTTCCCGTTGTAATCACTAACCGAAATTATAACGGTGAAATAGCCAACAGCCGCTAAAAAAATATTTGTTGTTTTGTGCGGGATAGGATTTGGAAATTATTGGAGCCAATTCCAAAACGCTATTTTTCATTAAACGATTCAGCATTGGAAAGTTTGATTTTTCGTTTTTTAGATGTCTTTTTATTGATAATTAATTGTTAATTTTTTGTATATTTTTAACAATGGTTATACCAATTGCCCCTTTTAGGGTATGCTTGGGGGTCCTTTCGTTATAAAGCCCATATCATGCGGCTTCGGTCATAAAAACCGACATAATCTGCAACACTTGTGACACGTGCGGCAGAACCCGGTAACACCTTCCTGACACAGGCCTAATGATGTTTACAGTAATGTAACCTTCCCGTAAAATGCCCGCACACTTTAAACGCCACCAGACTCCCGTGGAATTGAGGTCGTTAAATGAGACTCAGGAAATACAATAAAAGTTTGGGATGGTTGTCATTATTCGCAGGTACTGTATTACTCAGTGGCTGTGATTCTGCACTACTAGACCCCAAAGGACAGATTGGACTGGAACAACGTTCACTGATATTGACGGCTTTTGGCCTGATGTTGATTGTGGTTATTCCTGCCATTTTGATGGCTGTTGGTTTCGCCTGGAAGTATCGTGCGAGCAATAAAGATGCGAAGTATAGCCCGAACTGGTCACACTCCAACAAAGTTGAAGCTGTGGTCTGGACGGTACCTATCCTGATCATCCTGTTCCTTGCCGTACTGACCTGGAAAACCACTCACGCACTTGAGCCAAGCAAGCCGCTGGTTCACGATGAAAAACCTATTACCATTGAAGTGGTCTCCATGGACTGGAAATGGTTCTTCATCTATCCAGAGCAGGGCATTGCTACCGTGAATGAAATCGCCTTCCCGGCGAACACTCCGGTTCAGTTCAAAGTGACCTCCAACTCCGTAATGAACTCCTTCTTCATCCCGCGTCTGGGTAGCCAGATTTACGCGATGGCCGGTATGCAGACGAACCTGCATCTGATCGCGAATGAAGCAGGCACCTACGATGGTATCTCCGCCAGCTATAGCGGCCCGGGCTTCTCAGGTATGAAGTTCAAAGCTATTGCGACGCCGGACCGAGCCGCTTTCGACCAGTGGGTTGAAAAAGCGAAGCAGTCTCCAAACACCATGTCTGACATGGCGGCGTTCGAAAAAGTGGCTGCACCTAGCGAATACAACAAGGTGGAGTACTTCTCTAACGTGAAACCAGATTTGTTCAAAGACGTTATTGGCAAATTTATGGATCACGGCAAGAGCATGGACATGACCCAGCCAGAAGGCGAGCACAGCGAGCACGAAGGTATGGAAGGCATGGACATGAGCCACGCGGAAACCGCTCACTAAGGGGCCGAGGAAGAAAATGTTCGGAAAATTGACACTGGATGCAGTGCCCTACCATGAACCGATTATCATGGTTACGGTGGCTGCAATTATCATTGGTGGCGCGGCCTTAGTTGGCCTGATCACTTACTTCGGTAAGTGGAGCTACCTGTGGAATGAGTGGCTGACTTCGGTTGACCACAAAAAACTCGGTATCATGTACTGCATCGTCGGTATCGTCATGTTAATTCGTGGCTTTGCGGATGCAATCATGATGCGTAGCCAGCAGGCACTCGCGTCTGCGGGCGAAGCCGGCTTCCTGCCACCGCACCACTACGATCAGATCTTTACCGCCCACGGCGTTATCATGATCTTCTTCGTGGCGATGCCGCTGGTAATCGGTCTGATGAACGTTGTCGTTCCGCTGCAAATCGGCGCGCGCGACGTAGCGTTCCCGTTCCTGAACAACCTGAGCTTCTGGTTCACGGTTGTCGGCGTTATCCTGGTTAACCTGTCACTGGGCGTGGGCGAATTCGCACAGACCGGCTGGCTGGCTTACCCGCCGCTTTCGGGAATTGAGTACAGTCCGGGTGTAGGCGTTGACTACTGGATTTGGGCGCTTCAGCTCTCCGGTGTCGGTACCACCCTGACCGGTATCAACTTCTTCGTGACCATCCTGAAGATGCGTGCACCAGGTATGACGATGTTCAAGATGCCAGTATTTACCTGGGCATCTCTGTGCGCCAACGTACTGATTATCGCGTCGTTCCCAATTCTGACCGTCACCATCGCGCTGCTGACCCTGGACCGCTACCTGGGCACCCATTTCTTCACGAATGATATGGGTGGCAACATGATGATGTACATCAACCTGATTTGGGCCTGGGGTCACCCGGAAGTGTACATTCTGGTTCTGCCTGTCTTCGGTGTGTTCTCCGAAATCGCGGCAACCTTCTCGCGTAAGCGTCTGTTTGGTTACACCTCTCTGGTGTGGGCAACCGTGTGTATTACCGTTCTGTCGTTCATCGTTTGGCTGCACCACTTCTTTACCATGGGTGCGGGCGCGAACGTAAACGCCTTCTTCGGTATCACCACCATGATTATCGCCATCCCGACCGGGGTGAAGATCTTCAACTGGCTGTTCACCATGTACCAGGGCCGTATCGTGTTCCACTCAGCAATGCTGTGGACCATCGGCTTCATCGTGACCTTCTCCGTAGGTGGGATGACCGGCGTACTGCTGGCGGTGCCAGGTGCTGACTTCGTTCTGCACAACAGCCTGTTCCTGATTGCGCACTTCCATAACGTTATCATCGGCGGCGTGGTCTTCGGCTGCTTCGCAGGTGTGACTTACTGGTGGCCTAAGGCGTTTGGCTTCACGCTGAACGAAACCTGGGGTAAACGCGCGTTCTGGTTCTGGATCATTGGCTTCTTCGTGGCGTTTATGCCGCTGTACGTGCTGGGCTTCATGGGTATGACCCGTCGTCTGAGCCAGCAGATCGATCCGCAGTTCCACCCAATGCTGATGGTTGCAGCGGGCGGTGCAGCGCTGATTGCCTGCGGTATTCTGTGCCAGCTGATTCAGTACTACGTGTCCATCCGCGACCGTAACCTGAACCGCGACCTGACCGGTGACCCATGGGGTGGCCGTACGCTGGAGTGGGCAACCTCTTCTCCACCACCGTTCTATAACTTTGCCGTAGTGCCGCACATTCACGAGCGTGACGCATTCTGGGAAATGAAAGAAAAAGGTGAAGCGTACAAGCAACCTGAGCATTACGAAGAGATCCATATGCCGAAAAACAGCGCTGCGGGCATCGTGATTGCCGCTTTCGCAACGGTATTTGGTTTCGCAATGATCTGGCACATCTGGTGGATGGCGATTGTTGGCTTCGCTGGCATCGTAATCAGCTGGATTGTGAAGAGCTTTGACGAGGACGTGGACTACTACGTACCAGTCCGTGAAGTTGAAAAGCTGGAAAATCAGCATTTCGACGAGATTTCTAAAGCGGGGCTGAAAAATGGCAACTGATACTCTGGCGCACTCAACTGCCCACGCGCATGAACATGCGCACCATGATACAGGACCGACCAAAGTCTTCGGTTTCTGGATCTACCTGATGAGCGACTGCATTCTGTTCTGCTGTCTGTTCGCGACCTATGCCGTTCTGGTGAACGGCACAGCGGGCGGCCCGACCGGCAAGGACATCTTTGAACTGCCGTTCGTTCTGGTTGAAACCGCACTGCTGTTATTCAGCTCCATCACCTACGGCATGGCGGCTATCGCCATGTACAAAAACAACAAGAGCCAGGTTGTCTCCTGGCTGGCGTTGACCTGGCTGTTTGGTGCTGGCTTTATCGGGATGGAAATCTATGAATTCCACCACCTGATTATGGAAGGCTTCGGTCCGGATCGCAGTGGCTTCCTGTCCGCGTTCTTCGCGCTGGTGGGTACCCACGGTCTGCACGTGACCTCGGGTCTGATCTGGATGGCAGTACTGATGTTCCAGATCTCCCGCCGCGGCCTGACCAGCACTAACCGTACCCGTATCATGTGCCTGAGCCTGTTCTGGCACTTCCTGGACGTGGTATGGATCTGCGTGTTCTCTGTTGTCTATCTGATGGGGGCGATGTAATGAGTCATTCTAACGATCATGGCGCTTCCCACGGCAGCGTAAAAACCTACATGACAGGTTTTATCCTGTCGATCATCCTGACGGTGATCCCGTTCTGGATGGTGATGAGCGGTTCTGCGTCCAAGCCGGTTATCCTGGGAGCAATCCTGGTGACCGCGGTGATTCAGATTCTGGTGCATCTGGTTTGCTTCCTGCACATGAACACCAAGTCCGATGAAGGCTGGAATATGACTGCCTTTATCTTTACCGTGATTATCATCGCTATCCTGGTAGTCGGTTCCATCTGGATTATGTGGAACCTCAACTACAACATGATGGTTCACTAAGAGCGGCGAGTATGTTTAAGCAATACCTGCAAGTCACGAAACCAGGCATCATCTTTGGCAACCTGATCTCCGTAATCGGAGGGTTCCTGCTGGCCTCTAAAGGCAGCATTGATTACACCCTCTTTATTTACACGCTGGTCGGTGTGTCACTGGTGGTTGCGTCCGGTTGTGTATTTAACAACTACATCGACATGGATATCGACAAGAAGATGGAAAGGACCAAGAATCGGGTGCTGGTTAAAGGCCTGATTGCCCCTTCCGTCTCGCTGGTGTACGCCACCTTGCTGGGTATTGCTGGCTTTATGCTGCTGTGGTTTGGTGCTAACCCGCTGGCCTGCTGGCTGGGGGTGATGGGGTTTGTGGTGTATGTAGGCGTCTACAGCCTGTATATGAAGCGTCACTCCGTCTACGGCACGCTGATTGGTTCTCTCTCCGGCGCTGCGCCGCCGGTGATTGGCTACTGCGCCGTCACGAACGAGTTCGACAGCGGTGCGCTCATCCTGCTGGCTATCTTTAGCCTGTGGCAGATGCCGCACTCCTATGCCATCGCGATTTTCCGCTTCAAGGATTATCAGGCGGCGAACATTCCGGTTCTGCCGGTCGTGAAGGGCATTTCAGTTGCCAAGAACCACATCACGCTCTACATCATCGCTTTTGCCGTGGCAACGCTGATGCTTTCTCTGGGCGGTTACGCCGGATATAAATATCTGGTGGTAGCAGCCGCGGTGAGCGTCTGGTGGCTCGGCATGGCCTTGCGCGGCTACAAGGTGGAAGATGACAAAGTCTGGGCACGCAAGCTGTTTGTGTTCTCGATTGTCGCCATCACCTCCCTGTCCGTGATGATGTCCGTAGACTTCATGGTGCCGGACTCGCAAAACCTGCTGACTTACGTCTGGTAAGTTTATGTGATGATGAAAAGGGTGCTTCGGCACCCTTTTTTATTCACGAAATCTATTAATTGCGCATGTAATATTTGTTAAATAAGCCTTTATTTACCCCGCCCCTTCCCCGCACTACACTATGGCCTGCTTTTGAACTGAGGTGGTAATGAACGATTATAAAATGACGCCGGGCGAGCTGCGTGCGACCTGGGGTTTAGGGACTGTTTTCTCGCTGCGGATGCTTGGCATGTTTATGGTCCTGCCCGTTCTGACCACGTACGGCATGGCGTTACAGGGTGCCAGCGAAGCGCTGATTGGTCTGGCGATCGGTATCTACGGTCTGGCGCAGGCGGTGTTCCAGATCCCCTTTGGCCTGCTCTCTGATCGGGTGGGCCGCAAGCCGCTGATTGTCGGCGGGCTGCTGGTCTTTGTGCTCGGGAGCGTTATTGCCGCCCTCTCCCACTCCATCTGGGGCATTATTTTGGGCCGCGCCCTGCAGGGCTCCGGTGCGATTGCCGCCGCGGTGATGGCGCTGCTGTCAGATTTAACCCGCGAGCAAAACCGCACCAAAGCGATGGCGTTCATCGGCGTGAGCTTTGGCGTAACGTTTGCGATTGCGATGGTGCTCGGTCCCATCATTACGCACAAACTGGGTCTGCATGCCCTGTTCTGGATGATTGCGGTGCTGGCGACTATCGGGATCGCACTCACCCTGTGGGTTGTGCCAGACAGTAAAAATCACGTCCTTAACCGTGAATCCGGGATGGTTAAAGGCTGCTTTAGCAAAGTCATCGCCGAGCCGCGTCTGCTGAAACTTAACTTCGGCATTATGTGCCTGCATATTCTGCTGATGTCCACCTTCGTCGCCCTGCCCGGCCAGCTTGCCGCAGCAGGTTTCCCGGCGGCCGAGCACTGGAAAATTTATCTGGTCACGATGCTGATTTCGTTTGTCTCTGTCGTGCCGTTCATCATCTACGCCGAAGTGAAGCGCAAAATGAAGCGCGTCTTCGTGGGCTGCGTGGCGTTACTGCTGATTGCCGAGATCGTGCTGTGGGGTGCCGGCCCGCACTTCTGGGAGCTGATCGCAGGCGTGCAGTTGTTCTTCCTGGCGTTTAATCTGATGGAAGCGCTGCTGCCGTCGCTGATCAGCAAAGAGTCCCCCGCCGGTTACAAAGGCACGGCAATGGGCATTTACTCCACCAGCCAGTTCCTCGGCGTGGCGATCGGCGGCTCGCTTGGCGGCTGGGTCGACGGCCTGTTTGATTCACAAACCGTGTTTCTCGCGGGCGCGCTGCTGGCAACAGTCTGGCTGCTGGTTGCCAGCACCATGAAAGAGCCACGCTACGTGAGCAGCCTGCGGGTAGAAATCCCGGATGACGTGGAGATTAGCGACGCGCTGAAGCAGCGTCTGGAAGGAAAAGAAGGGGTCACAGAGGTGCTGATTGTCCCCGAAGAGCGCAGCGCTTATGTCAAAATTGACAGCAAAGTGACGAACCGCTTTGAGGTGGAGCAGGCGCTGAAGGCCTGAAAAAAAGCCCGGTTGAACCGGGCTTTTTTGTCTTAATCGCGGAAGTTTTTAAACTGGAAAGGTTGACCCAAATCCCCGCCGCGCACCAGCGCCATCACGGACTGGAGGTCATCGCGAGATTTACCGGTCACGCGAATTTCTTCGCCCTGGATCTGCGCCTGCACCTTCAGCTTGCTGTCTTTAATAAGCTTAACGATCTTCTTCTGCACCGCGCTCTCGATGCCCTGCTTCAGTTTGGCTTCTACAAACCAGTTCTTACCGCTGTGGACAAACTCGTCCGGCACGTCCAGAGACGTTCCTTCGATGCCACGTTTTAACAGCTTGGCGCGCAGAATGTCGAGCAGCTGATTCACCTGGAAATCAGACTCGCTCAGCACCTTAATGGTCTTATTTGCGTCGTTCAGCTCAAACGACGCCTCAACGCCGCGAAAATCGAAACGTGACTCAACTTCGCGGGTTGCGTTCTCAACGCCGTTGCGAACTTCCTGGATATCAACTTCGGAAACAATATCGAAAGATGGCATCTTTTCTTCTCCCTTCACTTTTGTTGCGTTGCATAATACCCGCTACGAGGCATAACTCAACAGAAGCTTAGCTGTATAATTAAGCTGTAACACCTGGCGCAGTTGCAGGTGAGGAGGAACAATGAAAATTACGGTGCTCGGATGCGGAGCGCTCGGCCAGCTGTGGCTGACCGCGCTGTGCAAGCACGGACATGAGGTTCAAGGCTGGCTGCGCGTGCCCCAGCCCTATTGCAGTGTTAACCTGATTGGTGAAGACGGAAGCATTTTTAACGAATCCCTCACCGCGAACGATCCTGATTTCCTGGCGCAAAGCGACCTGTTGCTGGTGACGCTCAAGGCGTGGCAGGTCTCAGATGCGGTTAAGACTCTGGCCGCGCAGCTCCCCCCCACGTCCCCCATTCTGCTGCTGCATAACGGTATGGGAACCCTTGATGAGCTGAAAAGCGTCCCGCAGCCTCTGCTAATGGCGACCACCACCCACGCTGCGCGTCGCGACGGGACTATTATCGTGCATGTCGCCAGCGGCGTGACGCACATCGGCCCGGCCAGAACACAGGATGGCGACTACAGCTATCTGGCCGATGTTCTGCAAAAGGTCTTGCCGGACGTCGCCTGGCACAACAACATCCGCCCTCAGCTGTGGCGCAAGCTGGCCGTAAACTGCGTGATCAATCCGCTGACGGCGCTGTGGAACTGCCCGAACGGGGAGCTGAAAAACCATCCGCAGGAGGTGGCATCCCTGTGTGCAGAAGTCGCGTCGGTCATTGAGCGAGAAGGCCTGCACACCTCAGCAGAGGATTTACGCTGTTATGTCGAGCAGGTTATTGAGAGTACGGCTGAGAACATCTCCTCGATGCTGCAGGACGTTCGGGCATTACGCCATACAGAGATAGATTACATTACCGGCTATCTGCTAAAGCGCGCCCGCTCGCACGGCATCGCCGTGCCGGAAAACGCCCGTCTGTATGACCTGGTTAAACGTAAGGAGAGTGAATATGAGCGCGTCGGCACTGATTTGCCTCGCTCCTGGTAGCGAAGAGATGGAAGCGGTCACCACCATTGATTTAATGGTACGTGGCGGCATTAAGGTAACAACCGCCAGCGTAGCCAGCGACGGCAATCTGGCAATCACCTGTTCACGAGGGGTGAAAATCCTGGCAGACGCACCGCTTGTCCAGGTTGCTGACGGCGATTACGACATCATCGTCCTGCCCGGCGGCTTAAAAGGCGCGGAATGTTTCCGCGACAGCCCGCTGCTGGTTGAAACCGTGCGTCAGTTTCATCTGTCCGGCCGCATCGTCGCGGCAATCTGTGCCGCCGCTGGAACAGTTCTGATTCCGCACGATATCTTCCCCATCGGCAATATGACTGGCTTCCCGGGGCTTAAGGATACGATCCCGGAAGAGCATTGGGTGGATAAACGCGTCGTCTGGGATCCGCGCGTCAACCTGCTGACCAGCCAGGGGCCCGGCACCGCGATTGATTTTGGCTTAAAGATTATTGATCTGCTGGTCGGGCGGGAGAAGGCCTACGAAGTGGCGTCGTCGCTGGTGATGCCGGCGGGGATTTATAATTACTATGAAGAGTAGTGCATAAAAAAAGCCGGGTGGCGCGAGGTAAAAGCAAAACGGCAACCTTTGGTTGCCGTTTTTAATGTGAGGGCACCAGGCCGCACGCTACGGACGATACACCTTCACATTCGCGAATCCCTGCTCGCGCAGGTACAGCGCCTGCAGGCGGCTCATCACCCCGCGCTCACACCACAGCAGATACGTTTTGCTCTGATCGAGGTCGCCAAACTTAGTGCTCAGCTTGTAGAACGGCAGAGAAACCACCTCTACGCCTTCAACCTTCAGCGGCTTGTCATCCTGCTCGTCGATGGAGCGGATATCCAGAATCGCATCGTTCGCACCGAAACCGCTCACGGTTTCCACTTCAACCACTTCCTGCTCGGTCTGCTGGGCAATCTCGCGGATGTCGATGTTGGACGCTTCTGCCACCACTCTTTCCAGGATGCTGAAATCGAAGTTCTCTTCTTCCGCTTCGATCTTCGCCTTCACAGCCTTGACGGTCGGGCTTTTAGAGATCACACCGCAGTATTCCGGCATGGTGCGGGCAAAGTCTTCGGTGCCGATTTCGCGCGCCAGGTCGATGATGTGCTCTTTATCGTGGGAGATCAGCGGACGCAGGATCAGCGTATCTGATACGTTGTCGATCAGACGCAGGTTGGTCAGCGTCTGGCTGGAGACCTGGCCCAGCGCTTCGCCGGTGACCAGCGCCTGCACGCCGTAGCGCTCGGCGACTTTGGACGCCGCGCGCACCATCATACGTTTGAGGATCACGCCCATCTGGCCGTCATCCACTTTTTCAAGGATTTCGCCCACTACCGGCTCAAAGTTGATCGCCACAAAACGCACGCGGTGGGAACTGCCGAAGCGGTTCCACAGGTAATGCGCCACCTGACGAACGCCAATCTCATGCGCCGCGCCGCCCAGGTTGAAGAAGCAGTAGTGCACGCGGCAGCCGCGACGCATCAGCATATAGCTGGAGACGCCGGAGTCGAAGCCGCCGGAGATCAGCGACAGCACATCTTCCTGCGTGCCGATCGGGAAACCGCCAATACCTTCATAACGGCCCTTAACCAGCAGCAGACGATCGTTCTCGATCTCAAGGTTAACGGTGACGTCCGGGTTAGTCAGGCGCACGCGCGCCGTCTCAACGTGCTGGTTCAGACCACCGCCGACGTAGCGCTCAACTTCAATCGAGCTGAACTCGTGCTTACCGCGACGCTTCACGCGCACGCAGAAGGTTTTGCCTTCGATCTGGTCGCGGTACTGTACCAGCGCCTTTTCGAAGATATCGTGCATATCGCTGAACGGAACGTCTTCCACTTCCAGAATATGATGAATACCTGGAATACGGGTCAGCGCGTCGCGAATATCAAGGCGTTTGCTTTCGTCTTTCGCGCGGACTTCAACGTGGTCCCAGTGACGCACCACGGCGAGCGTTTCGTCGTAGTGTTTTAATACGTTACGAATGTTCCCGGTGAGAATTTTAATAAAGCGCAAACGCACAGATTGGCTTTTGATGGTGATTTCAGGGAACAATTTAATGATAAACTTCATGGCGGCAATGTTTCTTAGGCAAGCTTATAAAGGCTTGTAGTGGAAAATGATACAGCAGCCCACACCCGTGGCTGCATCCAGGCGCGCAAGTATACCACCATCGCGCCACTCGCGTTATTTGATAATTGCCCCGAGTCCGTTACCATGTTGGGGCGAAGAATATAAGAGTTAATTCACTATGCCGAAGAAGAACGACGCACCGGCCAGTTTTGAAACTGCGCTGAGTGAGCTTGAGCAGATTGTTACCCGCCTCGAGAGCGGCGATTTACCGCTGGAAGACGCCCTCAACGAATTTGAGCGCGGTGTGCAGCTTGCGCGCCAGGGGCAGGTAAAACTCCAGCAGGCCGAGCAGCGTGTGCAGATCCTGCTTTCCGACAGCGAAGACGCTAAAACCACGCCATTCACACCGGACGCCGAGTAAATGGATTTTACCAACGCGCTTCAGGCGCGCGTCGTTCGCGCCAACGACGCCCTACGCCGTTTTATTGAGCCGCAGCCTTTTCAGAACACTCCACTGGTTGAAGCCATGCACTATGGCGCACTCTTAGGGGGAAAACGCCTGCGTCCGTTCCTGGTGTATGCCACGGGCAACATGTTTGGCATCAGCGATAATACGCTGGACGCCCCGGCTGCCGCCGTGGAGTGCATCCATGCCTACTCGCTGATCCACGACGATCTCCCGGCGATGGACGACGACGATCTGCGCCGGGGTCAGCCAACCTGCCACATTAAGTTTGGCGAGGCGAATGCCATTCTGGCGGGCGATGCCTTGCAGACGCTGGCGTTCTCGATTCTCAGTGATGCGCCGATGGCGGAAGTGGCCGACCGCGACCGCCTGGCGATGATCTCCGAACTGGCAATGGCCAGCGGCGTGGCCGGCATGTGCGGCGGTCAGGCGCTGGATCTTGAAGCGGAAGGTCGTCAGGTTAATCTGGAACAGCTGGAGCGTATTCAT
Organism: Enterobacter cloacae complex sp. P13B; assembly: GCF_014895915.1. NCBI lineage: Bacteria > Pseudomonadati > Pseudomonadota > Gammaproteobacteria > Enterobacterales > Enterobacteriaceae > Enterobacter > Enterobacter cloacae complex sp. P13B. Next base: position 179,896 of record NZ_JADBQN010000005.1, read on the forward strand.
CGCCATAAGACGGGCGCGCTTATTCGTTCCGCCGTTCGCCTGGGCGCGCTGAGCGCGGGTGAGCAAGGGCGCAAAGCCCTGCCGATTCTGGACAGATACGCAGAAAGTATCGGTCTGGCATTCCAGGTTCAGGATGACATTCTGGATGTGGTGGGCGATACTGCAACATTGGGTAAACGTCAGGGTGCGGATCAGCAGCTTGGCAAAAGTACCTATCCCGCCCTGCTGGGTCTTGAGCAAGCCCAACGTAAAGCCCGGGATCTGATTGACGATGCCCGCCAGTCGCTGAATGAGCTGGCCGCGCAATCGCTGGATACCTCGGCACTGGAAGCGCTAGCGGACTATATAATCCAGCGTGATAAATAAACTATATATCTCGATGAGCCTTTGATGAGTTTTGATATTGCCAAATACCCGACACTGGCGTTAGTTGACTCCACCCAGGAGTTACGTCTGTTGCCGAAAGAGAGTCTGCCGAAGCTGTGTGACGAGCTGCGTCGCTACCTGCTCGACAGCGTTAGCCGCTCCAGCGGCCACTTCGCCTCCGGGCTTGGCACGGTTGAGCTGACCGTGGCGTTGCATTACGTCTATAACACGCCGTTCGATCAGCTTATCTGGGACGTGGGCCACCAGGCTTATCCGCACAAAATTCTGACCGGACGTCGCGATAAAATTGGCACCATTCGTCAGAAGGGCGGCTTGCACCCGTTCCCGTGGCGCGGTGAGAGCGAGTATGACGTGCTGAGCGTCGGCCACTCCTCTACCTCCATTTCCGCGGGCATCGGTATTGCCGTTGCCGCCGAGAAAGAGAACAAGCAGCGCCGCACCGTCTGCGTGATTGGCGACGGGGCGATCACCGCCGGGATGGCTTTTGAAGCCATGAACCACGCGGGCGATATCAAGCCGGACATGCTGGTTATCCTCAACGATAACGAAATGTCGATCTCCGAGAACGTCGGCGCGCTGAACAACCATCTGGCGCAGCTGCTTTCCGGCAAGCTTTACTCGTCGCTGCGGGAAGGCGGGAAAAAAGTTTTCTCCGGCGTGCCGCCGATCAAAGAGCTGCTCAAGCGTACCGAAGAGCACATCAAAGGCATGGTCGTGCCGGGCACGCTGTTCGAAGAGCTGGGCTTTAACTATATCGGCCCGGTGGACGGGCACGATGTGCTGGGTCTGGTGACCACGCTTAAAAACATGCGCGACCTGAAAGGCCCGCAGTTCCTGCACATCATGACCAAAAAAGGGCGTGGCTACGAACCGGCGGAGAAAGATCCGATCACCTTCCACGCGGTGCCAAAGTTCGACCATACCAGCGGCTGCCTGCCGAAAAGCAGCGGCGGAATGCCAAGCTACTCAAAAATCTTTGGCGACTGGCTGTGCGAGACGGCGGCAAAAGATAACAAGCTGATGGCGGTCACGCCTGCTATGCGTGAAGGCTCCGGCATGGTCGAGTTCTCCAAAAAATACCCGGACCAGTATTTTGACGTCGCCATTGCCGAGCAGCACGCGGTCACCTTCGCGGCGGGCCTGGCGATTGGCGGCTACAAGCCGGTGGTGGCGATTTATTCCACCTTCCTGCAGCGCGCCTACGACCAGGTGATCCATGACGTTGCCATCCAGAAGCTGCCGGTGCTGTTTGCTATCGACCGCGCGGGCATCGTGGGGGCCGACGGCCAGACGCACCAGGGGGCGTTTGATCTCTCCTTCCTGCGCTGCATCCCGGACATGGTCATCATGACGCCAAGCGACGAAAACGAGTGTCGTCAGATGCTGTATACCGGCTACCACTATCAGGACGGCCCCTGCGCGGTACGTTATCCGCGCGGCAATGCCCTTGGCGTTGAACTTCAGCCGCTGGAAAAACTCGAGATCGGTAAAGGTCTGGTGAAACGTCGCGGCGAAAAAGTGGCGATCCTGAACTTTGGTACGCTGATGCCGGAAGCGGCAAAAGTCGCTGAAACCCTGAACGCGACGCTGGTGGATATGCGCTTTGTGAAGCCGCTCGATGAGTCTCTGATTCTGAGCATGGCGGAAAGCCATGACGTGCTGGTCACGCTGGAAGAGAACGCCATCATGGGTGGCGCGGGCAGCGGCGTTAACGAGGTACTGATGGCGAACCGTAAATTGGTTCAGGTGCTGAACCTCGGCCTGCCGGACCACTTCATCCCGCAAGGCACTCAGGACGAGGCGCGCGCCGATATCGGCCTGGACGCCGCCGGTATCGAAGCCAGAATCCGCAGCTGGCTGGCCTGATCCCTCCCCTTTTCCGCTCCTGCTATGCTTAAACGTATTGTTTAAACAGCAGGAGCGGAACCATGCAATACACGACATTAGGAAAAACGGACCTCAAGGTGTCCCGGCTTTGCCTGGGCTGCATGACCTTTGGCGAGCCTGACCGGGGAAATCACGCCTGGACGCTGCCGGAAGAGAGCAGCCGCCCTATCATCAAGCGCGCCATAGACGGCGGCATCAACTTCTTCGATACCGCCAACAGCTACTCTGACGGCAGCAGCGAAGAGATTGTGGGCCGCGCTCTACGTGATTTTGCCCGTCGGGATGAGATTGTGGTCGCCACCAAGGTGTATTACCCGTCAGGCGATCTGGCTGAAGGCCTCTCTCGCGCGCAGATCCTGCGCTCCATTGATGACAGCCTCAGACGCCTGAACATGGATTACGTCGACCTGCTGCAAATTCACCGCTGGGATTACAACACGCCAATTGAAGAAACCCTTGAAGCGCTGAACGATGTCGTGAAAGCGGGTAAAGCGCGCTATATCGGCGCGTCGTCAATGCACGCATCTCAGTTTGCTCAGGCGCTCGATCTCCAGGCGCAGCACGGCTGGGCACGCTTTGTCACCATGCAGGATCACTACAACCTGATTTACCGGGAAGAAGAACGCGAGATGTTGCCGCTCTGCTACCAGGAAGGCGTGGCGGTGATCCCGTGGAGCCCGCTGGCGCGCGGACGCTTAACCCGCCCGTGGGGAGAAACCACGGCGCGGCTGGTATCGGATGAAGTGGGTAAAAATCTTTATTCCGGTACCGAAGCCAGCGATGCGCTGATTGCCGAACGTTTAGCCGGGATCGCCGACGATATCGGCGCAACGCGCGCGCAGGTGGCGCTGGCGTGGCTGCTGGGCAAGCGGGGTGTCGCCGCACCGATTATTGGTACATCGCGGGAAGAACAGCTGGACGAGTTGTTAAGCGCGGTGGATTTATCGCTGACGCCGGAGCAGGTTGCCGAGCTGGAGACGCCGTATCAGCAGCATCCGGTGGTGGGGTTTAAGTAAACACTTGCCGGGTGGCGTACGCTTACCCGGCAATACTGAGTGCACAAACTTACCCGAAGTGATCGTACCCTTTCCAGTCCAGCGTAACGGGCGCACCGTCTTTCACAAACTTCAGCCCTTCACTCTCCGGCATGATCTGACCGATGCAGGTAAACTTTGCGCCAAGATGGGCCAATGCCACGTCCAGCGTTCCACGGTTCAGCTCTGGCACCGTGAAGCACAGCTCGTAGTCTTCCCCACCGGAGAGCGCCCAGCGCAGCGCCTGCTCAGGCTCCACATGGCGAAGCAGTTGCTCCGACAGCGGGAACAGATCCAGGTCAACGCGCGCGCCCACCCCGCTGGCCTTCAGGATATGGCCGAGGTCCGAGATGAGACCGTCAGAGAGATCGATAGCCGAACTGGCCCGCTCGCGCAGCGCCTGACCGTGCAGAATACGCGGTGTCGGGCGCAGGTGGCGCTTCACCAGATACGCCGCATCGTCAGCGTCCTTCACGTTTAAGCGATCCTGAAGGATCGCCAGCCCTGCCGCGCTGTCTCCCGGCGTACCGGTCACGTAGATCCAGTCGCCCGGTTTAGCGCCCGAGCGCTTCAGCGCGCGACCGAGCGGCACATAGCCGTGGATCGCCAGCGTCATCGACAGCGGCCCGGCAGTCGTATCGCCGCCAATCAGCTGCATATCGTAGTAGTTCAGCTGTTCAAACAGCGCATCGCTGAACGCTTCAAGCCAGGCTTCATCCACCTCCGGCAGCGTCAGGGCCAGCGTCAGCCAGGCCGGGTCGGCGCCCATTGCCGCCAGATCGCTGACGTTGACCGCCAGCGCTTTATACGCCAGATCGGCAGGATCGATATCAGGTAAGAAATGACGTCCGCACACTAAGGTGTCGGTGCTGATTGCCAGCGTCTGCTTTTCAGGAATATTGAGAAGTGCACAGTCATCGCCAATGCCGGTTTCAACATCAAGACGAGAGGTTCTGACACGGTCGAAATAACGGGCAATCAGGGAGAATTCGCCGCATGCCATACGTTATGCCTCAGCAAATAAAAGAAAAAACCGGAGCCGCACTGCCCGTCAGGCAATGCAGAACTCCGGTTTGCGGATCACTTTTTGTGGGGACGGATCGCAGGTGCGGCTTTATCAAGTACGCCGTTAACGAACTTGTGGCTGTCTTCAGCGCCGAAGGTTTTCGCCAGTTCGATCGCTTCGTTGATGGCCACTTTGTACGGCACATCATCACGTTTAGACAGCTCAAACAGCGCGATACGCAACACTGCTTTTTCCACCTGGCCCAGCTCTTCGAGCAGACGGGACAGGTATGGCTTCATCAGGCCATCGAGATACGCGCTATTAGTCGCCACTCCCGACAGCAGTTCACGGAAGTACAGAACGTCAACGTCTTTCACGTCCTGTTCTGACAGGAACTGGTATTCAACATCAGCGATGTCGTTCTGGGACAACTGCCAGGAGTAAAGTGCCTGGACGGCACATTCACGGGCGCGGCGACGAGCAGCAGGTTTCACGGAATTCCCCTTACAAAAAAATCAGGCCTTAATGGCTTTCAATACATTGATCATTTCAAGCGCGGTCAGTGCAGCTTCTGCACCTTTGTTACCGGCTTTGGTGCCAGCACGTTCGATGGCTTGTTCAATACTTTCGGTGGTCAGCACGCCGAACGCGACAGGAATTTCAGCATCCTGCGCAACGTGTGCCAGACCGTTGCTTGCACCGCCCGCAACGTATTCGAAGTGCGCAGTGCCGCCACGAATAACGGTACCCAGCGCAATCACCGCGTCATATTTACCGGTTTTCGCCAGCGCGCCCGCCGCCAGTGGCAGTTCATAAGCGCCTGGAACCCAAACGACGGTAATGTTGTCATCTTTAACCTGGCCGATACGTTTCAGGGCGTCAATCGCACCTTCCAGCAGGCTATCGTTGATGAAGTTGTTGAAACGCGCAATGGTGATGGCGACGCGAGCGTCCGGGGTAGCTACAGCAGCTTCAATAATGTTCATACTCTTCCTTTACGGGTTCATTTGGCCCCGCAGGGGGGCGGATTTTATCATAATACTTTGCGCACTGCTTCCCTATTTCGGGAGCAATTACGCTGTCTTTAAATGGAGGCAGACATCCGGACCCACCGGACGAATCTCGCTGAATGTGAGTTGCGGTGCATCGGCCAGTTTTTCAAGGCCAGGCAGCACAAACAGGCCGCGCGCATCGTGACCTAACAGTTTAGGCGCAACGTAGACGAGCAGTTCATCCACCAGCCCCGCCTGGAGCAGCGCGCCCGCGAGCGTCGGACCGGCTTCGACCCAGATGCTGTTCACCTGCTGCTTGCCGAGCAACATCATCAGCACCACGAGATCCAGATGTCCGTTATGCTCCGGCACCATAATGCTGCGCACGCCTTCCGGCCATTCGCGCGTATCTTCTTTGGTGCGCGCAATCCAGGTTTCACCCGGCTGCTGCACGATGCGGTGCGCCGGGGTCACGCGGTTCTGGCTATCAATAATGATACGCAGCGGCTGGCGCAGGTTCTCCTGCGGATAAAGCGCCTGGGTATCGGCATTCAGCTCATCCCAGCGCACGGTCATGGCCGGATCGTCAGCCAGAACGGTTTCACTGCTGGTGAGGATAGCATGGCTTTGCGCGCGCAGACGTTGCACATCGCGCCTTGCCTGCGGCGAGGTGATCCACTGGCTTTCACCGTTCGCCATTGCCGTACGCCCGTCCAGCGAGGCGCCCAGCTTGAGCTGAATAAACGGAAAACCGGTGCGCATGCGCTTCAGGAAGCCTTTGTTGATGGCTTCCGCATCTTGCATCATCAGGCCGTGGCTGACGTCGATCCCTTCCTGTTGCAGACGATACAGTCCGCGGCCCGCCACCTGCGGGTTAGGATCCTGCATAGCGGCGACCACGCGCGAAACCCCTGCCGCAATCAGCGCTTCACAGCACGGCGGCGTGCGTCCGTGGTGGCTGCATGGCTCCAGCGTCACGTAGGCCGTCGCGCCTCGCGCTTTCTCCCCCGCCATACGCAGGGCATGCACTTCAGCATGCGGCTCGCCTGCGCGATAGTGAAACCCTTCCCCCACGATCTCGCCATCTTTCACGATAACGCACCCGACGTTGGGGTTAGGATGGGTGGTAAAACGACCGCGCTGCGCCAGCTTCATGGCTCGCGCCATGTACTTCTCATCCTGCATGGGCTTAATCCTGTAAGCGGGCGATCTCTTCGCCAAACTCTTTGATATCTTCGAAACTACGGTAGACAGAGGCGAAGCGGATATAGGCGACCTTATCGAGCTTTTTCAGCTGCTCCATCACCAGGTTGCCGATCATTTTGCTCGGCACTTCACGCTCGCCCAGGCCACGCAGGTAAGATTTAATGTGGTTTAACGCCATTTCGACATCATCCGCGCTGACGGGCCGTTTTTCGAGGGCCTTCAGCATTCCGCTGCGCAGTTTCTCTTCGTTAAACGGCTCGCGCACGTCGTTACTTTTTACCACGCGCGGCATTACCAGCTCTGCAACCTCAAAGGTCGTGAAACGCTCGTTGCACACCAGACACTGCCGACGACGGCGCACAGAAGACCCTTCGCCCACAAGGCGAGAGTCGATGACTTTGGTATCCACAGCGGAGCAGAATGGGCAATGCATACGGTATCCCTGTTATCTGGTTAACTGATTTTCATTTTACCCTGATCTGGCCCGACAACAAAGGAGGAGCTTTTTTGAGATAAAGGATCTATGTCCGGCGGTACGTTGCTGGCTACCATTATGGGGATCCGTCATTTCAAGGAATAAACGCTATGACAAGACGTTACCTGAAAATTTTACTGGTGGGGAGCCTCTTCACCCTTAGTGCCTGTGCACAGCAAACCGAAGTCCGCCAGATGAAACAAAGCGTGAATACGCTCAACACGGCGATGGACAAACTGAACAAAGAAACGGTGAAGATCACCCAGCAAAACGCGCTGAACGCCAAATCCACCAGCGGGGTATATCTGCTGCCAGGAGCGAATACGCCTGCCCTGCTTAACAGCCAGATTGGCACGCTGAAGATGTCTCTGGTGAATGTGGCGGCGAATGCGGATGGTACGCGCGCAACATTACGTATTCACGGTGAGTCCAACGATCCGCTGCCCGCCTTCAGCGGCACCGTAGAGTGGGGCCAGATCCAGGGCACCACGGAGAGCTACCAGGAGGTGAACGTGAAGAACCAGCTGTTCACCGCTCCGGCCAGCGTGTTAGCGCCCAGCGATGTGGATATTCCACTTCAGCTAAGCGGACTTACGCCTGAGCAGTTAGGCTTTATCCGCATTCACGACATCCAACCTGCCGCGCAGTAATCCCTTCCTTTTGAGCGGAGTGAAATGTCACTCCGCTAACATTTACATTTCGTATGGATTGGCAACAGAAATGATTGCCGCTACAATCCCGGCCGTTTAAAGTACGCAAACGTGAACGCAATCGATTACGCGTGTGAGAGATATGTGAAACAACACATATTTTTGTGAGCAGGGATTCCTATAATAGGCACCGCAGAAACACGAAATATTTAGAAACGCAATTCGCGCATTTTTCACTCCCGGAAGGGAATTTCAATCAGTGGCATGATTATGAAAAAAACATTACTCGCAGCCGGTGCAGTTCTGGCACTGTCCTCCTCTTTCACTGTTAACGCAGCGGAAAACGAGAAACCACAATACCTCTCCGACTGGTGGCACCAGAGCGTTAACGTGGTAGGCAGCTACCACACCCGTTTCGGACCGCAGATCCGCAACGATACCTACCTGGAATATGAAGCGTTCGCCAAGAAAGACTGGTTTGATTTCTACGGCTATATGGATGCGCCTGTGTTCTTCGGTGGTAACACCGATGCGAAAGGTATCTGGAACCACGGTTCCCCACTGTTCATGGAGATTGAACCGCGCTTCTCCATCGACAAACTGACCGGTACCAGCCTGGCGTTTGGTCCGTTCAAAGAGTGGTACTTCGCGAACAACTACATCTACGACATGGGCCGCAATAAGTCCGGTCGTCAGAGCACCTGGTATATGGGTCTGGGTACTGACATTGACACCGGCCTGCCAATGAGCCTGTCCCTGAACGTGTATGCAAAATACCAGTGGCAGAACTACGGCGCAGCGAATGAAAACGAGTGGGACGGCTACCGTTTCAAAGTGAAATACTTCGTGCCAATTACCCAGCTGTGGGGCGGTAATCTGAGCTACATCGGTTTCACTAACTTTGACTGGGGCTCAGACCTGGGCGACGACGATTTCCGTGACCTGAACGGCAAGAAAGCGCGTACCAACGATTCCATCGCCTCCAGCCACATCCTGGCGCTGAACTACGATCACTGGCACTACTCTGTTGTTGCGCGTTACTGGCACAACGGTGGCCAGTGGAACGACGATGCGAGCCTGAACTTCGGTAACGGCGACTTTAGCGTCCGCTCTACCGGCTGGGGTGGTTACCTGGTCGTGGGTTACAACTTCTAATCAGTGCGGGATTGTGCGGGCTGGTGCCCTCACCCCTTCCCTCTCCCACGGGAGAGGGCGCAAACACAAAAAACGGCAACATCGTTGCCGTTTTGCTTTTACCTCGCCACCCGGCTTTTTATTGCTTCACCTTGCGCAAAAAATCCGCCAAAGACCTGTCCGCACTCTCACTGAACCGCCTCTCCGTCATTACAACTTTGAGACACCGGTCGAGCCGGAAACAGCGGTAGTCATCGCGCCGTTCACACCATGCCGCCAGCAGCCAGCGCTCCCCCCAGAAGAACAACCCCAGCGGCTGTACCTCACGTTTTGAGAGCAGCCCGGCTTCATCACGATAATGCAGCGCCAATACGCGCTGAGCGGAAATCGCCTGGTGAATCATGTCAAAATCGCTGCGGGAGTGGCTTTGCATGCAAAAATCCGGGGCGTAGATCCGCGTCTGCTCCGCCTTTCTGCGGCTCTCCTCGGGCAGAATAGCCAGCACCTTCTCCTGGGCCGACTCCAGCTCGCGCGACAGCGATTCACCTCCCCAAGTTTTGAGCAGGCGAATCGCGACCATCAGCGCTTCGGATTCCTTATTTGTCAGCATCAGCGGCGGCAGGTCAAAACCCGACATCAGCCGATATCCGCTTCCCGCCTCGCCTTCCACCGGCACGCCGGAAAGCGACAGGTCGCGGATATCGCGGTAGACCGTGCGCTCGGACACGCCAAGCCGGTCCGCCAGATGCGCTGCCGTTGTCAGACGCCTGCCCCGCAGGATCTGCACAATCTGAAACAAACGGTCAGCGCGTCGGGTCATAACGTCATTCGCTCTCAGGCAGGTTGATGAAGGCCGACGCGGTTACCCTCGCTGTCGGTAAACAGTGCGATAGTGCCGATACCATGCGGCAGCTCCAGCGGGCCAAACACGCACTCGCCGCCCGCAGAGGCGATGCGATCGAGCGTGGCCGCCAGATTGTCAGTATGCAGGTAAATAATAGCGCCCTGCAAAGAGGGCGTAACGCCGTCAAATTTTGCCAGCGCTCCTCCGGTGGCGGGATCCTCATGCGGGAAAACCGCCAGCTCGGCAATGTCCATTTTCTCGCGACGCAGCGCGAGCTGCATCACCGGCTCATAAAATTTGATGGCGCGATCCATATCCGAAACCGGAATTTCAAACCAGTTAATTACGCTTTTCATACATCCTCCTGCCTGTTGTTTGGGTTCAGAAGGAGTCTACGGCAGGGCTCCTGACAGCATACTGTCAGGAGTGTTTGTCAGGAGCAGATAAAAAAAATCCCGGTCAACAGACCGGGATTCCGATAACGCGCTAAACGTCGCCTTACGGCAGAATGGACGGCTGATCCGCCCCTTCTTTCTCGACCTTCTGCTGGAGCAGGTGCTCGCGCTTCATGCCAAGCTTCAGTGCCAGGGCGGACGCCACGTAGATAGACGACGCCGTACCGATGGAGACACCGATCAGCATGGTCAGCGAGAAGCCTTCCAGCACCGGGCCACCGAAGAGGAACAGCATCAGGATCACCATCAGGGTAGTACCGGAGGTGATCAAGGTACGATGCAGCGTCTGGGTCAACGACACGTTAAAGATTTCGTACGGCGTGCCGCGACGGATCTTACGGAAGTTTTCACGGATACGGTCAGATACCACGATACTGTCGTTCAGTGAGTAACCGATTACGGACATCAGGGATGCCACGATGGTCAGGTCAATCTCAATGTGGAACAGAGACAGTATGCCCATGGTGATCACCACGTCGTGCGCCAGGGCGATAACCACACCGGCCGCCAGTCGCCACTCGAAGCGGAAACCGACGTACACCAGGATGGAGATCAGCGCCACCAGCAGCGCCATGGCGCCGGTTTGCGCCAGGTCCGCACCCACGCTCGGGCCGACGAACTCAATACGCTTCACCGCCGCGCTCTGGCTGGTGGTTTCGTTAATGACCTGTACGACCTTGCTGCCCAGCTCCTGGCTGCCGTTGGCATCGTGCACCGGCGGCATACGCACCATGATGTCGCGGCTGCTGCCGAAGTTCTGCAGCAGCGGCTCTTCAAAGCCCGCTTTCTGCAGAGACAGGCGCATCTGGTCCATATCGACCGGTTTTTCCAGGGAGATCTCGATGACCGTACCACCGGTGAAATCGAGACCCCAGTTAAAGCCTTTCACGCCCATAATGACGATGGACAGAATCAGCAGGAAACCTGAAATGCCGAAGGCCCAGTAGTCCCAGCGCATAAAGTCCCAGACTTTACGGCCGTGGTTCAATTGTTCAACAGTATATTCCTGTGCCACAACGCACTCCTCAGATAGACAGCTTTTTGACGCGCTTGCCGCCGTACAGCAGGTTCACGATGGCACGGGTGCCGACAATAGCGGTAAACATTGACGTTGCGACACCGATACCGGTTGTAATCGCAAAGCCTTTGATCGCGCCAGTACCCACTGCATACAGGATAAGAACCTTAATCAGTGTTGTTACGTTCGCATCGAAGATAGAGCTGAACGCGCCTTTGTAACCTTCATCAATCGCCTGCTGAACAGAGCGACCATTGCTCAACTCTTCTTTGATACGTTCGTTAATCAGTACGTTGGCGTCGACCGCCACCGCAAGGGTCAGAACGATACCCGCAATACCCGGCATGGTCAGCGTCGCCCCCGGCAGCAGGGACATAATGCCGATGATCAGCACCAGGTTTGCGATCAGCGCGGAGGTCGCAATCAGACCGAACTTCTTATAGAAGAAGATCATGAAGAGGATAGAGACCGCCAGACCGGCCAGACACGCTTCCAGACCCTGCTGGATGTTTTGCATACCCAGGGTTGGACCAATGGTACGTTCTTCAACAATCTGAATTGGCGCAATCAGCGCACCGGCACGCAGCAGCAGCGAGAGCTGACGCGCTTCGTTCGGGTTACTAATACCGGTAATACGGAAGCTGTTACCCAGACGAGACTGGATGTTGGCGATGTTAATCACCTCTTCCTCTTTCACCAGCACCGCACGACCGTTTGCATCTTTCTTACCGCTGTCTTTGTACTCCACGAACAGGGTCGCCATCGGTTTGCCGATGTTGTCCTTGGTGAAGTTAGACATGATGTTACCACCCGCGCTATCCAGCGAGATGTTAACCTGCGGCTGGTTGTACTCATCCTGGCTTGAAGTGGAGTCGGTGATGTGGTCACCGGTCAGGATCACGCGCTTGTACAGCACAACCGGCTGACCTTCGCGGGTCTGTTTCACTTCGGAGTCACCCGGAATACGGCCAGACGCCGCGGCAGACTGATCGACATTGGAGTTCACCAGACGGAATTCCAGCGTCGCGGTCGCACCGAGGATCTCTTTCGCACGCGCGGTATCCTGGATACCCGGCAGTTCAACCACGATACGGTCAGCACCCTGGCGCTGTACCAGCGGCTCAGCCACACCCAGCTGGTTTACACGGTTACGCAGAATGTTGATGTTCTGCTGAACGGCATATTCACGCGCTTCTTTCAGACGCGCATCGGTCATCACCGCACGCAGCTGGTTGCTGCCCTGAGAGGTGATCACCAGGTCACGGTGACGTTGGGTCAGGTAATCTACAGCCTGATCGCGCGCCGCGCTGTCGCGGAACGTGATGCTCATGCCGTAGTTATCTTCCTTACGCACGGTAGTGTATGGGATGCCTTTGTCGCGCAGATCGCTGCGCAGGCTGTCGATATTCTGTTCCTGCAGCTTGCCGAGCGCGGTATCCATATCCACTTCCATCAGGAAGTGAACGCCGCCACGCAGGTCAAGACCCAGCTTCATTGGCTCTGCGTTCAGCGCAGCCAGCCAGCGAGGGGTTGCAGGAGCAAGGTTAAGCGCCACGACATATTTGTCACCCAGCACGCCCATCAGCGCTTCGCGAGCGCGGAGCTGCGTGTCGGTGGTGTCGAAGCGAGCAAGAATTGCACCCTCTTCCAGAGCCACAGACTTAGCGGTAATTTTTTCTTCTTGTAACGTTTTCTGGACCTGGATCAGCGTTTGCTCACTGGCGGCGACACCGCGCGCGCCAGTGATTTGAACGGCCGGATCCTCACCATACAGGTTGGGAAGCGCGTACAGCAGGCCGACGATAATCACGACGACCAGCATGATGTACTTCCACAAAGGATAACGGTTTAACACGGCAGTTCCCTTTGGGAAAAGTTGGGATTACAGCGCCTTCATGGTGCCTTTCGGCAGAACGGCAGCTACGAAGTCACGTTTGATAACCACTTCAGTGGTGTCGTTCAGGGCGATAGCAATGTAGCCGCTTTCAGCCACTTTGGTTACGCGGCCGACCAGACCACCGTTGGTCAGCACTTCATCGCCTTTCGCGATGGAGTCCATCAGCTTTTTGTGCTCTTTGGTACGCTTCTGCTGTGGGCGCAGGATCATGAAGTAGAAGATCAGACCGAACACAACCAGCATCAGGATCAGAGACATCGGGCTGCCCTGCGCCGGAGCACCTGTTGCCGCTACCGCATCAGAAATAAAAAAGCTCATTCAAATTCCCTCATTATTAATATTAATCAACGTTCAACGGTGGAACATCCCGCCCCTGACGTTGGTAAAAATCGGTCACGAAGCTCTCTAATTTACCCTCTTCGATAGCCTTGCGTAAACCAGACATTAAGCGCTGATAGTAGCGAAGATTATGAATCGTATTGAGACGCGCGCCCAAAATCTCATTACAACGATCGAGATGATGCAGATACGCGCGAGAATAATTGCGACAGGTATAGCAATCGCACTCGGAATCGAGCGGGCTGGTGTCACTCTTATGCTTCGCGTTACGGATTTTCACCACGCCATCGGTAACGAACAGATGACCGTTACGCGCGTTGCGGGTTGGCATCACGCAGTCGAACATATCAATGCCGCGACGTACGCCTTCCACCAGATCTTCGGGTTTACCCACACCCATCAGGTATCGTGGTTTATCCGCCGGGATTTGCGGGCAGACGTGCTCCAGAATGCGGTGCATGTCTTCCTTCGGCTCACCCACAGCCAAACCGCCGACAGCGTAGCCATCAAAACCTATCTCTACCAGACCTTTAACAGAGATATCGCGTAAATCTTCGTAAACGCTGCCCTGAATGATGCCGAACAGCGCATTTTTGTTCTGCAGGGAGTCAAAACGGTCGCGGCTGCGCTTCGCCCAGCGCAGAGACATCTCCATAGAGCGTTTCGCGTAGTCCCAGTCTGCCGGGTACGGCGTACATTCGTCGAAGATCATCACGATGTCGGAGCCGAGATCGTACTGAATCTCCATCGACTTTTCGGGATCGAGGAAAATCGGATCGCCGTTGATCGGGTTACGGAAGTGTACGCCCTGCTCGGTGATCTTGCGGATATCGCCCAGGCTGAAGACCTGGAAGCCGCCGGAGTCGGTCAGGATCGGGCCTTTCCACTGCATAAAATCGTGCAGATCGCCGTGGAGCTTCATGATCTCCTGACCCGGACGCAGCCACAGGTGGAAGGTATTGCCGAGGATAATCTGTGCGCCCGTGGCTTCAACTTCTTCCGGCGTCATCCCTTTTACGGTGCCGTACGTGCCCACAGGCATAAACGCGGGGGTTTCCACCACGCCGCGATCAAACACCAGGCGACCGCGACGCGCGCGGCCATCGGTGGTATCGAGTTCAAATTTCATTTTTTCTCCGACGTCAGAAAAACAGTCCAACGTTGTCATACGGTGCCGCGGACTTATTCCCCGACACGCTCATTCAAAGCCAGCGGATTGTACGTGATAAACATCGCGTCCCCGTAGCTAAAAAAGCGATATTTTTGTTCTACCGCAGACTTGTACGCATTCATCGTATGCTGATAACCCGCAAACGCAGAGACCAGCATAATCAGCGTCGATTCAGGCAGATGGAAGTTGGTCACCAGCGCGTCAATCACCTTGTACTGATAGCCCGGGTAGATAAAGATCTGCGTATCGCCAAAGAACGGCTCGATAAGATCGCGCTTTGCAGCCTGCGCAGCGCTTTCCAGTGAACGCACGGACGTCGTACCGACGGCCACGACGCGGCTACCGCGCGCTTTCGCCGCCAGCACCGCGTCCACCACATCCTGCGGCACTTCGGCATACTCGGAGTGCATGATGTGGTCTTCAATGCTGTCCACGCGCACCGGCTGGAAGGTGCCCGCGCCGACGTGCAGCGTCACAAACGCCATCTCAACGCCCTTCGCGCGCAGCTTTTCCAGCAGCGGTTCATCAAAGTGCAGACCTGCGGTTGGCGCCGCGACCGCGCCAGGCTTCTGGCTGTAGACGGTCTGGTATAGCTCGCGGTCGGCCTCTTCGTCCGGGCGCTCAATGTACGGCGGCAGCGGCATATGGCCGATGGCGTTCAGGATGTCGAGCACCGTGCGCTCGTCGTCGAACGCCACCTCGAACAGCGCGTCGTGGCGCGCGGTCATGGTCGCCTTGATGCTTTCGTCATCACCCAGCAGCAGCTCCGCGCCCGGCTTCGGCGCTTTGGAAGCGCGAATATGTGCCAGAATACGTTTATCATCGAGCATACGTTCGACCAGCACTTCAATCTTGCCGCCGCTGGCCTTACGGCCAAACAGGCGCGCCGGGATCACGCGGGTATTGTTAAAGACCAGCAGATCGCCAGGGTTGAGCTTGTCGAGCAAATCGGTGAAAGTACCGTGCGTCAGCTCGCCCGTTGGCCCATCCAGTGACAGTAAGCGACAGCTGCTGCGCTCAGGCATGGGATAGTGAGCAATCAGGGATTCAGGTAGTTCAAAGGAGAAATCGGCGACGCGCATGACGTATACTCGTGACTTAAAAACAGGCGGCATAGTCTAGTGCTCACACCCTTTTGCTGCAACAACTAGCCGCCACTGGACAAATAAAACGCATGAATTTTCTCGCTCACCTGCATCTCGCACACCTCGCTGACAGCTCCCTTTCCGGCAATTTGCTGGCCGATTTCGTGCGCGGCAACCCCGCTGAAGCGTATTCTCCCGAGGTTGTCGACGGGATTTTTATGCACCGCCGCATTGATGTCATCACTGATAATCTGCCCGAGGTGACGGAAGCGAAAGCGTGGTTTCGCCCTGAAACGCGCCGCGTTGCGCCGATCACGCTCGATGTGATGTGGGACCACTTCCTGTCTCGCCACTGGGAACAGCTCTCGCCGGAGATGCCGTTGTCGGCGTTTGTGCGCTACGCCCACCAGCAGGTGTCGATCATTCTGCCCGATTCGCCGCCGCGCTTTGTGAATCTGAATAACTACCTGTGGTCGGAACGCTGGTTGGAGCGCTATCGCGAGATGGACTTTATCCAGAATGTCTTGAATGGCATGGCGAGCCGTCGCCCGCGGCTGGATGCGCTGCGCGACTCCTGGTACGACCTGGATGAGCATTACGATGCGCTGGAGAGCCAATTCTGGCAGTTCTATCCGCGCATGATGGCGCAGGCGAAAAACAAGCAGCTCTGACAGCACGATCATTGATAGGTAAAAGCTGGCGGAACGATTGTCACCACCTCTTTGTCTTATCAACGAACACTCTCTATACTGGCTCGCGTTGCGTTCCAAATAACCTTAGTATCTACAGGAGAATCATATGGTTCTGGTAACTCGTCCGGCTCCGGATTTTACAGCTGCAGCAGTTCTGGGCAACGGTGAAATCGTTGAAAACTTCAACTTCAAACAGCACACCAACGGTAAAGCGACCGTTCTGTTCTTCTGGCCAATGGACTTCACTTTCGTTTGCCCGTCTGAGCTGATCGCGTTCGACAAACGTTATGAAGAATTCCAGAAGCGTGGCGTGGAAGTGGTTGGCGTCTCCTTCGACTCTGAATTTGTACACAACGCATGGCGTAACACCCCTGTCGAAAACGGCGGCATCGGTGCGGTGAAATACGCAATGGTTGCGGACATCAAACGCGAAATCCAGCAGGCTTACGGTATCGAACATCCGGACGCTGGCGTTGCGCTGCGCGGTTCCTTCCTGATCGACGCAAACGGCATCGTTCGTCACCAGGTTGTGAACGATCTGCCGCTGGGTCGTAACATCGACGAAATGCTGCGCATGGTTGACGCGCTGCAGTTCCACGAAGAGCACGGCGAAGTGTGCCCGGCTCAGTGGGAAAAAGGTAAAGAAGGTATGGCTGCGTCCCCAGACGGCGTTGCTAAATACCTGTCTGAGAACGTATCCAGCCTGTAATCGGCACGGTTTACGAAGAAGGCCCGCTTATGCGGGCCTTTTTTTATGCCTTACGCTGCGTCTCTCGCCAGATGCGCCAGGCCATTCCCGCCAGCAGAATTACGCCCGCAATTAGCACGCCCCACACCAGCAGCGCGTTCATCCGGCTCTCCCGCTCGGACGCAGAGGTAGCGGTCAGACGCCCCTCGCCGCCTAACGCGACATCATCCAGAATGTCGGCCTGCGGCAGGTGCTCCATATCATAGGTTTTGCGCAGGTCGGCGGGGATCAGCATGTCAGGTTCCACGCTGGCAGGCTTTGCAGCGCCATTGCCCCAGGCAAGCACGTACGGCGCTTTTCCCTGCGCGTTGAACACCAGATCATAGCGGTCACGATGCCCGGTGACGTCCGGCAGATATTCCGGCAGGCGCGCATTCAGCGTCGTGATTTTCACCGCCTGCACCAGGCCTCCGCTAAGCGAAACCGGTGGAGACGTTTTGCCCTCCAGACGGTAAAGCACCTCTTTTTTCAGGGAGTGCCATATGTCTTTTTCCGTACTCCGCCACGCTATCTCCACGGGAAGGACGCCGTCGCCATTCAGTAAAATGCTGATAGCACTCAGCGGCTGCGGCTGCGCCCAGTGCCACTGCGCTTCGCTTGTCGATAGCTGCTCCCCTACCCCCTCAAGATCGATCGCGTCCGGCGTCGCCCGCGCAGGGGCGCTAATCGCGTTAACGCCGGTTAAGGTCACCCCCTGGCTCTGAGCATTCAGCACAACCAGGAGATAGCGATTCGTATCGGGAGACAAAACGATATCGGTATCGATCCGATCGAGCTTAAGACGATCCTGCCCGCTCATCACGTCCAGCAGCGGCATATCCTCGCGCAGGGTATACCAGCGCTTAAGATCCTCGCTGTAATAGACAGACGCCGTTCCCTGCCACGGCGCCTGAGGGGTATTCCAGAGCAGCTGCAGCTGGGACAGGGCAATCTCACCCGTAGCCTGCTCCGGCAGGGTCACCAGATAATGCTGCCCGGCTGAGGCGGCTTTTTGCCCCTCCAGCACAATCTCTACGCCGTTTCCGGAACGGAGCAGGATCTTATCGCTGCCCTCATCCCCACGCGCAGGCGCAAGCGGTGAGGCGTCCAGAGGAAAGAGGCGCAGCGCCGTGGATTGCGCTGCCACCTGCGGACGCGTCGCGGTGACCAGGCTGAAAGGAACCGGCTCGCCCGACTGGTTAAAGACGCGGACATCATGCAGATCCGGCGACGTGCTCTGCGTATAGACGGCGAGCGGCAGCGTCACCCGATACCACTGGGAAGGAGCAGACGTATCCAGCGAGCGGCCAAAGGCATAGTCCCGGGGCGATTCCGTTTGTACCTCGTCGCAGAACGCCGGGCCTGCAAGCGCCAGCAGAGCGGTACAAGCTACCGCTTTCATCCATTTCATTTTTCATCTCCTGTTTTGGGCGGTAGCGGCGAGAAATACCCCACGATCAGCACCAGTATTGCCACGCCGATAAACGCCACCGCACGCGACAGACCGCCTCCACCCGCGCTGTCCACCAGCATCAGTTTAACCATCACCACGCCCAGCAGCGCGGCACCGCCAAGCCACTCCTGACGGGAAACCCTACGGGTGGCGTGGACCATGATCACCAGCGCGCTCAGCATCCAGAACAGGGCAAACGTGGTCTGGATCAGCCGCGAATCCCACAGCGACGCCATATTCCAGGCCACGTCGCCGTACCAGGCCAGGGCGCGCATCAGCGCACCGTTAAGCCACCAGAAGCCAAACGCCATAATCGCGACAGCAGGCCACGGACGGGCCTGCGAGAGCTGTGTCGGGTAGTAGCGATCCACCGCCCGGTAAAAGACCACCAGCCCCAGCAGCGCGAACGCCGCGCCTTCTTCAAGCGGGTTCACCAGCGGCAGCCAGGTCTGACGATAAACCACGCCGTCCTGGAAATTGGTCACCACCAGCAATACCAGCAGCGCCGCGAGCACGGGGATCGGTGCTATGCACGCGTAGAGCGCGGGCCACTCCCGGAACGGCCACCCGCGACGGCGCACCGCCGCAGAGAGCGCCATAATCACCCCGCCGCCTGCGGCCATCGCCAGCCCGCTGCCCCAGGCCGCCATGCCCCACGGCAGCGACCGGGCAAACCAGTAAAGCTCCGCCGCCAGCGCCAGTAATATCATCCAGAACAGCGCCAGATGCAGCCCCATAGAGATGCGCGGCGCTAAACGAGCGCCGTCGCGCCGCAGCAGCATCAGCGCGGCGGGAAGCGCAATACCCCAGGCCAAATTTGACCAGCCGGCGGCAAACATCTGCTGGTGCGAGAGCTGATAGCCCACCATCACCAGCATCAGCGGCCACAGCAGCCATTTGCTGGCATCCAGCTCCCGCCACGCCAGCCGCGCGGCAACGTATCGCCAGCCCCAGACCGAGACGGCGGCAAGCGCCAGCACGCCTGCCAGAACGGGCAATTCTTGTTTCAGCGCCAGCCGCGACGCGCCAAATAGCGCCACGAGCCAGAACAGCAGCCCGCCTGCCAGCAGCGCCCAGCTAACCGGCAGAAAGAGGTTCCGCCACAGCCAGGCCGCCGTCAGCCAGCAAAGGCTGAGGATGGAGAAGATCAGCAGCAGACTCAGCGCCGTCACGCCATTCGTTTGCGCCCACAGCGCGCTGCCGAGCGCCAGCACCAGCAGCGCCGTGCCGCTATAGCCCATGCGCCGCTGCTGCTGCTGCACGCCCAGCCAGAGGATACCCAGCCCTTCCAGCGCCCAGGCCATCGCCGTCCAGCGCGCGGAGAGCGCTAGCGGAATGGCGAGCGTGGCAAACCCGCCGCCGATGGCCAGCGCCGCAAGAACCAGCGGTCGTCCGAGGGAGGGATAGCGCCG
This sequence comes from Enterobacter cloacae complex sp. P13B, assembly GCF_014895915.1. Classification (NCBI taxonomy): domain Bacteria; kingdom Pseudomonadati; phylum Pseudomonadota; class Gammaproteobacteria; order Enterobacterales; family Enterobacteriaceae; genus Enterobacter; species Enterobacter cloacae complex sp. P13B. The sequence goes on from NZ_JADBQN010000005.1 coordinate 199,760, forward strand.
CAGGGCGAGGAACGCGAGGGTGAGATAAAATGCGCCGTATCCCAGCGCGCTCAGCGCAGGGCCATATTCCCAGTGCTGCGTCATGCCGTACTGCATCCCAAAGCCTATCAGCGGCGGGGCAAACAGCAGCACGCCGTCAATAATCTGCTTTCCTTTCTCCTGCGCCCGCAGCGACAGCGCCACGCTCAGCACGCCGAATATCAGCGTATTGGCAATCAGGAACAGCTGGCAGATCCAATAGTCTTCAGGCTGGTACTCACTTAGCCCCCACAGGCCGCCCACGCCAAAGGTAAAGAGCAGCCCGAGCAGGTTGAGCTCGCGCCAGTGCTGCCAGATGCTGATGGCGAGAATGCCGATGGAAAGCAGGAGATAGAAGGAAAACAGCGCCACAAAGCTGCCGCCCCCGGTAGATAGCAGCAGCGGCGCAAGATACCCGCCGAGGCTCGCCAGCATGGCAAGGCTCAGCGCTTTCTGCAGCACGGCCAGCCCAACGCTCGCGGCGCAAATCACCACCAGTAGCGCAAAGGCCAGCGTCATCGGCAGCATCTGCCAGAGCCGGAAGGCGCCAAAGACCGTCAGGTAGAGAATGCCCGTCGCCCCGCCCTGTAAGATAAGCGCGTAGATCGGCTGCTTGTGCCGCAGCCGCCACCCAACCGCCAGCAGCACGATGGCAAACAGCGCCGTCGCCACCAGGCGTAGCTCAAGCGGGAACAGGGAGTGTTCAACGGTATAGCGCAGCAGGAAAGAGAGGCCGAGGAAGAGCAGCAGAATGCCAAGCTTCGCCAGGGGATTACCCTGCATAAACCAGCGCGTCAGCGACGTCACAATGCCGCCAAAGGCAGAAGGCTGTTTAGCCGCAGGCGCAGGGGCCGGAGCGGGTTTTGCCTCGGCTGCGGGAATGTCGGGACGCCAGGGATCGACAGGCGCGGGCGCGTCCTCAGCCACAGGCGCGGTCACGACAGCCGGAGTGACCGCTTGCACCTGTTCTGACTCCGGCGCTACCTGAGCTGCGCCGCGCTGCTCAAGCAACTCAATGCGCTGGCGTAGCCGGGCAATCTCCTGGCGCGCCGCCGTGCTGCGATTAAAGCCAATAACGGCCAGCACGGGCGCCACCAGCAGCGCAAAAACCAGGAATAAACAGCCAAGGATGTATAGCTCGTCCATGTTTCCACCTTCACCGTAAGCGATCCGTTAAGATTGACACAACTCATTGCATTGGCGCTATCCTAAAAGGTGGAAACAATAGCGCACTAGCTGCCGAACCAGATCGTCGCGGATACCGCAGGCAGCGCCAGCACGCCATCCTGTATCGTCGCCTTGCCCTCTTTGTTCGTCCACGTCGCCACCTTAAGCAGCGGCGAATCATCCAGCACCACTTCGCAGGCCTCGCCCCGGTTAATCGCCACCAGCACGCGCTGCTGATTATAGACGCGGACAAAGACCACCACATTATCGTGGGCGTACGCCACCTGACAGCCGCCGTAGCGCAGGGCGAGACTCTGTTTGCGCAGCTTCGCCAGCCGCTGATACAGGCTGAACAGCACCTTATCCTGTTTCTCTGCCTCCCACGGGAAGGTTTTGCGGCAGAACGGATCGTTGTTGCCGTCCAGCCCCACTTCGTCTCCGTAGTAAATGCACGGTACGCCCGGCCAGGTGAAGAGCCAGGTGACCGCCAGCGGCAGACGCGCCACATCCTTGCCGAGCAGGGATTTAAAGCGCGCGGTGTCGTGGCTATCGAGCTGGTTAAACATCCGCAGCTGCTGCTGATGCGACAGGCCAGCGCGATAGTTATCCATCCACGCGGCGCAGGTTTCGGCGTCGATATGGTTCGGATCGTAGGAGATATCGGTGTTAGCCAGGAATCCCCACAGCGGGAAGGTAAAGCCGCGATAGTTCATCGCCGCATCTTCGGCATCGTTTTGCAGCCACTGGCGCGCGTCGCCAAAGTGTTCGCCAAAGACAAACGCCTCCGGCTGGGCCGCTTTCGCCGAACGCGCGATCCCGGCCACGTGCTGAAGGTTATTTCGCGCCCCGCCCGCTTCACCGAGCATATGCACCACGTCCAGACGCCAGCCGTCCATATTCCACGGCGCCTTCAGCCAGTGACGCACGATGCTGTCTTCCCCGCCGTAAATCTCGTTCACCAGTGACGGCGACTGGAAGTCCAGCTTCGGCAGGCTCGCGTAGCCCAGCCAGTCCAGCGCGCGGCCCTCCTCGCTAAAGCTGTACCAGTCGCGCTGCGGCGAATCCGGGTTATGGCATGCTCCCCCCATCGACTGGTTATGCCGGTCAAACCACGCGTGCGAATCGCCGCTGTGGTTGAAGACACCGTCCAGAATGAGGCGCATGCCTTCTTTTTGGGTGTTCTTACGCAGGCGCAGCAGCGCCTCGTCACCGCCAAACTGCTCGTCAACGTGGCGATAATCTTCGGTATCGTATTTGTGTACGCTCGGGGCTTTAAACACCGGGTTGAGGTACAGCGCCGTCACGCCGAGTTTTTTCAGGTACGGCAGCTTTTCGCTGATGCCGTCGAGATCGCCGCCGTAGAACGTCGAGCCGCCCGCCTGCGCCGTCACCGGTTCATCCCATTTTTTCAGGATGATGTCGTGACCCGCGGCATGATGGTAATAGACCTTGTCCTGGCCGGCGGTGCGTTTTTCGCTGCGCGCAAAGCGGTCCGGGAAAATCTGATAAAAGACCTGATCGTTAACCCACTGCGGGCCGTTATCCGGGTAATCGACGGCGAACTGCTCCAGCCGGGCCGGTGGGAAACGGCTAAACCCCTGCGGGGTAAACCACAGCTGACGGTTGTTCCACAAAAGCTTAAAGCTATAGCGACGGCGCGGCTGCCCGCTGCGCAAATCGATATTCGCCCGCCACGCCGTAATCCCCGGCTGCGGCTGGCTGCGCAGCTTGTGCATTTTCAGCCCGGTCTCTTCGTTATCAATTTCGGCGCGGAGCGTCACGCGTTCCGGCTGATTTTCACCCGCCAGCCAGAGCGTAATCACAAGGTTGTCTTTGTTTTGCTTAACAAATGGGGCAACCGGAAGGTGCCAGGCGTTTAACATCACGAATCCCCTCTGATGAAATTGACGTCACCTTGCCACAGGGTGGTTAAGGATAGCTCACCATGACGAGATTTATTGGGGGAGGAGGACGGGGGAGGAGGCAAAAATCCCCTCTCCCGCGAGGGAGGGGGGATAAAAATATTACTGTGCTTCTGCCAATTGACGGTCACGGCGGCACTTAAACACCCAGCCGATCAGCAGCAGAACGATCCACGCACAGCCCACGTACAGGGAAATGCGGGTATCCGGATGGTAGCCAATCAGGCCAATGATAAACACCAGGAAGATCAGCCCGACCACGGTCGTCGCCACCCCGCCCGGCACCTTAAACTTAAGCGCTTTTGCCTCATCCAGCGACAGACGGCGGCGGAAGGCAATCTGCGACAGCAGGATCATGATCCACACCCACACGGTCGCGAAGGTCGCCAGGGACGCAATCACCAGGAAGACGTTCTCCGGCATGATGTAGTTCAGGTAAACCGAGAACAGCAGCGCTACGGTCATCACCACCACCGTCACCCACGGCGTGCCGCGGCGTGAAGTTTTGGCGAACACCTTCGGCGCGCTGCCCTGCTCCGCCATGCCGTGCAGCATGCGGCCCACGCCAAAGACGTCACTGTTGATGGCCGAAAGCGACGCGGTCAGCACCACAAAGTTGAGAATGCTGGCAGCAAAGGCAATGCCCATATGCTGGAAGGTCAGGACAAACGGGCTACCGTTAGTGCCCACCTGGTTCCACGGGTAGATGGACATAATCACGAACAGCGTACCCACGTAGAACACCAGAATACGCATCGGCACCGAGTTGATGGCGCGCGGAATGGATTTCTCCGGATCTTTCGCTTCCCCGGCGGTGATGCCGATAATCTCGATGCCCCCGTAGGCGAACATTACCATCTGTAGCGACATCACCATCCCGAGCCAGCCATTGCTGAAGAAGCCGCCGTTGCTCCAGAGGTTATGGATGCCGGTCGGCTGGCCGCCGTTGCCAATCCCCCAGATGATGATCCCGAAACCCGCCACAATCATGATGATGATGGTCGCGACCTTGAAGAAGGAGAACCAGAACTCCAGCTCGCCGAACACCTTCACGCTCATCAGATTGACGGCGCAAATGAGCAACACCACGCTCAGCACCCAGATCCAGTGCGGCACCGCCGGGAACCAGACGCCCATGTAGATGCCGAATGCGGTTACGTCGGCAATCGCCACAATCAAAATTTCGAAGCAGTAGGTCCAGCCGGTGATAAACCCGGCCAGCGGGCCGAGGTTTTCCTGCGCGTAGCGGGAGAAGGAGCTGGCAGACGGGTTGTGAACCGACATTTCGCCGAGGGCGCGCATGATGATATACGCCGCCACGCCGCCGATGATGTACGCCAGCAGCACGCTTGGACCGGCCATTTTGATGGCATCTGCCGAGCCATAAAAAAGACCGGTGCCGATAGCAGAGCCCAGCGCCATAAAGCGGATGTGGCGCGTGCTCAATCCACGTTTAAGTTTGTTAGTGCTTTCCATTTAAATCTTGCCATTCAACACGAAAAAAACAAAAAACCACGGGGCCTTAAGCCCCGTGGTTAAACAGTTTGTTGCCGTTGATTAATGAGCGTTCGATGTGACCTGACGCCCTGCAGCACGGTCCCAGATAACCGCCAGAACCAGTGCAACAACGGTAGGCATCAGCCAGGCCAGGCCCTGCTCGGACAGCGGCAGACGCTGTGTCCAGGCTGGCAGAATTTCAGCGAACGCTGATGCTTTAATCCCGTCAAGGATACCAAAAATCAGGCTGATAAACATGGCTGGCGCAATAATTCGTGAGGAGTTATGCCACCACGGACGGGTGAAGCTCAGCACCACCAGCACGATGCACGGCGGATAGATCGCCGTCAGCACCGGAATAGAGACCTGAATCAGGTGGCTCAGACCGAGGTTAGACACCGCCATGGAGAAGATACCGAGAATAAACACCAGGGTACGGTAAGAGAGCGGCAGATACTGCGCAAAGAACTCTGCGCAGGCGCAGGTCAGGCCAACCGCGGTTACCAGACACGCCAGGAAGATCAGCGCCGCCAGCAGCATGCTGCCCGCCCCACCGAAGGTGTGCTGAACGTAAGCGTGCAGGATAGCCGCACCGTTCGCGTTCTGATCAACCAGCATCGCGCTGTCAGAGCCCAGGCGGAACAGCGCCAGATACAGCAGCGTCAGGCCCACACCGGCCATCAGGCCAGCCCAGATGGTATAACGGGTCAGCAAACGCGCTTCGGTCACGCCGCGTGAACGCGCGGCGTTAACGATAACGATACCAAACACCATCGCGCCCAGCGTATCCATCGTCAGGTAGCCGTTCACAAAGCCGTTAGAGAACGCGGCGTTTTTATAGGCATCCATCGCGTCGCTAATCGGGCCGGCTGGCCAGATGATGGCCGCCACGGCCAGCACGATCAGCGCTACAATTTTCAGCGGCGCCAGGAAGTTACCTACCGTGTCCAGCAGCTTACCCGGATAGAGGGAAACCAGAATCACGATGGCGAAATAAATCAGGCTGTAGATGAACAGCGGCATCGCGCCGTCGCCGGTCAGCGGGGCGATGCCCACTTCGAAGGAAACGGTCGCGGTACGCGGGGTGGCAAACAGCGGACCAACGGCCAGATAGCAGACGGTTGCCAGCAGAACGCCAGCCACTTTGCCAATCGGGGTGCTAAGGCTATCCACGCCGCCACCGACTTTCGCCAGTGCGATAACGGTCAGTACCGGCAGGCCCACGGCAGTAATCAGGAAACCAAACGCGGCGGTCCAGACGTGTTCACCCGCCTGTAAGCCAACCATTGGAGGGAAAATGATGTTGCCTGCGCCAACGAACAGCGCAAATGTCATAAAGCCCAGCGCGATAATGTCACGCGATTTTAAGTGATGGGTCATAAAACCTTACTGCCTGTGGATGTGGTGTTGAAAACGTTGAGATTTTTCGATTTCCCTGACGGGACGATACAGCCGAAAATTTGCTCAATTTCAGCGGGAAATGCTCCCGTCCTGGCGTGGAGAAGAATAGTTTTTCGATTTACCACGCAAATACAGTCGGTCTGACAGTATCTGGGGGGCAATTTAAACGCTTATAACGTTTAAAGGCAAGGAGGGATCGCAAAACCAGAACAATATGCCAGTATGAAAACGCACACCAGAACAATGCGCTAATTATAGGAAAAACCCATGGCTAATCATGCGAACAAAAAACAGCCAACCGTATAAAATTCACACGCGTTTCGCTTGACTGCAAAGCAAACGGGCCAGCGATGGCTGACCCGTGGAAAGGTAAAATGACACGCCTGCCGTCAGGCGCTCTTTTTGGCAATTAATCGTTCCGGGATAACGAAACTAAAGCGGGTTCCCTTACCCAGGGTACTCTGGATATCAAGACGGCTTTCATGGTGATTCACCGCGTGTTTCACAATCGCCAGCCCCAGGCCGCTCCCCCCCGTCTGCCGCGATCGCGCTTTATCCACCCGGTAGAAGCGCTCGGTCAGGCGCGGAATATGCTCCGGGGCGATCCCCGGCCCGTTATCCTCAACGCTAAACTCGGCGCCTGCCGGCGTATGCTGCCAGCGCACCACGATATCCGTTCCTTCCGGCGTATGGTTTACCGCGTTGTACACCAGGTTGGAGATGGCGCTACGCAGTTCATCCTCGCTGCCCAGCACCTTCAGCGCGTTGTCGACGTCAAAGGTCAGCTGATGTTTTTTATGGCTTAACGTCTGCGCTTCACGCTCGACGACGCGCAGCATCATTGGCACATCAATGGTGTCATTCAGCGCAAGAGAAGGCGCCGCTTCAATCTTTGACAGCGTCAGCAGCTGCTTCACCAGCCCTTCCATACGGTGCGTTTGCTCGCGCATCGTATGCAGCGCTTTTTCACGCGGCGCACCTTCCAGGGTTTGCTCCTGCATCATCTCCAGGTAGCCCTGCAGCACGGTCAACGGGGTGCGTAGTTCGTGGCTGACGTTGGCGAAGAAGTTACGACGCGCCCCTTCCAGCTGGTGCATCTGGGTCACGTCGCGCGCCACCATCAGCCACTGGCGATCGCTGTAGGGCATCACGCGGATTTCCAGATGGCGGCCGTTATTCAGCTTCAGATTGTGGGGACGGGTGAAATCACGCTTTTTCAGGTACAGCGTGAACTCGGGATAACGCAGAAGGTTGAGGATGTTCTGACCATTGTCGTCCGGCCAGCGCAGGCCCAGCAGCTGTTGCGCAAGCCCGTTACACCAGAAAATAGTTCCTTCTTCAGTCGTCAGGATCACCGCATCCGGCAGCGACTCTGCGCCGCTGCGAAAGCGTTTGATCAGGCTTCCCAGCTCGCGGCGACGCTTTTTATTACGCATCTGCATCTGGTGCAGGCCGTACAGCAGCGGCTCCCAGCTGCCGCTTCCCGGCGGCGGGGTCATACTGCGGTCCACCCACAGCCACCAGGAGAGACGCAGCAGGTTCCAGAAATGCCAGGCTAACAGCCCGGTGACCGCCGCCAGCAGAAACCACGGCAGATGCCCAAGTAAGGCCCCCAGAAGAAGGGCCGGAATACAGCATAAGATCAGTTCAAAGACGAGCCTTTTCCATGACAGACGTTCCAGCACGCGTCACACTCCTGTCATTATTCAGAAACGGGTCGAGAAACGATAACCCGTACCGCGGACCGTCTGTACCATGCGATCGTGGCCGCTCAGTTCCAGCGCTTTTCGCAGGCGGCGAATATGTACGTCAACCGTCCGGTCTTCGACATACACGTTAGTTCCCCAGACGTTATTCAGCAACTGCTCGCGGCTGTAAACGCGTTCCGGATGGGTCATAAAGAAGTGCAGGAGTTTAAATTCGGTAGGCCCCATGTCGAGGGGATTTTCGCCGGTCATCACGCGGTGTGACGTTGGGTCAAGGCTGAGGCCCTGCATCTCGATCACCTCTTCGACCGCCATCGGGGAAATACGGCGCATGACGGCCTTAATGCGGGCAACCAGCTCTTTCGGGGAGAAAGGCTTGGTAATGTAATCGTCCGCGCCGGTCTCCAGACCGCGCACGCGATCCTCTTCCTCTCCGCGCGCCGTGAGCATCACCACCGGGATGTCGCGGGTCAGCGCTTCACGCTTCAGATGTTTGATAAACTGCAGTCCGGAGCCGCCGGGCAACATCCAGTCAAGCAGAATCAGATCGGGCCAGGGTTCATTCAGCTGGTTCACCGCGCTGTCATAATCTTCCGCTTCAACCGGCTGGAAGCCATTTTGTTCGAGCACGAAGCACACCATTTCACGAATTGGAGCTTCATCTTCTACGACCAGAATACGTCTCGCCATACTTTGCCCTGTCTTATCTTATTTAAGTTACAAGTTTGTAATGCGGCGCCATTATGCGTCAGATTTATGACAGATTTATGAAAAACAGTACCACTATAAATGGCAAACTGTTGTTTTATTACAGCGGTTATTTTCCTCACACTGACAGTTTATAATCGCCCGCATCGTTTTTCGCCACGGATCTCCTATGCGCATACTTCACACCTCGGACTGGCATCTGGGTCAAAATTTTTACAGCAAAAGCCGTGCGGCTGAACATGAAGCGTTCCTAAACTGGCTTCTGGAAACGGCCCAGGCGCACGAGGTGGATGCCATTATTGTGGCGGGTGACATTTTTGATACCGGTTCGCCGCCGAGCTATGCGCGTGAACTGTATAACCGCTTCGTGGTCAACCTGCAGCAGACCGGCTGTCATCTGGTGATTGTCGCCGGTAACCATGACTCCGTCGCCACGCTCAATGAATCCCGCGATATCCTGGCGTTTCTCAATACCACCGTGGTCGCCAGCGCCGGGCACGCGCCGCAGATCCTGAAAAAACGCGACGGGTCGCCGGGCGCGGTACTGTGCCCGATTCCCTTTTTACGTCCGCGCGACATCGTGCAAAGCCAGGCGGGACTGTCGGGAGCGGAAAAGCAGCAGCATTTATTGCAGGCCATCACCGACTATTATCACCAGCAGCACGCGGAAGCCTGTGCCCTGCGCGGTGAACAGGCCATTCCGGTCATTGCCACCGGGCACCTCACTACCGTCGGGGCCAGCAAAAGTGACGCAGTCCGCGAGATCTATATCGGTACGCTGGACGCCTTTCCGGCGCAAAACTTCCCGCCCGCGGACTACATCGCGCTCGGGCACATTCACCGCGCCCAGGTCATCGGCGGCTGCGAGCATATCCGCTACTGTGGCTCCCCTATTTCGCTCAGCTTCGATGAAACCGGAAAAGCCAAATCCGTGCATCTGGTGAGCTTTGATGAGGGCAAACTCAACGCCGTCGAGACGCTGGAAGTGCCGGTCACCCAGCCGCTGGCGGTGCTGAAGGGCGATCTGGCTGCCATCACCGCCCAGCTTGAGCAGTGGCGCGGCGCTGAGCTTAACCCGCCCGTCTGGCTGGATATTGAAATCACCACCGATGACTACCTGCACGATATGCAGCGGAAAATTCAGGCGCTGACCGAAGAGTTGCCGGTTGAGGTGCTGCTGGTGCGCCGCAGCCGCGAGCAGCGCGAGAAAATTCTGCTCGGCGCCCAGCGCGAAACGCTTAGCGAACTGCGCGTAGAAGAGGTGTTCGAGCGCCGACTGTCGCAGGAAGAGATCGATGATGCAAAGCGCGTCAGGCTCAACGAGCTGTTCAGCCATACTCTGCACGCCCTCAATGACGAGGAAGAAAACGCATGAAAATTCTGAGCCTGCGCCTGAAAAATCTCAACTCCCTCAAGGGCGAGTGGAAAATTGACTTCACTGCGGAGCCTTTTGCCAGCAACGGTCTGTTTGCCATCACTGGCGCAACCGGCGCGGGTAAAACCACCCTGCTCGATGCCATCTGCCTGGCGCTCTACCACGAAACCCCGCGCCTGAATAAGGTCTCTCAGGCGCAAAACGATCTGATGACGCGCGATACCGCCGAGTGCCTGGCGGAAGTGGAATTTGAGGTGAAAGGCGTTGCCTATCGCGCCTTCTGGAGCCAGAACCGGGCGCGCAACCAGCCGGACGGGAACTTGCAGGCACCGCGCGTGGAGCTGGCCCGCTGCGAGGATGGCAAGATTCTGGCCGATAAGGTGTCGGATAAACTGGAGCAAACCGCGGCGCTCACCGGGCTGGACTACGGCCGTTTTACCCGCTCAATGCTGCTCTCGCAGGGGCAATTTGCCGCCTTCCTGAATGCCAAACCTGCCGACCGCGCAGAACTGCTGGAAGAACTCACCGGCACCGAAATCTACGGCCAGATTTCCGCGATGGTGTTTGAGAAACACAAAGCCGCCCGCAGCGTGCTGGAAAAATGCGAGGCGCAGGCGGCGGGTGTCGTGCTGCTCAGCGAAGAACAACAGCAGCAGTTGCAGCAAAGTTTGCAGGCACTTACTGACGAAGAGAAAACCCTGCTGGCCCAGCAGCAAAGCCAACAGAGAGATTTTCAGTGGCTTACGCGTCATGACGAGCTCGTGCGGGAGCAGCAGCGCGTTGCCGCCCTGCAGCAGCAGGCGCAACAGGCGCAGGCGAACGCGGCGCCGGAACTGGCAAAACTCCAGCTTGCCCAGCCCGCCGCCCAGCTTCGTCCGCTCTGGGAGCATCAGCAGGAGCAAACCGCACGTCTGACGCAAACCCAGCAGCGAATTAACGAAGTAAATACTCGCTTACAGACCAAAACCGCACTGCGCGCGCGGATCCGCAATACCGCCCTGCGTACCCATGAGCGGCTACAGGCCGAACTGTCGGCGCTGGCGCAGTGGCTGACGGAGAATGAGCGTTATCGCCTGCTGGGCCAGGAAATTGCCGGCTGGCGCGCCCAGTTCTCACAGCTAAACCGTGACAAAAGTCAGCTCGTCGCGCTTGCTGCGCGGATGACTGAGCTACGTCAGAAGCTGGCTGAGATGCCGGAAAATACGCTGACGCTGACGGCGGATGAGGTCAGCGCGGCCATGGAGCAGCAGTCCCGGTCCCGCACGCTGCGCCAGCAGCTGACGTCGCTGCATGCCCGCTATCAGCCGCTGCAAAAGCGCCTTAGCCAGAACGGTGAAAGCGTGCAGAAAGCCCAGGCGGAGCAGAGAAAGCTCAATGAAACCCTGGCGCTGCGCCGCCAGCAGTACAAAGAGAAACACCAGCACTATCTGGACCTGAAAGCCCTTTGCGAACGTGAAGCGACGATTAAAAATCTGGAAAGCTATCGCTCACGGCTTGAGGCAGGCAAACCCTGCCCGCTGTGCGGCTCCCACGAGCATCCTGCCGTGGAGACCTACCGGTCGCTTGAGCTGACGGATAACCAGCGTCGCCGTGATGCACTCGAAAAAGAGGTCGCCGCGCTTAAAGAGGAAGGCCTGCTGGTGCTGGGACAGGTTAATGCTCTGGCTCAACAGATCCAGCGTGAGACAGACGAAGCGCAGACGCTTTCTCAGGAAGAGCAAGCACTTACTAAAGCGTGGCTGGAGGCGTGCGCGTCTTTGAATATCGCATTGAATATTCAGGAGGATATCGCGCCATGGCTGCACGAGCAGGAACACTACGAGCACCAGCTTTACCAGCTCAGCCAGCGTCTGAACCTGCAAAACCAGCTGAACGAGCAGGAGGCGCAGGAACGCCAGTATCAGCAGCAGCGCACGGCAACGCGCCAGGCGCTGGAACATACCCTTCTCGCGCTCTCGCTTAGCGTTCCCGAAGAGGGCAATGAAGCCGACTGGCTGCACGCCCGCGAAGCGGAATTTGCCCACTGGCAGGAGAAGCAAACGCAGCACGGCGTGCTTCAGGAACGCGTGAGCGCGCTGAAGCCGCTGCTCGACACGCTTCCGGCAACACACGGCGAAGAGGCTGAGCCGGCCATTCCTGATGACTGGCGCGACATCCATAATGAATGCGTGTCGCTGCAAAGCCAGCTCGCCGCCCTGCAGCAGCAGGAGGCGCTGGAGCGCGAGCGCCTGCAGCAATCGCAGACGCAGTTCACCGCGGCGCTCTTAGTAAGCTGTTTTGCCGATCGGGATGCGTTCCTTGCCGCGCTGCTGGATGACGATGCTGTTCGCCGCCTCGAACAGCTGAAACAGTCGCTTGAAAACCAGATACAGCAGGCCGCGGCCCTTTCCGGCCAGGCTAATCAGCAGCTGCAGGCGCACCTTGCGCTGCGCCCGGAAGAACTTGACGCGGATGCGTCTACCCTGCAAAGCCAGCTGCAGCAGCTGGCGCAACGGCTTCGTGAGAACACCACGCATCAGGGCGAGATCCGCCAGCAGCTTAAGCAGGACAGCGATAACCGCCAGCATCAGCAGGCGTTAATGCTGCAAATTGAAGAGGCCGCGCGCCAGGCCGACGACTGGGGCTATCTCAACGCGCTGATCGGCTCCAGCTCCGGCGACAAATTCCGCAAGTTCGCTCAGGGGCTGACGCTGGATAACCTGGTCTGGCTCGCAAACCAGCAGCTTAACCGCCTGCACGGCCGTTATCTCCTACAGCGTAAGGCCAGCGAGGCGCTGGAGCTGGAAGTGGTCGACACCTGGCAGGCCGATGCGGTGCGCGATACGCGCACGCTCTCCGGCGGCGAGAGCTTCCTGGTCAGCCTTGCGCTGGCGTTAGCGCTTTCTGACCTGGTCAGTCACAAAACGCGGATTGATTCCCTGTTCCTGGATGAGGGATTCGGCACGCTCGACAGTGAAACGCTGGATACCGCGCTGGATGCGCTCGACGCGCTGAACGCCACCGGGAAAACCATCGGGGTGATTAGCCACGTCGAGGCGATGAAAGAGCGCATTCCGGTGCAGATCAAGGTGAAGAAGATCAACGGACTGGGGTATAGCAGGCTGGACAGGGAGTTTGCGGTGGGGTGAGTGTTGGGTCGATTCGGTCTGGTGCCCTCTCCCTGGCCCTCTAAACATCAAAAACGGCAACGCAAGTTGCCGTTTTGCGTTTACTCCGGCCATAACCACGCCGCGCCGCGCACGCCGCTGGAGTCGCCGTGGACGGCTTTGCGGATCGGGGTTTCGCACTCGCCGCCGAAGACCCACTGTTTCACCAGATTTGGTACCGTGGCGTACAGCCGGTCAACGTTGCTCATGCCACCGCCGAGCACAATCACGTCCGGATCGAGAATGTTCACTACGTGCGCCAGCGATTTCGCCAGACGCATTTCGTAGCGGCTGAGCGCCAGTTCGGCCACCGGATCCTGTTCTTCCACCAAACGCATAATCTCGTTCCCCTTGAGCGGCTGGCCGCTCAGGCGGTGGTAGTCGGTTGCAAAACCGGTGCCGGAGATAAACGTCTCGATACAGCCCTGCTTGCCGCAGTAGCACGGTACCTCGGCGCGGTATTTGAGTTCATCTTCATCCATCCACGGCAGCGGGTTGTGCCCCCACTCACCCGCCGTGCCGTTGCCGCCGATATGTGAACGTCCACCAAAGGCCACGCCCGCGCCGCAGCCGGTACCGATAATCACCGCAAACACGGTCTGCGCTCCTGCGGCTGCACCATCAACGGCCTCAGAGACCGCCAGGCAGTTAGCGTCATTCGCCAGACGCACTTCCCGGTTCAGACGCTGGCTCAAATCTTTATCAAACGGCTGACCGTTGAGCCAGGTGGAGTTGGCATTTTTCACCACACCCGTATAAGGCGAAATGGAGCCGGGGATCCCCATCCCGACCGTGCCCCTCTCGCCCGTCGCCTGCTCGGCCATATCAACCAGCCGGGCAATCGTCTCGATCGTCTGGTGATAATCATCGCGCGGCGTCGGCAGACGGTGGCGGAACAGCTGTTCCCCCTGCTCGCTTAATGCGATGACTTCTGTTTTGGTGCCGCCCAAATCAATCCCAATACGCACAAGACTCTCCTCATTATTTTGATTATCAACAGAGTAGAAGCACGCTTCCCGATTAGCAATGCAAGCGATGCGACAATTCGTTATCATGCCCGCTGATTTAACGACAAGGCCGTGGAAATTATCATGCTGTGGTTCAAAAATTTGATGGTTTACCGTCTCAGCCGCGACGTTTCGCTGCGCGCAGAAGAGATGGAAAAACAGTTAGCCGCTTATAGCTTTTCCCCTTGCGGTAGCCAGGATATGGCGAAAACCGGTTGGGTTCCGCCAATGGGTTCGCAAAGCGATGCACTGACCCACGCCAGCAGCACGGGTCAAATCATCGTCTGCGCCCGCAAAGAAGAGAAAATTCTGCCCACGCCGGTGGTTAAGCAGGCGCTTGAAGCAAAAATTTTCAAGCTGGAAGCCGAGCAGGGCCGCAAGCTGAAAAAAACCGAAAAAGATTCGCTGAAGGATGAAGTGCTGCACTCTCTGCTGCCGCGCGCCTTCAGCCGCTTCAGCCAGACGATGATGTGGATCGATACCGTTAACGGGCTGATCATGGTGGACTGCGCCAGCGCCAAAAAAGCGGAAGATACGCTGGCCCTGCTGCGTAAAAGCATCGGCTCTTTACCGGTCGTACCGCTGGCGCTGGAAACGCCGATTGAGCTGACCCTGACCGAGTGGGTCCGCAGCGGTACCGCGGCGCAAGGTTTCCAGATTCTGGACGAAGCCGAGCTGAAAGCCCTGCTGGAAGATGGCGGCGTGATCCGCGCGAAAAAGCAGGATCTGGTGAGCGACGAGATCGCCGTACACATTGAAGCGGGCAAAGTGGTCACCAAACTGGCGCTCGACTGGCAGCAGCGCATTCAGTTCGTGATGTGCGACGACGGTTCCGTGAAGCGTCTGAAGTTCTGCGACGAGCTGCGCGATCAAAACGAAGATATCGACCGGGAAGATTACGCCCAGCGCTTTGACGCGGACTTTATCCTGATGACCGGCGAACTGGCCGCGTTAATTCAGAATCTGGTGGAAGGTCTCGGCGGCGAAGCGCAGAGATAATTTCCCCTCACCCTGATCCTCTCCCCAAAGGGGAGAGGAAAGAAGATTATTTCAGGTAGCGGCACAGATAAGAGGTCGGTTCAGCGACCTGCAAATGAAATTCGCTGTGGCCAGGGACGTTGAAAACTTGCCCGGCAGCGTAAACTTTCCATTCCGTTTCACCCGGCAGTAAGACGTTCAGCGCGCCGCTGACCACCGTCATCTCTTCCGCTTCCGCCGTGCCAAAGGTGTATTCCCCTTCAGCCATAACGCCCACACTGGCGCGGCCAGTGCTGCTGCTGGTAAAACCGATGGATTTCACTTTACCGGAAAAGTATTCGTTACTTTGAAGCATGAACTGGCCCTTATATTCAGAGATAAAAATTCACTATAGGGGCCATGCTCATCACCTGTCACGCAAAATCATTACGTCAGAAGTTCTGAAGCCAGGCGAGCCATCAGAACGTTGGATAACAGCACCGGCACGTCCAGCGCCTTTTGCAGTAAATCCCGGTGATGCTGGTGAAAACCAAGACAGTCCAGAATCAATACATCCGCCCCTCTCTCCAGCAGCTCCTTCCCGGCAGCAATGAGTTTAGCCTCGCTGTCCCAGAAGGGGTTTGCCAGCGCATACAGGGGCGTTTTTTCGAGCACGTGCCACTTTGCTTCCTGGTTGTCCATAAGCTCCTCGATGGGCACAATGACCCCCACCTGATGCCCGTCAACAATGGAGGCTACCAGCGGAGGAATAATGCGCATCGGCTCAAGCAAAATCGCATTGCGCGCGATGAGCCCCTTAATGGGGGCGGTGCTCATCAGCAAAATAACGTCATATTGCTGATTATCGAGTACTTCTATTACTGCCTGCAGCGAACGCTCAATTTTCTGCCGAGAAACATGCGCCAGTTTACCGTCGCTTAATAACGTCGCCAGGGGATCCTCCCCCGCCTCTACAGCGTAGTCTTCCATGACCTCTTCCCGGCTCATCTTACCCAGCAGGCTGAGATGCGTGATCTGTTGTTCAGATACATGCTCGGTTAAGAGCGGTAACACTTCGCTTACAGGGACCACACCAATGGTGAGGATCGCCAACGTTGCCTTCATCTTCTTCGCCTTCCATCACTACAAAAACGTATCCACAGGTACAGGCTCTCTACGCTGTACAGTTCGTTTTTTCAACAAAACAGCACCAAGCGTAGCAGGCGATCTCAGCCCTGAAATGTAAAGATCGCCTGCCGATAACGGAGCTACCTGTAATAACTAAATATTAACTCCTGCTTAACATTTGCGATGAGTAAAAAGTGTGATTCAGGCACGGTATTGGAGCGTTTAGGAAAACATTCACGACTTTTCGGGATCTTCGTAGCGCCGTTTGGCATCCAGCGCTTCCTGTTCAGTCTCATGTTCACTGATCAGCGAGTCCGGTTTGGGGTGATCGGCACGCAGCTGGTACCAAGTGACGGTCTGGTCGCCATTGCCTTTTTCAACGGTAACAATACGTGCTTCGCGCGGATAGGGAGGTCTGGTTGGCATAGCTCATCCTTTTTTTATGTCTGAGCTATCAGTATAGACGGCGGTTAGCTGGCACACGCCAGACGCAGGGCGGTAATAATCTGAATTACCACATCTTCCGGGGCCGCAGAGGCATCCACGACATGGTGTGCCGCTTCACGGTAGAGGGCATCACGCTCGGCCAGCACTTCGCTCACCTCTTCGCTGAGTGGTCGTGACGTCAGCGCCGGGCGTTGTCCCTCTTCAGGAAATGCTTCAAGTCGCCCTACCAGAGCCGCCACCGGCGCGCAGAGATAGATCACAATGCCTTTTTCGCGCATAAAGTGACGATTACATTCGGCCAGAACAATACCGCCTCCCGTCGCAATGACGGCTGACGGCGTGGTTACCGCTTTCAGCGCGGCCGTTTCGCGGGCGCGAAAGCTTTCCCATCCCTCTTGCTCCACGATGTCTGCGATGGTTTTGCCGGCCTCGGTCTGCAGCCAGTGGTCGGTATCAACAAACTGACGATGACACGCGCGTGCCAGTTCCACGCCAACGGTGGTTTTCCCACAGCCGCGGGGGCCAACTAAAAAGATGGGTTGGGTCATAGCCAGGTGTTCCCCTTGATGCCGAATGGCTGAAGAGTGTAAAGAAATAATTGCAGAAGATGTGTCGAATACTTTACTGCAAAGCGGTACGGGATGACAACCCTGTGGAGGCCACACTGTACCACATATTGACAATAATTATCATTACGCCGTACGGCGCTTCACTTCCAGCAGCCATTTATCCAGTTCAGCAGCAAACTGCTGGCGATCGCGCTGGGACAGGCTGTCCGGTCCACCGGTCTGCACGCCGCTGGCCCGCATCGTATCCATAAAATCACGCATAGTGAGTTTTTCCCGAATGGTTGAAGGCGAATAACGCTCGCCGCGCGGATTGAGCGCCGCCGCCCCTTTCTCCAGCACTTCCGCCGCCAGCGGAATATCGGCGGTGATGACCAGATCTTCCGCGCTGCACAGACGAACAATTTCATTATCTGCCACGTCGAACCCGGCCGGCACGCGGAGGGAGCGAATGAACCGCGAAGGCGGGACGCGAATATTCTGGTTCGCCACCAGCGTCAGCGGCATCTGCACGCGCTCGGCGGCGCGGAATAAAATCTCTTTAATCACATTCGGACACGCGTCCGCATCAACCCAAATCGCCATGTTGTCTCCCCATAATGACTCTGCCGACTATTGTCGCCTGCATTTCGTTGTTAAGCTATCAATCAGAGAAAACAACGCATAATGACGGAGAATCATGATGGACAAGAAAATCGGGTTTATCGGCTGCGGTAACATGGGCAAAGCCATCCTGGGCGGCCTGATCGCCAGCGGGCAGGTTCTGCCGGGTCAGATTTGGGTTTATACCCCGTCACCGGATAACGTCGCCGCATTGCGCGATCAATACGGGATCAACGCCGCCGAAAGCGCGCAGGAGGTGGCCCAGGTTGCCGATATCGTCTTTGGTGCCGTTAAGCCGAACATCATGATCAAAGTGTTAAGCGACATCACCTCCAGCCTGAATAAAGAGACGCTGGTCGTGTCGATTGCCGCAGGCGTGACGCTCGATCAGCTGGCGCGCGCGCTGGGCCACGATCGTAAAATCGTCCGCGCGATGCCGAATACCCCCTCACTGGTCAACGCCGGTATGACCTCCGTCACCCCTAACGCGCTGGTGACTTCAGAAGAGGTGGCGGACGTGCTGAACATTTTCCGCTGCTTCGGCGAGGCGGAAGTGATTGCGGAATCCATGATCCATCCGGTGGTCGGCGTGAGCGGTTCAGCCCCCGCGTACGTTTTCATGTTTTTAGAAGCGATGGCGGACGCCGCCGTGCTCGGCGGGATGCCGCGCGCGCAGGCGTATAAATTCGCCGCGCAGGCAGTGATGGGCTCCGCCAAAATGGTGCTGGAGACCGGTAAACACCCGGGTGAACTGAAGGATATGGTCTGCTCCCCGGCCGGTACCACCATCGAAGCGGTGCGGGTGCTGGAAGAACGCGGGTTCCGTTCTGCGGTTATCGAAGCGATGGCAAAATGCATGGAAAAGTCAGAGAAGCTGAGTAAATCCTGATGTCTGGCCGGGCGTCAGGCGGCCACTTCGGTGCGGCCGCGCCCGGCATTTTTCGCCTTATACAGCGCCACATCTGCCGCCTTCAACCATTCCCGATAGTGGACAAACTGCGGCCCCCAGGGGGCCACGCCCACGCTGATGCGCAGAGGCTCCTTCGGCGCACATGGTAACGACAGCGTTTCCAGCCGCGCGTGAACCCGCGACATGACGGCGATGGCGCTTTCAGCGGCCGTCTGGGACATAATCACCGCGAACTCATCCCCGCCAAACCGGCCTATCGCATCGCCTGACCGTACCGACATCTGAAGCTGGCGGGTAATGGCCACGATGGCCTTGTCGCCTGCGTCGTGCCCCCAGGTATCGTTGATGTTTTTAAAGTGGTCGATATCAATCAGCAATATCGTGGCGGTGCAGTGGCTCCGGCGACAGCGCTCAAATTCATTGCGCAGCAGCATTTCCCAATGTCGGCGGTTAAACACCCCGGTCATACCGTCACGGGTGCTCATCATTTCCAGCCGCCGCTTATGTTCCGCCAGCCTGACGGCCATTCGATGGCTAAGCCAGGCAAACAGCATGGGATAAAGCATAAGGACAGGAAGCGTTAAGCCCCACTCCAGCGCCCCCGGATTAAAGGGCTGCGCTCTGCCAGCAAGCGGTAACGTAAGCAGCGCAGTAAGCAGGGTGAGCACGATCCCCGCGATAAAAAGACGGCAGCCGCCAGAGCCCATCATGTTCATCCCCACCATCATCACCAGCGCCGCAGTGGGTAATACATATATCCCCATCACGCCGATCCAGACCCCGGCGATAACGGCATCCATCTTGAGGTTAAAAATTTCCTGCTGATGAGGTGAAGCGGCACGGCAGGATAACTGCCAGGCAAAGTGCGGCCAGATGAATGCCCACCCCACCAGCAACAACCACCAGCCGCCGGGTAAAAAATGGCTGACCAGAATTTCCGCCACCGGGACAAACATCGCCGCCAGCCCGACAACGCGCGCCAGCCGGGCTCGCCTGGCAAACTGGATGCCGGTACGGTGAGGGTCATCCTGAGAAAGGGTTAAACTCCACTCTTCCCGAATGCGCTTTTTGTAGTAATAAATGTCATCATTCATCATTTTTGGGAATATTCTGAAACATTTTCCCAAATTATAGAGAGGGGGTCTGCGGGGAAAGTATGAAATTTCGGGTGAGCCGCCGGAGCCGCTCACCCGTTAGAACTACACTTTTTTCTTCAGGCAGGCACTCATGAACTTGCTGCGATCGTCGCCCTTGAGGGACTGTTCGGTTGCTTTCGCATTACACTCGCGCATTTTTTGCTGCTGCGGCGTCAGGCTTTTTTCGCCGGGTTTCGCGGCGCCGTTTTTCAGGCAGTCGCTCATGTAGGTTTTACGTGCATCCCCCTTCAGACTCTGGGACGTCGCCTGTTGATTACAGATGGTCATGCGTTGCTGTTGCGGCGTTAATGTTTTTTCTTCCGCGTTCGCCGAGGAGATCAGGAACAGGCCGGAGAGCAGAGTAACCAGTAATGTTGTTTTCATTGCACCATCCTTTTGTGAACATTCCCTGTAAGTCTGGTTCGTGACAGGAAAAAAACCACCCGGCAGATGTGATTTCGGCCGGGAATTTATCATTTCAGTTCCAGCGCGCAGGAATTGACGGTATCAGCATAACTGGCAGGGGTAATTAACAGGGAATGTAACGCGCTAAAAAGCGCGCTCTGTTTCAATTTATTTTCTTCATGTACAAATACAAAAATAAAACAGAGCGACTCCAGGCATCCTGCATGACAATCCTATGACATGTCAGTAACGGCTTAACTGCGCGGATGCCTCAACAGCTTCTTTACGTATTGCTGCAGCAACTCGGCATCTTCTGGCGGAACCTGCGTATCGGGCCGCGCCTTATCCAGCGCTCCTTCAATGCTTTCAATTAACGCCTGCTGATCCGATGTTGCCATCTGCCGCAGCAGCGCGGTGACAACTATTTCCAGCGCTTCGACCTGGGCGACCAGCTCTTTCGACTCCTCTTCCTTTTGTGCAAGCTTAACCAGCAACTCAGCAATGAGATTTTTCATCGTGCTATTTCCTTATGGGATTTCCCCTGAAATTAACACCAGGAATGAAATATGCAAAGCGGAGAAAAGTATTATCTTATGCAAAAGTGACATTGCCGCCAAATTAGCGCAGCGATCTTTTCAGCGAAACGTTTTCCTATAAAAAAACGCCGCATTTTGTTATATAAAAATGCGGCTACCATAAGAATATATAATACATCTGCGAAAAGATTATTTCGCTGATTTCGCCTCCGCTAATTGCCTGCGGCGACGCAGGGCAATAGCCAGCTGGATAATATTGATTAAAACGACAATCGCCGTCGCGGCAAATACCCAGCGAAAACCCGCCATTGCAGAAACGGACGCACCAATAAGCGGACCGGCGACGTTGCCTAAATACATAAACGACTGGTTATAGCCAAAAATACGCCCCGTGACCTGGTCGCTGGAATATTTGACCAGCAATGTCTGTACGGCGGGCAACATAGCGCCATCCGCAAAGCCGAGTAAAAACCGCAGCACGCCCAGCTGAAGCGGAGAGGTAACAAACGACATGGCGAAAAAGAGCACCACCGCAAATATCAGCGTCGCCATCAGGATGCGAGCCGTGCCGATCCTGTCGCCCAGTTTTCCCAGACGCGGGGCAGAGATCAGCGCGGAGACGCCCGGCACGGCGGCAATCATGCCGCTGAGAAAGGCGATATTGTTGCTGTCCGGCTCCATCGACTTGATAAACAGCGCCAGAATCGGGCCGACCGAACCGTTGCAGAGCTGGATCACCATGGTGGTGACAAACAGGCTAATCACAAGTCCCGGGTATGGCAGCGAGGCGAAGACGGCCTTGCCGCTCAGGCGCTCAGATTTACTGATAACGGGGCGGCCCCCCTCTTTGATAAGAAAGAGCGTAACCAGAAAGCTGATCACCAGCAGGATTGCGGTGATGATGAATACCGCGCGCAGACCGACATGGTCAGCCAAAAAGCCTCCCAGCAGCGGGCCGCCGATAACGCCGCTGATCTGGGCAGTGGAGAGCGTACTCAGCGCCCAGCCGCTGCGCTCGCGCGGCACCTGAGAGGCAACCAGCGCCATGGCGTTGGGAATATACCCAGACGTCAGCCCCATCACCGCCCGCAGGAAAAACAGCTGCCAGACGTTGGTGGCGAAGGCCTGGAGCAGAATAGCAATCGCCATCCCGAGGGAGGCGCGCAGCAGCATCAGCTTGCGCCCTTTCCGATCCGCCAGGCTGCCCCACATCGGTGACACAATGGCGGAGACCAGAAACGTGACGCTGAACGTCAGCCCGGACCACATGGACAGCGCTTCGTGGGAGCTGACCCCCAGCTGTGACACGTACAGCGGCAGGAACGGCAGGATCTGGCTGATGGCAAGCCCGGTGAAGAAGCAGCCGAACCAGACCGAGATGAGATTAACTTTCCAGGATTCCATACAGAAATAGTCTTCATTTTTAGGCGAATTCGCCGTCAGATTAGCAAGTTACGCGTCTTAACGTCGCACCAGAGATGCGGCCTCGCTGACTTTGGTGTTTTATCTTCCCAGTCATCATATTTGTGAAATAAGTCACAATTCATCCATTTTCTGGCGGAAGATTATGCTTCAGCGGCAGAGACCAAAGCCGCGCATTCCCAGATGAAAATGGCTGGCGTGCGCCGCGTTATATTCCGGCCCAAGACCGTTTCCGTAGTAACCGCAGCTTGCCGCCAGCAGAGCCTTCAGCCAGGGCTGCGTTTTTGCCGATTTCCAGCCGTTAAGTACCGTAACGCGCTCTCCGTTCGCCAGCCGAAAAGCGGCGATATCCAGCGCCTCTGCCGTGGCATGCTCGCTGCGCCGCGCATCGGGCCGGTGGTAGATATTGCGGCAGGCAAAGCTGCCGAGGTGCTCAATGCGCGTCAGTTCACTGCCGGTAAAGCGTTTAGTCAGGGGCCGGGCCTGCTGGCTGACAAACAGGGCTGAGCTGAGCGCCAGCGGACAGCTGGCAAGAAAACTGCCGTTCAGGCTCACCGGGCCAAAGTTACGCACGCGCACGACGTTGTTCAGCGGGCATTCCCCGCCGCTGTCAGCTACCGCCTGGGTGCGGATCAGGTTTGTTTGATTAGCCTGCGCTAACAGGCTCGCGCAGGCTTCGGGCGTTAAGTGCCGCAGCTTATACTGGGTAATGCGGCCAGGCGGGTCGTCCAGGTTCAGCGGCGTGAAAGGGTTGTAGTAAGACGGCAGCCAGCGATAGCCCGCCGTTGCGATTGCCCCAAGGATGAAAATGGTCAGCAGCGTTTTTCCTTTCACTCTCCCCCCTCACTGTTCCCCAAAACATTATGGCAGAAGGCCGCGAAACCCGCAGGGCATCGTGGTATGTTATTGGCTTTTCGTCAGACTGGAAGAGAGTGAGATGGCAAAGCAGCGCGTAGGTATTGTCTTTGGGGGAAAATCAGCGGAGCACGAGGTGTCATTGCAATCGGCTAAAAATATCGTCGATGCGATCGATAAAAGCCGTTTCGACGTGGTGCTGTTGGGCATTGATAAACAGGGCCAGTGGCATGTTAACGATGCCAGCCAGTATCTGCTGAATTCCAACGATCCGGCACACATCGCCCTTAATCCTTCGGAAATTAGCGTCGCCACCGTACCCGGCGTCGTGAAGGGTCAGCTCATCGACGCCGGCAACGCGCAGGCTCTCGCCCAGATCGACGTGGTCTTCCCCATCGTGCACGGCACCCTCGGCGAAGACGGTTCCCTGCAGGGAATGTTACGCATGGCCAACCTGCCGTTCGTGGGCTCGGATGTGCTGGGCTCCGCCGCCTGCATGGACAAAGACGTCACCAAACGCCTGCTGCGCGATGCCGGGCTGAATATCGCGCCGTTCGTGACGCTCACCCGCGCCAACCGCGACAAGCACAGCTTCGCGCAAATTAGCGCTGAACTGGGTCTGCCGCTGTTTGTGAAGCCAGCCAACCAGGGCTCCTCCGTGGGCGTCAGCAAAGTCACCACCGAAGCAGAGTTCACGCAAGCCGTCCGTCTGGCGTTTGAGTTCGACCATAAAGTGGTGGTTGAGCAGGGGATCAAAGGCCGCGAAATTGAGTGCGCGGTGCTGGGCAACGATTTCCCACAGGCCAGCACCTGCGGTGAAGTGGTCTTAAACAGCGACTTCTACTCGTACGACACCAAATATATTGATGATAAAGGCGCCCAGGTTGTTGTTCCTGCGGATATCGATCCGGCCATCAACGATAAGATCCGGGCGATCGCCATTAAGGCCTATCAGACGCTCGGCTGCAGCGGCATGGCGCGCGTGGACGTGTTCCTGACGCCGGAGAACGAGGTGGTGATCAATGAAATCAACACGCTGCCGGGTTTCACCAATATCAGCATGTATCCTAAACTGTGGCAGGCCAGCGGGCTTGGCTACTCTGAGCTGATCACCCGCCTGATCGAGCTGGCGCTGGAGCGTCATGCAGCCGACAGCGCCCTGAAAAGTTCCGTTAACGGCTAATCGGCACCCTTAGCCGTCTCCTCCGCTGTCGTCTCTTCCGGACGGCGGCGGATTATCAGCCCTGCCAGCCAGAAACTGATAACCCAGGTCACCAGGCCCACGGCATAGGTTTGCCAGCCTTTTGCTTCAAATCCCAACAGCCCCACGACGCCGTTAAGAATAAAGATCAGCCCGATTGCAAAGGCGTAGTAGTGCCAGTCACGGCGAAGTTTGGACGTGAGCTTCATAACAACTCCGGCAGGAAAAAAAGACATCCTCTCACAGTTTCACCGCCAGGTCTGTGGCAGATGCGGAAATTCTGAAATGCGGTGCAGTTTCATTTAAGTTAACAAATTGTGACATGCAGCAGAAATCAACAATCCAGGAGAAATCCTGAGCGAAAATTACTACGATTCTGATATTGACAAATGCGATGACCTGTCAAACTCACCCCGTAAGACGCGTATTAAAACAGAGTGATATTTCGGGAGGTCAACATGGCTGACTTTACATTGTCGAAACCGATTTTTGGCGGCAAACCAAAAACCTCCACGGCGGGTAATATCGCGTATGCCCTGTTTGTCCTGTTCTGCTTCTGGGCTGGCTCCCAGCTGCTTAATATGCTGGTGCACGCGCCGGGCGTTTATGAACACCTGATGCAGGTGCAGGATAACGGACGCCCGCGGGTTGAAATCGGGTTTGGCGTGAGCACGCTGTTTGGCCTCGTTCCCTTCCTCGCGGGGTGTATGATTTTAGGCGTTGTCGCGCTCGTCCTGCGCTTTCGTCGTCGCCATTAAAGCCCCATACAGCGAGCCCGGCGATCGTCCACGCGTTTTGCGAACCATGCGGTGGTCAGGTTACGCGTGATCTTCGGGCTTTCCAGCTGAATCCCCGGCAGAATTGCCCTCGGCAACGTCTTCCCACTCTTCTTATCGGCAAGCGCAAACACTTTCTTGTAGAGATCCGTTTTCTCAAATGCCAGGCTGTCGCCTTTCTCAAGCTGACGGCGAATGTCGCTGTTGCTCATATCAAGCGTTGTCGATAATTTCCGGATCGCCCGCTCGGTGCTTCCCGCCTCGCTGCTGCCGTAGGCGATAAGATCGCCGTCCAGCGCCAGCTTGACGCCGCTTGCGCGGCTAACCGCGCTCTGAAACGCCGCGTTACGGCTGGCATACCAGCCCGCGTTAAAGTCTGCGAAGCGGTACAAGGGCTCGCTGTAGTTCGCCGGATAGTTCAGCAGATGATACGTGCCGAACCATAGCCCGCCGCGCAGGGAGAAGACCTCCTGACGCACCGTACCGTCAATTTCCCACGGGTAGCCGTCGGTATGCTTCTCGGCAAACGCAATGCTCACCTGCATCGGGCCGCCGGTGTGAACCGGGTTCAGTGAGCCAAACAGTTTCTGCCCCATCGGCACCATGTTAATGAAATCATCAAAGATGGCGCTGAGCTGTTTTTCGGTTTTCACCGTGTCCAGCCGCTCGCTGTAGCTTTTGCCGTTTGGCGAAGTGATTTTCAGCGCGGTATGCACGAGGAATACCGGGATATGCATCGATTCCGCGCGGCGGTCGATCTCTTTCCAGGCAATTTTGTTAAGACCCGGCACCACCGGGTCTGACTGGTACATCGACTCCTGCTGCGCCACCGCCAGCACCGAGCAGATATTCTCCTCGGTTGGGGCAATCTTCTGGCTTTCAAAGGTTTTTGCCAGCGCATCCGCCCACGCATTGCGATCCTTCACGCTGGCGGGCATTTTTTGCCGCACAACGCTTGCGACATCCACGGGCTTCTCGCCCTTTTTAAGCGGAGCAGCCCCTTTTTCGGCACAGCCCGCCAGAACGAGGGCAGCCAGCAAGGACAGCGGTAACGCACGCGGTACGGCAAAAGACATAGCAACTCCCTGTATTAGCTAAATGTGTTGGTGACTTCCTGCAGGTCCCGATCGTCCAGCTCATGTTCAAAGCTGCGCAGACGTTTGTAGATGGACATCAGCTCCACCAGCGTGGTCCAGGAGTTGATCAGATACTGGAACGAGTTTCTGACCTGATCGAACACGTTGGTAATCTGGGTCAGTAAGCCCAGCGTGATTGTTCCCGCAACAATAGACGGGAACAACAGGAATAGTCCAAAAACAGTATCGACCTGCAGATAGAAAATACGGGCAATATTGAAATACATGTAGTGGAAATAGAGCCGGAAATAGTTGAAACGGACGTTGCGGAACAGCTCTTTTATCGTCGGGGGCGCAGCGCGCGTTGGGTCGTCCTCTCCGTAGACCAGTTCCTTACGATAGGCCGCTTCCACACGCTGATTCTTAAACTCTAAGCCCGGCAGCTTAATCCCGACGACGGCAAGCAGGCCTGTGCCCATAAGCGACCAAATCAGCGCCGGGATGAGCAGGCCGTACGGTAAATGTCCGACAATCGGCAATGCTGAAATATGGGGAGAAAGGGCGACCAGAATCGGTAAGAACGCAAACAGTTTCAGGATGGCATTAAGCAGGCTGACGCCCATATCCTCAAGCGTTGACGCAAAACGCATGGTGTCTTCCTGAACACGCTGAGCAGCACCTTCAATATGGCGCAGACGCTCCCAGTGGGTCATGTAAAATTCGTTCATCGCCGTACGCCAGCGGAAGACGTAATGGCTAACGAAGAAATTATTCAGCACCGCCACGGTGACAGCGATCATCGCAATGCCCATAAAAATTTTTAACTGATTATAAAGCTCGCCAATTGGCACCCTGTTAGGGGCGCTCAGCGCTTTCTGGATGAGATCGTAGAACGGGGCATACCACGCGTTAATGGCTACGCTCACTTCGACCAGAAACCAGGTGACAAAAATAATCAGCGACGTTCCGAGAATGGACCACGTCTGCCAGCGATGAGGGGAATAATTAAACCAGAACAGCGCAAACAGCCCGACGCACAGCGCGTAATAGGCATAAAACAGCAGATAGCTGAACGACCAGAAGCGCGCCGCGCTAATCGGCACCTCGCCTGTCGCCCCCACGATGCGTGTCAGCCATGCACCGCCGCCCGCCAGCCAGAACACGACTGCGATCAGTGCCCAAATAAATGCCGACAGGAAAAAAGGCCCCGGCTTTGGGAAAAAAGACTTAAACATGATACTTCCTTCTTGTTGTTATGGTTGTTGCTGTGCTCAACACATTACCACACGAATACCTTGCCCGAGCCGGACCCCGGCTCGGGCAAAAAGGTCAGACCCGTGGGTTGATTATTAGTTCGCTTTCCAGTTTTCGAGAATTGTTTCGGTGCGTTTCACCGCGACAGGGTTCGCTGGCGCAATGAAGTTTCGCCAGACGTCGTTGTGGTGGTGAATCAGGATCTGTGCTTCAGCAGCCGGGCGGTTGGCGGTGGTGTGGGCATCTTCCGCCACGGTAATGTGGTAACCCCGGCTGACGCCATTCTTGACCGTGGCGTCAACGCAGTAATCGGTGGCGCAGCCGCAGATGACAAACTCGCGAATGCCCTGCTCGCGTAACAGCGCCTCAAGCCCGGTGTTATAGAAGGCATCGCAGGCGGTTTTGGTCACGTACAGCGCGCCAGCAGGTTGATGGAGTTCAGGCAGCAACGCAAACCCGTCACTTCCCTCTTCCAGCCCCCCGGCCTCGGCATGCTGAATAAAAATCACCGTGTCGGCAGCCTGCGTAAGCTGGTTGATCAGAGAGACACACGTCTCGCGCTGATGACGCGGGGTTTCAAACACCCCGTTCTGCATATCAACCACCATTACCACACGCTTTTCAGACATACCGTTCTCCGCAAGATTGAGTAACACTGGTGCCTATCATAAGCCCGATGTCACAAAATGGGAGAGCGCTCGCAGGGAAATTCTTCATATTTACCCATGGTTACGTTTTTCTCGCTATGGTTATGCTATTCGGGGCATTGCACGGTGCCGATTAGTAGTATAAATACCCATTACTTTCCTCATTCACTTCATGGATGCTTTTCGTTGAAACGTTGTCTGCTCTCTTTTGCCGCGCTGTGTGCGGTGAGCTTCTCCACCGCCCAGGCAGCCCAGCCGCTGACGGCGCCCGTTTTGGCTTCCGATATTGCCGATCGCTACGCGAACCTTATCTATTACGGCAGCGGCGCGACCGGGATGGCAATGGTGGTCATCGACGGCAACCAGCGCGTTTTCCGCAGCTTTGGTGAAACGCGTCCAGGTAATAACGTTCGTCCGCAGCTGGATTCCGTTGTGCGCGTCGCGTCCTTAACCAAGCTGATGACCAGCGAAATGCTGGTGAAGCTGCTCGACCAGGGCGTGGTAAAGCTCGACGATCCGCTCAGCAAATACGCCCCGCCGGGTGCCCGCGTGCCGACGTATCAGGGCACGCCAATTCGCCTGGTGAACCTCGCGACGCACACCAGCGCTCTGCCGCGCGAGCAGCCGGGCGGCGCGGCGCACCGCGACGTTTTTGTCTGGCCAACGCGCCAACAGCGCTGGAACTACCTGAGCACCGCCACGCTGAAATCCGCCCCGGGCTCGCAGGCCTCTTACTCGAACCTGGCGTTCGATCTGCTGGCGGATGCGCTTTCAACGGCGGCGGGCAAACCTTACCCGCAGCTTTTTGAAGAGCAGATCACGCGTCCGTTGGGCATGAAAGACACCACCTTTACCCCTTCCCCGGACCAGTGCAAACGCCTGATGGTGGCAGAGAAAGGCGCAAGCCCCTGTAACAACACGCTGGCGGCCGTGGGCAGCGGCGGGGTCTATTCCACCCCTGGCGACATGATGCGCTGGATGCAGCAGTTCCTTTCTTCGGATTTTTACTCCCGCAGCAGCCAGGCCGATCGTATGCAGACCCTTATCTATCAGCGTACTCAGCTGCATCGCGTCATCGGGATGGACGTGCCGGGTAAAGCCGATGCGCTCGGCCTGGGCTGGGTCTATATGGCGCCGAAAAATGGTCGTCCGGGCATCATTCAGAAAACCGGCGGCGGCGGCGGATTCATTACCTACATGGCAATGATTCCGCAGTCCAACGTGGGCGCGTTTGTGGTAGTCACCCGTTCTCCGAACACGCGCTTCGTTAATATGAGTGACGGCATCAATAACCTGGTGGCCGAACTGAGCGCCAATAAAGCCCAGGTGCTTACTGCGTCTAACTGATCTTAATATTCCGTGGGCAAGCGGTTGATGCTGACCAGCTTGCCCCGGCTCATATTGATGTAGTTCCCCTGACGCAGCGCAGCCAGGACTTCTGCAACGACCGAACGTGAAATACGTGTGCTACGCTGAATATGATTCATAACGCCAATTTTTGAGCGCAGCGAGTCATCCCACTCGGCCATATTGATCAACATCGCCCGGATCTGACTATAAGAGTTATTTCCCACCAGCTGCAGGTCACGCTTGCCCAGAATATGGTTAATCCATGACACCCAGCAGAAAGCATCCTGCCAGAGATGATTTTGCTGAATAAGTTGACGCGTGGCAGAGGCCGGTAAATAAAACCCAGAACAGGTTGTGTGTGTCATCATGGAATATTCCAGATAACTATCATTTATCCATGCATTCAAACCATAGATAAAAGGTGCCTGCGCAATGCCCATCAGAAGTTCATCAGATTTACGATGGATAGCGGTAAGACCAGACTGTATTACAAAAGTAAATGGCTCATCATCATTATTGCCGGTTGTTATTAATTGCTGTGGTTCGATCTTAAAGGGGGTACCGGCGACTTCCAGACATTTTGCGAGCCGGCTTAATTCAGAAAGTGGTTTCGCATTAACGTTCATGCATACCTCAAAGCATCTGTATCTGTCGGTTCTTTATTATTTTTAAACCATATAAAAAAGCGGGGGAAAATATCCCCCGCGATTTCTATTTACCAGGTATATTTCACACCCAGGTTTGCTCCCCAGTTCTGGTCAACGTCGCCGCCGCCCAGATAAGTCGCATCGGTGTAAGCGCTGAAGTTTTTGGTGAAGCTGAACTGGGTGCCCAGCCCAACGCGAACCGCAGAGCCTTCGACGCCGTTATCAATGCTGTCAGAGTTGATATCAGCATTATTGTCAGCATCGTCATAGACGTAAGCCAGCTTGAAGTACGGGGTCAGCGCCTGTTCGCCGCCGTAGTTGAAGGTATAACCCGCATCCAGGCCAAGTTCATAACGCATGCTGTCGTAAGACTGACCATCGATACGCATGTCGTTGCTCAGCTGGTAGTCGTCGCCTGACTGGAACAGGCCGGAAATCGCCGCATAAGGGGTGATATAGCCAGAGAGGTTTGGTTTCCAGTCATAGCCCAGCTTCATCCCGAAGCCGACAGCGTCAGAGGTTGTATCACCGTCAACATACTGACCGTTGCTCATCGTGGCTGAGAGTTCGTTGTTGAAGCGCGTGTAGCTCAGGGAACTGTCCAGGAAGAGATCGTTCATGAACTTCGCCGATGCGTAGATCATCGCCGTCTGACTGTCCTGATCGACCTGACCCGTACGATCGCTGATATCGCCTTTCGCAAAACCGGCTGCACCACCGACGATCCACTTCGCATTATTACCGTCAATCTGCGTGTCCAGACCGACCATAATGCCGCTTACGTCCTGATCGTAGCTGACGGTGCCGTTATCCGCGTCAAAGTTGCCGCCGAAATAGCTCACCCACGCTCCGCCGTTGTCTGCCAGGCCGTGACGGCTGTTGGTCAGACGCGTACCCACGGTATCCTGTTGCAGATTCCAGATGTTGGTATTAGCAGAAGGAATGCTCAGCGCCATGTTGGCGTAGTCAGTCAGCTCTTTCTGCTGGAGAACAACGGTGTCACCCTCCTGCTGCGCCTGATAGGTATAAGCACCTAAATCGGCTTTGTTTGCAGCAGTAAAGCTGGCTGCAGTATCCGCGTTATTGTCGTAGACGCGAATGATCTCTTTGTTTTTGTAGTCGGCAACTGAACCAGCGCCGGTTGCATCGTCGATGCGCACCTTGTAGTTACCGGCAACGTCACCGTTCACCGCCAGATGGCCGTCGGAGTTCAGCGCGACAACACCGTAGTCATACTCCGCGTTGTAGCGATCGTTGGTGATATAGCGTGCGTTGTTCAGATCACTGTTCAGCACATAATCGCGGCTGGCAACGTTGAGCACGCCGCCATCGGTCAGTACCATATTGTGCGTATCAACCTGACCCAGACCCAGCGCCAGCTCGGCACCGTTGTCTACGGTAATGGTGTTGGCATACAGCTCTGCTGTCTCTTCAGTCAGTGCCGCACGGCTATAGCTGTCCAGATACAGGCTGTCGGTTGCCACGGCTCCGCTGTCGCCAATATTCATGGTTGAAGCATTGGTCAGGGTGATTGAATCCGCCAGCAGGCCGGAGTTTTCAACATTGACCTGAGACTGGTTGTTCACCGTCAGCGCATCAATGTTGGAGACCTTGCGGGTATCCCACTCGGAACCGTTATCCAGCGCCACATTGAACAGGCCGCTTTGGTACACCTCTTCACCGGCAACGTGACCGTTGCTGTCGAAGGTAGAATCAGGCCAGATGCTGTTCGGGGACAGAGCATGCCAGTCAACGTTGCTGTAGCCCTGGCCATACATCTGCGCAGTGCCGATAGCTTCAACGCTGGACTGCGCTGCACCGACCCACTTGCTGCCGTTAGTCAGCGTAACATCCAGTGTATCAGTACCGTCCCAGCCGTTGGTGGTTGGGTTATAGACACCATCTTCATTGGTATCCGTTGCCGGATCGCCATTCTCGTAGAAGTTGTTATCAAAGGTGCTGGAGAAAAGAATGTCACCCGTTACGGTAGAGTGATCGAAGGTAGCGGTGGTCTGCATGGCGTTATCAGACGCGCCGGCCGCAACGATCAGCGCCGCATCATCCGCAGCCGAGGCGTTGGTTTCACCGTAGTCGCTCGGCTTCGCCGTTTGACCGTAGAACCCGTTGGTGCCCAGATCGCTGTACGCACCAGAGGTCAGCACGGAGTCTTTCACCACCAGCGTATCGGTAAAGACATTGCTGCTGTTAGCAACGCCTTCAACGCCGTCGTATGGTGTGTTATCCAGTTCCTGATAACCCTGCGTCAGCGTGATACCCGCGACGTGGGAGTTGTTCTGAATAACGATATCAGATTCAACGTCCAGGGTAATTGCGTTACCCAGACCATAGGTGTCCAGATAATGCGTTTCAGTATTCTCGCCATTGACGACATCATACGCGTAATGCTCGTAGGCATCGTTGATGGTGGAGTTATCAACGGTCAGGCTAAAACGATCGTACTGGGTATGACTGGTGCCGTCAGTATCCACGCCATCTGCACACGTCGTGGTCATACACTCTGACGTGATCATGCCGTTAATGGTGCTGTTAGAAATACTCAACGCGTTCGTACGGCCATTGACCCCATCATCCAGATAGTAAGTCGAAATAACACCGTTTACGGTTGATTTATTGATGACCGGATAAATGTCACCATCATGGGTGGCATCCGAGTAATCCCAATCTGCGTAGCCATAATACCACGGCGTAGATGCGGTATTATCATATCCAAAAGTATTATATGTCGTACCGGAAATATCTTTCGCATTAGCCTGAGAAGCGATAGCCAGCGTACAAGCTAATGCAAGTTGAGATACAACCAGTTTCTTTTTCCATGTTTGCATTGGGTCATCCCTCCTCAGGGACGTAAGCATGTTTGTCCGTAAATCAATTAGCAATGTTTAATTGCGGAGTGAATTATGCAGTTTCATTCAGAAAAGGTTCAATGAATGATTCATTTAAGTCCGTATACAGACAATCAGCAGATGTAAAACGAGAGAAAAAGAGCGCTAAATATAAATACTATAAAGAAAAAGTCAAAATAAACTAAACAAGCAAAGGTAATATAAGTTTTATAAACAGATCATTTTTATTTATACATTCCCTTCGTAATAGAATTAACATCAATAATTCGAACCGACATTCCGCAGGATTAGTTAATTATATATATTTCACTGGCAATCATAGACAGGCCGCATTAATCGGTATCAAAATGCCCACTTTTAGTAAAACACCTCACTTCACTTTGAGGTACACTAACCTTCTTTGTTCCACAAACATCAGGCATACCATGACCGATTTAATTGCACGTCCCCGCCGCCTGCGTAAGTCACCCGCACTGCGCGCTATGTTTGAAGAGACAACACTGACCTTAAACGATCTGGTGTTGCCGATTTTTGTTGAAGAAGAGATTGATGACTACAAAGCCATCGAAGCCATGCCGGGCGTGATGCGCATTCCTGAGAAGCATCTGGCCCGCGAGATTGAACGCATTGCCAACGCGGGGATCCGCTCGGTGATGACCTTCGGCATCTCCCACCATACCGACGCCACCGGCAGCGATGCATGGAAAGAGGATGGCCTCGTGGCCCGCATGTCCCGCATCTGCAAAGATACCGTGCCAGAAATGGTGGTCATGTCCGACACCTGCTTCTGCGAATACACCTCCCACGGGCACTGCGGCGTGCTGTGCGATCACGGCGTGGACAACGATGCCACCCTGCTGAACCTCGGCAAGCAGGCGGTCGTGGCTGCCGCTGCGGGTGCGGACTTCATCGCGCCGTCTGCGGCGATGGACGGACAGGTTCAGGCTATCCGTCAGGCGCTGGATGCGGCAGGCTTTACCGACACCGCCATCATGTCCTACTCCACCAAGTTTGCCTCCTCCTTCTACGGTCCGTTCCGTGAAGCAGCGGGTACGGCGCTGAAGGGCGATCGTAAGACCTACCAGATGAACCCGCTGAACCGCCGGGAAGCGATTCGTGAATCCCTGCTTGATGAAGCCCAGGGCGCAGACTGCCTGATGGTGAAACCTGCTGGCGCCTATCTCGATATTCTGCGCGACATTCGCGAGCGCACCGAACTGCCGCTGGGGGCATACCAGGTGAGCGGTGAATACGCGATGATCAAATTCGCCGCGCTGGCCGGTGCCATCGACGAAGAGAAAGTGATCCTCGAAAGCCTGGGCGCGATCAAACGCGCGGGCGCGGATCTGATCTTCAGCTACTTCGCGCTGGATCTGGCCGAGAAAAAAATCCTCCGCTAATCTTCACCAAACTGCAATACAACCGACATCTGCTCCTTCTACTGTCTTCGCAAGACGGCAGGAGGAGTAATCATGTTTAGCCTCGATAGCGTTCTCGACGATCTTTGGCCTCAGGCGAGGCCTGCACCCTGGCAAAAAAGTCTGTTAAAAAGGCTGTTTTACGAAGAAGAATTCCAGCAGTTTGCCGCCGCTCACCGCCACCTGAAAGGACTGGATATGGTGGAGCAAGTTCTGGAGCACCTTGATATTCTCTGCACCGTTTCCGCCCGCGATCTCGAACAAATCCCCGAACATGGCCCACTGGTTATTATTGCCAACCACCCGACAGGCACGCTGGACGGGCTGGCGCTGATGTACGCCGTCTCCCGCGTGCGGCGCGACGTTAAAGTCGTGACCAACCGGATGCTGACCCACCTTGAGCCTCTCAGTTCGCTGTTTATTCCGGTGGACAATATGGGCGGCAGGACGGCGAAATCGTCTCTGGTTCAGATGGAGCAGCATCTGCAAAACGCGGGCGTGCTGATCTTCTTCCCGGCGGGTGAAGTTTCACGCCCCACGCGCAAAGGCATTCGCGATAAAAAATGGCACTCCGGCTTTATCAAACTCGCCAGCAAGCTGCGCGCCCCGCTGCTGCCGGTGCATATTCAGGCGCATAACAGCCTGCTCTTTTATGCCAGCACGCTGGTGTCGCCGACATTGTCGATGCTGCTGCTAATGCAACAGATGTTCCGCCGCCGCCACAGCCAGCTGCCGATTAAAATCGGCCAGCAAATCGCCTGGCATCACTGGCATAGCACCACGCTTTCGTCACGTGAGATGGCCGAGCAGTGCCGTCAGCACGTGATGCGTCTTGGCAAGGGATTGCCTGGCGTCTTCAAAACCCAGTGTGCCATTGCCCGTCCGGAAGACCGGGCCACCCTGAAACGCGAGCTGGCGCAGGCGGAGAGTCTGGGTAAAACCAGCGACGGTAAAACCATCTACCTGTGGCAGCGCAACGGGCAGGAAGAGGCGCCTCTTCTGCGCGAACTGGGCCGCCTGCGCGAGATTGCGTTTCGCGCGGTGGAGGAAGGGAGCGGTAAACGCCGGGACACCGACAGCTACGATGACGATTATCTGCACCTGATCCTCTGGGATGAAGAGGATCTGGAGATCGTCGGGGCGTATCGCTTTATGCCGACGGCCATGCAGATCGAAAAACGCGGCGTTGAAGGTCTGTACAGCTACAGCCTGTTCCACTACGACGACAAAATGCAGGACGTGCTTGAGCACG
Organism: Enterobacter cloacae complex sp. P13B; assembly: GCF_014895915.1. Lineage (NCBI taxonomy): Bacteria > Pseudomonadati > Pseudomonadota > Gammaproteobacteria > Enterobacterales > Enterobacteriaceae > Enterobacter > Enterobacter cloacae complex sp. P13B. Next base: position 235,157 of record NZ_JADBQN010000005.1, read on the forward strand.
GCATTGAGCTCGGGCGCAGCTTTATTCAGCCGCGCTACTGGGGGCGTCGCGGTCTGGACTATTTATGGTCCGGCATCGGGGCTTACCTGGCGCGTTACCCACATTATCGCTACCTGTTTGGCCCCGTCTCCATCTCCGGCGGCTTACCGCCTGCGGCACGGGATCTGCTGGTCGCCTTTTACCGCCTGTGGTTCCCCGCGACGCATCCGCTAGCCGCGTCACGTCAGCCGTATCCGGCGTCGTTACCGGACGTGCTGGCACAGTTTGGCGGCGTGGATTACGTGGACGATCTGACAAAGCTGAAATCCCTGCTCGGCAATCTGGGCTGCGGCATACCGCCGCTGTATAAACAGTATTCCGAGCTATGCGAGCCCGGCGGCGTGCAGTTTATTGATTTTGGCAGCGACCCGGCGTTCAACAATTGCGTAGACGGTCTGGTGCTGGTGGATTTGTGCTACCTGAAGGCGAACCGCTATCAGCGGTATATTGAGGCGCACCTTTAATTGGCCGGCAATTGTGCACCGTTTTCGCCGGGTAGCGCTGCGCTTACCCGGCCTACGGGTACTACAGGATCAGGGGCGGTAAAACGGCTTATCGCCCAAAATCGTCGCCCGCTGCATAATCCGGCGCTGCGGCAGATAGTCCGCGTTGGCGTAGTGCTGTGTCACGCGGTTATCCCAGATCGCCAGGTCGTTCTCCTGCCAGCGCCAGCGCACCTGAAACTCCGGTTTAGTGATATGTGCGAACAGGAAACCTAACAGCGCGTCGCTCTCTTTTTCCGTCACGTCCACAATGCGCGTCGTGAATCCTTCGTTCACGAACAGCGCCTGCTTGCCCGTGACCGGATGGGTGCGCACCACCGGGTGCAGCAGCGGCGGATGCTTCGCCACCGCTTCCAGCCAGCGCTGATGCTCCTCTTCGCTTTTACGGTACTTATATTCCGGGAACGATTTTTTGAAGTCGTGCTCCGCCCGCAGGCCGCTCAGCAGTGTCCGGAACGGCGCAGAGAGCGCCTCAAACGCCGCAATCCCGCTCGCCCACAGCGTATCGCCGCCGGTCTCTGGCAGTAATTTTGCTGCCAGAATTGCCCCGGCGGGCGGCGTCTCGATAAAGGTGACGTCCGTGTGCCAGTTGTCGTTGTCCGGCGGATTATCGTTGTGGGTATCCAGAACGATAATCTCCTCCACCCCTTCCGCATGCGGATAGACCGGGTGAATATGCAGGTCGCCAAAACGCAACGCCAGCGCGCGCTGCTGCTGCGGGGTGATCGCCTGCTCGCGAAGGAACACCACCTGATGGCGCAGCACCGCGTGGTACAGCTGCTCAAACTGGTTATCGCTCAGCGGGCGGGACACATCCAGGCCCGACACCTGCGCGCCAATGTACGGCCCCAGCGGGGTGATGGTCAGTCGTTCACTCATTGTATTTCTCCATGCCAGGGCGTCAGGCGGCGCTGTAGCGCGCGCAGCCCCAGTTCTAATCCGAAGGCGATCGCGGCAATCACCGCGATCCCTGCCAGCACCACGTCAGTCGCCAGGAACTCTCCCGCCGACTGAACCATAAACCCTAATCCTCGCGTGGCGGCAATCAGCTCTGCCGCCACCAGCGTGGACCAGCCCACGCCGAGGCCAATGCGCAGCCCGGTTAAAATCTCCGGCAGCGCGCCGGGTAGAATCACGAATAGCAGCACCTGCGTGCGGCTGGCGCCCAGCGACTGCGCCGCACGAATGCGCACCTGCTGGGCACTCTTCACGCCCGCCAGCGCCGACATGGCAACCGGCGCGAAAATCGCCAGATAAATCAGCAGAATTTTCGACGTTTCGCCGATACCGAACCAGATCACCATCAGCGGCAAATAGGCCAGCGGCGGCACCGGGCGGTAAAGCTCAATCAGCGGGTCAAGGATGCCACGCACCGTCGGGCTTAGGCCCATCGCGATCCCGACCGGGATACCGATAACCACCGCCGCCAGCAGCGCCACCAGAATGCGCGTCAGGCTTGCGCCGAGATGCTGCCAGAGCGTAGCGTCCATAAAGCCCTGCGGCCCGGCGATGGAGATGAGTTTCGCCAGCACCTGTCCCGGCGGCGGTAGAAACAGCGGGCTGACCCACTGCTGGGCCGCAACCGCCCACCACGCTGCCAGCAGCACCAGCAGCGTGCCGACACTCAACGTGAGTGGGCGCGAGAATGGCCAGCGCAGCGCCAGACGCGTGCGGCGCGTTTTTTCACTAAAGACGATGCTCATGAGAAGGCCTCCCGCTGTTCGAACACGCGGCTTAAGACGTATTCACGCTGCTCAATAAACCGCGGATCGGATTTGATGCTGCGCACGGGCTCCCCCGCGACGTAGCGGCGTGCGAAATCCAGCGGCAGCCGCTCCAGCACGCGCCCCGGCCCCGGCGAGAGCAGCACCAGCTCGGTCGCCATAAACACCGCCTCTTCGATATCGTGGGTAATCAACAGCACCTGCTTGCCCGTCTCATGCCACAGGCGCAGCAGCAGGGTTTGCATCTGCTCGCGGGTAAAGGCGTCCAGCGCCCCGAACGGCTCGTCCAGCAGCAACAGCTGCGGATTCGCCGCCAGAGCGCGAGCGATCCCGACGCGCTGACGCTGGCCGCCGGAAAGCTGCCAGATAAAGCGTTTTTCCGCCCCTTCCAGCCCCACTTTTTTCAGCATCGCCCGCGCGGTTGCCAGCCGCTGTTCACGGTTCACGCCCGCAAGCTGGAGCCCAAACGCCACGTTTTCCTGCACGTTGCGCCACGGAAGCAATCCTTCGTTCTGAAAAACCACGCCGCGCTCGGCGCAAGGGCCATCCACCTTTTTGCCTTCCAGCTGAATGGTACCGTGCTGATACGGTACAAACCCGGCAATCAGATTCAGCAGCGTGGTTTTTCCGCAGCCGGACGGGCCGAGCACCACCAGCAGTTCACCGCTGCCCAGCGTCAGGTTGATGTCCTCCAGCGCGGGTTTACCACCGTAATCGGCATACAGGTTCGTAATGTTCAGCATGGCGGACTCCTTATTTCACAAAGCGATCGGTGACGTACTGACTGTAATCCGCCGCGACCGCAGGCACTTTGCCCTGCTCTTTCAGGAAGGTGGCGGTATCCACAATCGCTTTGCTCACCGGCCCGTTTAGCTGCTGCACCTGCTGCGCGGGGGTCAGATAAGTATTGCCCCTCACCAGCCCCGGCACGTCCGCTTCCGGCACGCCGCTCAGGCGGGAGAGTTTTTCCAGATTGGCGGGCTGCTTCAGCCACTCATCCGGGTTGCTGATGTACGGCTGCTGGGCGGCAATTGCGCTTTTGGCGAAGGCTTTCACCACCTCAGGATGTTTCTCGGCAAAGTCTTTGCGCACCACCCACACGTCGAGGGTCGGCGCGCCCCACTGGCCCACTTTCTCGGAGTCGGTCAGCACGGTGCCGTCTTTTTCCAGCTCGTTTACTGCCGGTGCCCACACGTAGGCCCCGTCAATATCCCCGCGCTGCCAGGCGGCGATAATCGCCGGCGGCTGAAGATTGATGATTTGCACCTGCCCCGGCTTGATGCCCCAGTGTTTGAGCGCCGCCAGCAGGCTGTAGTGGGTGGTGGAGATAAACGGCACGGCGATGCGTTTGCCGATCAGGTCTTCCGGTTTGGTGATGTTTTTCTTCACCACCAGCGCTTCGGAATTACCGAGCTGAGAGGCGAGGAGGAAAACCTCAATCGGTACCTGCTGGGTGGCCGCGACCGCCAGCGGGCTGGAGCCGATATTGCCAATCTGCACGTCGCCGGACGCTAACGCACGCACGACGGACGCGCCGCTGTCGAACTTGCGCCAGTCGACTTTCGCGCCGCTCTCCTTCGCAAAGGTATTGTCCGCCTGCGCAACCTTCGCCGGCTCAGCCGAGGTTTGATATGCGACGGTAACGTCCACCGCCTGCGCCTGAAATGCCCACAGCGCCAGCGCGCCGAGAAGTGTGATTCGCGATGAAATTGCCATAGTGCCTGCTCCCCTGTTGTTATGAGGGCAGTATTTCCGGCGCGGGAATTTTGATAAAGGAATAAAAAAGAATCGCTAATGACGATTCGTTTTTAGAAAAAAAGCGGGAAAGGATAGTTGATTTTGTGCGGTTGGTTTGTGCCGGGTGGCGCCTGCGCCTTACCCGGCACAAACTCAGCGCTGCGCGTTCAGCTCTGCAATATCCTTTGGCGTGGTGCGACAACATCCGCCGATTAACTTCGCTCCCGCCGCCAGCCACTGCGGCAGATACCCCGCCAGCGTCTCGCACGCTTCTCCGTGGTGGTGCCAGGTTTTGGTTATCGCATCATAATGCTCGCCCGAGTTCGGGTAGACCACCAGCGGCAGCGGCGTCAGGCTTTGCAACTGCTTCAGCGCCGCCGTGGTGTTTTCCAGCGCGATACAGTTGATGCCCAGCGCGACGACCTGCGGATAGTCCTCCAGAGAAGAAACCACCTCCCGCAGCGGCGTGCCGTCGCTCAGGTGCTCGCTGTCGCGCAGGGTGAAGGAGAACCACGCCCGCGCGCGGGGATACGCCGTAAGCAACGCGGCCAGCGCCTTTATTTCCGTGAACGACGGCAGCGTTTCGCAGGCCAGCAGGTCTGCACCCGCGTCCAGCAGCGCTTCCACGCGCGGGCGATGGAATTCTGTGAATTCTTCGGCACTGCGCACGTAGTCGCCGCGATACTCTGAGCCATCCGCCAGATACGCGCCGTACGGCCCTACGGAGCCCGCTACCAGCAGCGTGCCCGCGTGCGGGTTTTCGGCCAGGTACGCTTCGCGCGCCTTACGCGCCAGCTCCACGCTTTTGCCAATCAGCGCGCGGGACTGCGCCTCATCCATACCGCGTGCCGCAAAGCCCGCAGGCGTGGCCTGGTAGCTGGCGGTGATCGCCACCTGCGCGCCCGCGCGGTAGTAATCAAGATGCACTTCACGGATAAGATCCGGGTTTTCCACCAGCACTTTGGCCGACCAGAGGCTGTCAGCAAGGTTACAGCCGCGCGCTTCCAGCTCCGTTGCCATTGCGCCATCCAGCACTACAAACGGCTGTTTTTCAAGGATGGCGGTAAGCGGATTATTCTGCGACATGTTCAGGCTCCTGCGATGTCATATTTCGGGTCAGGTAGTAGGCACCATAACACAGGGCGACGAACGGAAGCCCGCAATAAAGGGCAATGCGCTGGCTGGGGTCAAACCACAGGCCGACGCAGGCCACCACGCAGAGGATAAAACCGAGCACCGGCACCAGCGGATACCACGGCGCGCGGTACTGCAGCGCAGAGAGCGGCTGGCCGGACTGCAGATGACGGCGACGGAAAACGAAGTGCGACGCGCAGATGCTGATCCACACCGCCACCACCGCAAAGCCAGAAATGGCCGAGAGTGCGACAAACACCGTGTCCGGGGCCACCACGCTTGAGAACAGCGCCAGCACGCCGCCGAGCATGGAAACCGAGAGCGCCGTCAGCGGCACGCCGTTTTTGTTCACGCGGGCAAAGCAGCGCGGGAGCGTTTTCTCATTCGAGAGCGACCACAGCATGCGCCCGGACGCATATAAGCCAGAGTTCGCCGCCGAGAGGATCGCCGTCAGGATCACGAAGTTAAAAATATCAGCGGCATAAGGAATACCGACTTTTTCAAACACCAGCACGAACGGGCTTTTTTCCACGCCCGCCTGCTGCATCGGGATCAGCGCCGCCAGCACAAACACGGTGCCGATAAAGAAGATGATCAGCCGCGCTATGGTGGTGCGGATCGCAACCGGAATGACCTTGTGCGGATTTTCCGTTTCACCCGCCGCGATGCCGATAAGCTCGGTCCCGGAGAAGGCAAAATTCACCGCCACCATGGTCATCAGGATCGGCAGGCCGCCGTGCGGGAACCAGCCCTCGGCGGTGAGGTTGCTTAAGCCCGGCGCGGGTGAACCGTCCTGCATCGGGATGAAACCAAAGACCGCCGCCCCGCCGAGGATGATAAAGGCGATGATGGTGATGACCTTCACCAGCGAAAACCAAAATTCCCCTTCGGCAAAGAAGCGCGTGGAGATGACGTTAAGGCCGAAAATCACCACGCAAAAGACCACGCACCACGCCCAGACGGGCACCTGCGGGAACCAGTACTGCATGCAGAACCCGGCGGCGGTAAAGCTCGAGCCGAGCGCCACCGTCCAGGTGAGCCAGTAGAGCCACGCCACGGTATAGCCCGTCGCCGGGCCGAGATAGCGGGCGGCGTAGACGTGGAACGCGCCGGTTTCCGGCATCGCCACGGAGAGCTCGCCCAGACACTGCATCACCAGCCAGACCACCAGCGCGCCGATCAGGTAGGCCAGCAACGTGCCCGCCGCACCGGTGGTGGAAATGATGTATCCGGTATTAAAGAATAACCCTGTCCCAATCACGCCGCCCAGCGAGAGCATAATCAGGTGGCGTGTTTTCATGGTGCGCTTAAGCTGTCCATTTTCTTGTTGTGTTTGCATATTACCTTCTATACGTATGGACATCTAAACATCCAAAGAAGGTGTTATACCGCGATTGTTAATAAAAAGCTAGATGACCAGACGCAAACGGGCGCGCCGCGCGCTGAGTCTGGGGTGGGTTGTGAGGATCACATAAAGAATGGGACGCCAGGCCATAAGCACCTCCGCAAGCAGATACTAACAGCATGGTGCGGGAGCGTGCGATCTTCGGTCAGTCAAAAGTGCTATCCGTGAAGCGCAAATTCATACTGCGATATTGCTGAACTGGCCGCCGGGTTGGTAATTCTCGCAATCGGTTCTATAGTCGTCACAGTTTCTTAGTAACCAGGACTGACTGATGCGCTTTAACGGACTGACCAAAGGTTTCTTTATTTTCATTCTCGCCCTTGTGACCTGGGCCTTCTTCGACGTGCTGTCGCCCTACTTCTCCGCGATACTGTGGGCCGCTATTCTGACCGTCATTTTCAACCCGGTAAAAAACAAATTGCGCGCCGCGCTGGGGGATCGCAACGGGCTGGCCTCGCTGCTGACGATTGGCATTATCTGCCTGATCGTCTTTATCCCGCTGATGGTGATCCTCTCCTCGCTCGCCATCGAGCTGAACGTGGTTTACACGAAGCTTCAGGAGAACAACACCCAATTCCCGGAGGTAGTGGCGAGCATCTTCAACCACTTGCCGGACTGGGCCAGCGGCTTCCTGGCGGATCACAACCTGACCAACGCGGCGCAGATCCAGAAAAAACTCTCCGACGTTGCGCTGCAGGGCGGGCAGTATCTGGCAGGCAGCGCGTTCCTGATCGGCAAAGGCACGTTTGGCTTTGCGATTAGCTTCGGCATCATGCTGTATCTGTTGTTCTTCCTGCTAAAGGATGGACCGTATCTGGTACGCCAGATCCTCGACTCCCTGCCGCTGTCTGATTTTGTTAAACAGCACCTGTTCGCCAAGTTCGTCGGCGTCTCCCGGGCGACGGTGAAAGGGACGGCGGTGGTGGCCGTCGTTCAGGGGACGCTCGGCGGGATCGCGTTTGCCATCGTGGGCATCGACGGCAGCGTGCTCTGGGGCGCGCTGATGGCGTTCCTCTCGCTGGTCCCCGCCGTCGGCTCGGCGATTGTCTGGGTGCCAGCCGCCATTTACCTGTTCGCCACGCACCAGCTCTGGCAGGGGCTGTTTATTGTTGGCTTCTTCGTGATTATCGTCGGGCTGGTGGACAATATTCTGCGCCCGCTGCTGGTGGGGAAAGACACCAAAATGCCGGACTACCTGATTCTGATCTCCACCCTCGGCGGCATGGAGCTGTACGGCATTAACGGCTTTGTGATTGGGCCGCTCATCGCCGCGCTGTTTATCGCCTGCTGGAACCTCTTCTCCGGCCGCGATCACGCGGGGAATGCCGAAGAGCTGGACGCCGAGTTCATCGAAGAGGGAAAAAACTCTCCAGATTTGTAGGGACGTGACGATAACGACCACATCAGGCGGCGCTGTGCCGCCTTTTTTTTCGCCTTAAATCATACGTTTTCTATAATTTGAAGAACGCCATCCTCTTTATGCGGTAAAAGGATCTCCAGGTGCGAATCGCGACAATAACCAACTGGGCCTACGGTGCCACGGTCTGCCTGACTATCGCCTCCGGCATTATCATGCTGATGGCCTCCGGTGCTGACACCGCCGAACGTCAGGCCATTGAACAACGCCAGCGTTTTGATGAGCTTACAGAAAATATTGAAACCGACGCCTGGAAACAGTCCGATTTAGCGCGCCTGTATGTCATCAAAAAAAATCCGCAAATCCTGGATGAGTACAATGCGTCAGAGAAAAAACTGAAGAGCATCGAGCTGAAGCTGGAGAAACTGCAGGACACCGGCGCTTCAGATGACGAGCTGGCCCTGCTGCATGATGGTTTAAAAATCATTGATGCACTGCAGGATGAGCAGCAAGAGGCACTGACGAGCGCGGCCCGGGGTGAAGATGCGCAGGCCGTTGCCCTGCTCTATGGCATGCCCTACGAGCAGGAGCTTGAGCGCGCACAAACCCAAATCGATCGCTTTCGCCAGATACTCGACAAACGTGTCATCGCCTCCGTGCGGGAGGCGACGAAAAAATCGAAAGCGCTGCGCACGGCTTCTGAAGTGATGGTTGGCCTGACCGCCCTGCTGTTCTTGTTTGTGCTCGGCTTTATATTAAAACGCCGCGTGCTGCGCCCGGTGGTACGCCTGAGCGACGTGGTTCACCGTCTGGCCTCTCAGGACTTCGCCGTTGAAACGCCCAACTTTAACCAGATTGATGAGATTGGCGATATGGCCCAGGCCATCCGCATCTTTCGTGAAAACGGCCTTGCGCGACAACGTCTGGAAAAAGAGCGTGACGCCGACTGGGCCATCCGCGAGCTGCTGGCGCGCATGACGCAGCGGCTGCAGGGGTGTGAAAACTTTGACGATGTGATCAACGTGGCGGAGCTGTTTGCGCCCAATATCGCGCCGGGGATAGCAGGCCGGCTCTACGTTTTTGACCGCGATCCGTGGCAAATGCGCTGCGTCGCCCAGTGGCTTTCACCGGCAGATGATGCGGCCACGTTCCACCCCGATGCGTGCTGGGCCGTACGTCGCGGTCAGAGCCACCCGCCGGTTAACGGTGAACCGGATGTCGCCTGCTATCATCTCCCGGAATCACAGTCGGAAAGCGCGCTGTGCGTACCGCTTATCGCCCAGGGCGAGGCCATTGGGTTGCTCTCGTTCCAGAACATCACCCCGGAAAATGCTCCTGCACGCGCGTATCTGGAACTGATGGCCGAGGCGCTCGGACTGGCGCTGGCGAATCAGCGCCTGCGCGATGCGCTGCTGGAAAAAGCCTTGTTTGACCCGCTTACCGGCCTGCGTAATCGTCATCATCTGGAAGACACCCTGCACACGCAAATGACGCAGGCCATGCGCAACGGCGAGCCGTTAAGCTGCATGATGATCGACATCGATCACTTTAAAAGCATTAACGACCGCTTTGGTCACGAGGCCGGCGATCAGGTTATCAAAAACGTGGCGACGATTGTTCAGCGGGCCGCGCACGACGGCGGGCTGGCATTCCGCTACGGGGGCGAGGAGTTTCTGGTTCTGCTTCCCGGGGCCGGTGAAGCAGAAGCGCACGCCTGCGCGCAGAAGATTTACAACGGCGTGCATGCGCTATCGCTTCGCTACGGGCTGACCGAGATTGGGCCGGTGGATGTGTCAATTGGTATCGCCAGCTATCCAGAGCATGCTCAAAGTGACAACCTGCTGCGCGCCGCGGACGTGGCACTGTACCGGGCGAAAGAGCTGGGACGCTCGCGAATTGTGAGTTTTGGGATGCTGGAGGCGGGTTAAGAATAAGACACTTTTTTCATGACGGAGACACCCGCGTCATTGTTCCGTGGTCAGAAGATCGATCATGGCCCGGGTGGCTGCCGACTGACGCCGGTGAGGTGCATAAATCAGCGAGAAAGGCCGCGAACGTCCGCGCAGTTGCGGGAGCACCTCAACGAGCTGGCCGCGCTGTATCCGCTCACGAACGATAAATTCATAGCTCTGACAGATCCCCATCCCGCATTCAGCCAGCGATACCACGCCAAGAACATCATCTGACGTTTCGATGGTGGAAGCCGGCAGCCAGTCCACATCGCGTTCGCCCACGCGAAATACCCAGGGGGCAATACGGCCCGTACGCGGCATGATAAAAGGCAGACACGTATGCTGCTGCAGTTCATCCAGCGTTTGCGGCATTCCCATCCGCTGAAGGTAAGCGGGCGAGGCGACCAAAAGCAGGGCCGCATCCTGCAGTTTACGCGCGACGAATCCACTGTCAGGCATCTGACCCAGACGAATAGCGAGATCGAATCCTTCGGCGATCAGGTCTACGTTGCGATTGGTGATGTTCAGCTCGACCTTAACGCGCGGATATTGCTGGGAAAAGCGAGCGAGCAAGGGCGGCAGACAATAGTGTCCGAACGTGGTCGGGACGCTGATCCGTACCCGTCCGGTCAGATCGCCCTCCTGCCCCCGGCCATCACGTTCAGCCTCATCAAGCAGGGAAAATGCAGAACGCGCCTGCTCAAGATAAATCCGTCCGGCTTCCGTTAGCCCCACGCGACGTGTGGTGCGCTGTAATAGCTGCCGTCCAAGACGCACTTCAAGGCGGGACACCGCGCGGCTCAGGACTGAGGGGGTGGTTGAAAGGGCAACCGCAGCCGCGGTAAATGAGCCATGTTCAACGACAGTAATGAAGACTTCAACATCGCCGAGATAATCAAATTTTCTGCTCATTTTGCTCTTTCAGGAACAAATATTTTTCAATTTCGCTAATTTATCTCCGATTTGGCGATGAGTAAAGTGACCGCACTTATCCCCAAAAGGCAAAAATTATGGATCTTCAACTCACTGGTAAGACCGCACTTGTCACTGGAGCTACCGCAGGAATTGGGCTGGCTATCGCCAGCACGCTGGCGCGCGAAGGTGTTGCCGTTACGATTACCGGACGCGATCGTGAAAAATTGCAAAATGCAGTATCGAAAATAACCCACGCGGCTCCCCAGGCGCAGGTATCCGCCGTTGTCGCCGATCTGGCGAGCGCTGAGGGTACAGAAGCGCTGTTCGAGGCCTGCCCGGATACCGATATCCTTATCAATAACCTGGGCTTTTATGAAGCCAGAGCCTTCGCCGACATAACCGACGAGGAGTGGCTGCGTATGTTCGACATTAACGTGATGTCCGGGGTTCGTCTTTCCCGCCATTACTTCCCACACATGCTTGCCCGTAACTGGGGCCGGGTGATTTTTATGTCCAGCGAAGTGGGAGCTTTCACGCCGCCTGACATGGTGCATTACGGCGTCAGCAAATCGGCTCAACTGGCCGTATCGCGAGGAATGGCCGAGCTGACGAAGGGCACGGGCGTGACGGTCAACAGCGTACTTCCTTCCGCAACCCGCTCTGACGGCATCATCGATTACCTGCGCCAGACAGCCCCCAAACCGGGCATGACAGACCAGGAGATCGAAGCGCATTTCTTCCAGACCTACCGCCCCAGCTCGCTGATCGCACGAATGATCGAGGCTGACGAGATAGCCGCTATGGTCGCGCTGCTGGCAAGCCCACTCGGCGCAGCGTCTAACGGAGCTGCGGTACGCGTCGAGGGCGGCACGTTCCGCTCCATTCTTTGATACCGGATTAAGACGCCGTTTCTTACTCTTCACCGGAGCATGTATGTCCCACTGTACCCGTACTTTCTCCGCCATTGCGATGGCGGCATTGTTCTCTTTCGCAAGCTGCGCCAGCGCGGCGAATCAGGTGCCTCTTGAACGCTGGCGCAGCTACTCAGGCGTAAGCTGGGATACACCTGAGAGCGGGCAGCCAGCGCCTTTTTCCGGGTCGGTTAACGCCCCTGTCGCCGGTATTCACTTTGATGCAAAGGGCCGCGCCTTTGTCAGCACGCCGCGACTGGTTTCGGCCAGCGCGCCCGCCACGTTAAGCATTCTGGATACCCGCACACAGTCGGGCCCGGCGCGCCTGACGGCATTTCCGTCCCGCCAGGGTAATGCGATAGATTCTGCTCCCGACCGAAATCTGCGCAACGTGCTCGGCTTTTATGTTGATCGTAAGAACGGCTGGTTATGGGCGCTGGATATGGGGTTCGTCGCGGGAGAAGCGGAATCCCCCGTAGGTTCGCAGAAACTGGTCGTGCTGGATCTCGACTCGGGCCGCACGGTTAAGCGGATCCCCCTGGACGGCGTGGCTGACCGTAAGGCGAGCTTCCTCAATGATGTCGTTGTCGATGAGGATCGTCGTATCGCATACATTTCCGACAGCGGATCGCGAAGTGCGCCTGAAAACCGCGTTGGTCTGATCGTTGTGGATTTCAACACCGGTACAGCCCGACGCGTACTGGATCGACACCCTGCCCTGCAGATTGAACCCGGCGTAAAAGTCGTCTCCCACGGTGCGGAAGTGTGGCCGGGTAAACCGCTGCTGATTGGCATCAACGGCATTGCGCTTTCTCCCGATGCAGAGACCTTGTACTGGACGGTAACGACGGGAACACATGCGTACGCGCTCCCGACCGCCGTTCTGAAGCAGCACGGCTCAACCGATGCGCAGATTGCCGGGCAAATCCAGAATCTGGGTACGGTAGGAGGCAACACGGACGGCCTGGTGACCGATGCAAGGGGCAACCTCTACATTACGGACGTCACCCGCAACGGCATTGTCCGGTATGATCCGAAGACCCGTACAATGTCGCTTATTGCTTCAAATGAAGCCGTACGCTGGCCAGACACGCCGGCTATACGTCCGGACGGTGACCTGATCTTCACCTCAAGCAGCCTCAATGACCACTTTGCTGGCGCGGTCAAACCCGGTCATGAACGCTACGAGCTATGGCGTTTGCCGCTCAGCGCTTCACCGGGCGCAAAAAAGTAACGGAGCACCGTGCTGAACAATCGCTAAATATGACGACGCCGCCCATTGGGTGGCGTTTTTTACCTGTCCATCACAGGTACATTCTTTGAGGTGAGGAAATAACGCTCAATTAAAGCGATCGTTTTTTAAACGTAAGAGAGTTTATTCAAGTAAGCGTAGCGTGCCTCAAAAAAAAGAGGTGTTGCATGTGATTGAAATCACTCTTCCGCAACCTCGTAACCATTTGATTACATTGCAATTACCCCTCATTCGCGTACAGAAGTAATAGCGACGCAATAAAATACATAAACTACTGTGATAACTAAATTATAATTCATATACTTCTGTGCAAAAGTGGAGGCCATAATGCGATTAATCCTAATGCTGGTATGCTGTCTGGTTCAGAGTTTAGCCTGGGCGGGTGAACTGCCGAAACCCGCCGGAAAACCCATTTTGACGATTTACGGGAATATAGAAAATACTAACGAAGATGGAAAAGCAGTGTTTGATCTCGCAAGCCTTGAAAAACTCGGGATGGTGAGTTTCGAGACGACATCTCCCTGGTATACGGGCAGGACGAAGTTTGAGGGTGTTCCAATGAACAAACTCATGGATTATGTTGGAGCAAAGGGTTCTGTCGTTAATGTTATTGCCCTTAATGATTACGCAACCGCTATTCCTCTCAGCGATTTTAAGAAATATAACGCTATTCTTGCCTTAAAGATTAATGGCGAATATATGCGTATCCGCGATAAAGGCCCATCATTCATTGTATACCCTTATGACAGTCTTCCTGAGTTGAATAATCAAATTTATTACTCGCGTTCAGCATGGCAGGTTAGCAAAATGAAGATTGAATAGCAGTTCAGGAGAACATAATGAACAGGATACTGGTTGGTATCATTTTTTCTCTTTTTATCACGACGGGATATATTGCATTTCTTGTTTACGATCGTCAGCAAGAGCTGCAAAAACTGACTCATTACACTGAGTCCTGGTCCGTGGCTCAACTGGTATCAGAGTATTACCGATTTGAATCATGGCTTGGTCTATACGCAACCGATACCGATGACGTTACGATAGACCAGGCCCGCATGCGTCTCGAAATTATGCTCAGCCAGGGCGAGTTACTGAACGGGGGAGACTTAGGCCGCTATATTGAGAGCGATAAAACGCATCAAGAGATCGCTGCACGCCTGAAAGAAATACTGGCGTATCTGGACAGTAACCTGGAAAAAATGAGCCATGAAGAATTAAAAAAGTACCTGGCAAATATGCACCTGCTCGACGCGCCGCTCAGTCAACTGTCTTCAAGCGCATTAACCAAAGATATTAACACAATTAATGAATCTAACCATAAAATACAGATCCTATATTATATTTACTCCGTACTTTCGTTACTTCTGGTGATATTAAGCTTTATTCTGGGATTCTTAATGATCTATCAGAATAAAAATATTCTTAAAGCCCACATGCAGGTTAAAACCCTCGCTGACGAACTACAGCGGTCAAAAGAAACGCTGCAAATACAGAATTCGAAGCTGGAATATGATGTGTATCATGACTCCCTTACCGGCATGAAAAACCGTCTATTCTTCTGGGACGATCTCAATAAAATTACCCTTCAGGCAGATAAAAACCATACCCCTGTCACGGTGATGTTATTTGATTTAGACCGGTTCAAAGAGGTCAACGATACCTATGGCCATGACGCCGGCGATTTACTGTTGAATCAGGTATCCCGACGGCTTACCTCAATGAGTAACGCGACGGATACGTTTTACCGCCTGGGCGGTGACGAATTTGCACTTCTCTCCAGCGGCCTGACCGAGAACGCAGCGGTTTTGCGCGCCAAAGAGATCAGCGCTCACATCAGTCTGCCCTATACGATCAATAACCAGCTGATAAAAATTGCCACCTGTGTAGGTATCGTTTTATCTGATAATGAGCGGCGCTCGGATTATCTCTATAAATTTGCCGATCTGGCCCTCTACGAAGCCAAAAAAGAGGGCTCACAGCAGATAAAAGTCTTCCGTCAGTGGATGCTGCAGAAGCTGCAGGAAAGCAGAACCCTTGAGCATGATATGGCTCTCGCGATCAGCAACCATGAATTCGTTGTTTATTACCAGCCTATTGTCGATTCATTCAGCAATGAAATTTACGGCTATGAAGCGCTTATTCGCTGGATACACCCGGTAAAGGGGATTTTGTCGCCTGATTACTTTATTTCTGTTGCTGAAAAAACAGGGATGATCAATGAGATTGGCAAAAATGTGCTTGAACTTGCCTGCCGGGAGGCGGCTTCCTGGGCGGTTCCGGCCAGAATCTCGGTAAACGTCTCACCTGTTCAACTGGGGACTAAATCATTTACTGCAATGGTTCAGTCCATCCTGAAAGAGACAGGTCTGCCGGCCAGCCGCCTTGAGCTGGAAGTTACGGAGTCTTCGCTCTTCAGTGACAGCAACACGCCGCTCACTATTCTCAAAAAGCTCAGATCGCTGGGGGTAAAAATCTCCATTGATGATTTCGGTACGGGTTATTCCTCGCTATCAAGGCTGAGTGAACTCAATTTTGATAAAATTAAAATTGATAAATCCTTTGTGAATCCGATATCCACCCAAGACGATGCGCTTAATATCGTTAAACTGATTACCGGCATGGCGAAGAGCCTCAATATGCGGGTCATTGCAGAAGGTGTGGAAACCGAAGCGCAGCTTGAACGGCTTCAGGCGCTGGGCTGCGATCTCGTGCAGGGCTATCTGTTCGGAAAGCCACAGGCTGAAATCGATAAAAATATAAAAAACGGTACAGTGTGATCTTACTGGGATCACACTTTTCAACCCTGGGTATACACATACAATGACCGGGTGTTATCATTCACCCCGTAAATACCTTTCAACTCAATCCGAGGCTTTGATGCTGGAGAATGTAATCATCCGATAATCAGCTCCCCGACCTTTTCAGGCCGGACTGATTATCAATGCGCCGAAATCGAATGCGGACACCGCTGTGTGTTTGCACGTTTTGCACATGATGATTAAACAGGTTTTCCAGTATGAATTTATCCCGTCAGGAACAGCGTACCTTACACGTTCTCGCCAAAGGTGGCCGTATTGTGCACGTCCGCGATACGTCCGGCCGCGTCACCGCCGTTGAATGCTACACCCGCGAAGGGCTATTGCTCAGCGACTGCACGCTCGCCGTCTTCAAAAAGCTCAAAACCAAAAAGCTGATCAAATCCGTTAACGGTCAGCCCTACCGCATCAATACTACCGGGCTGAACAACGTCCGTGCCCAGCCTGATAATCGTTAAGGAGAGGACGATGGATATCCCACGCATATTTACTGTTAGCGAAAGCGAACACCGCATTCATAACCCCTTCACACCAGAAAAGTACGCCACGCTCGGGCGCGTGTTACGCATGAAGCCAGGCGCGCGCCTTCTCGATCTCGGCAGCGGTTCGGGAGAGATGCTTTGCACCTGGGCACGCGATCACGGGATTTCCGGTATTGGCATCGACATGAGCCCGCTCTTTACCACGCAGGCAACGCGGCGCGCAGAGGCGCTCGGCGTCAGTGAACGCGTCCATTTTGTGCATAACGACGCGGCTGGCTACGTGGCTGATGAACAATGCGACGTGGCGGCCTGTGTTGGCGCCACATGGATTGCTGGCGGCGTCGCCGGGACAATGGACCTGCTGGCACAAAGCCTTAAGCCCGGGGGAATCATGCTCATCGGTGAACCTTACTGGCGACAGATTCCCGCAACGGAGGAGACGGCTCGGGCTTGCGGCGTCTCGTCCACCGCAGACTTTCTCACCCTGCCCGACCTTGTCGCGTCTTTCGATCGCCAGGGCTATGACCTGGTCGAAATGGTGCTGGCAGATCAGGAAGGCTGGGACAGATACGAAGCCGCGAAATGGATGACCCTGCGCCGCTGGCTGGATCAAAACCCCGACGATGGTTTTGCACAGGAGGTGCGCACGGAGCTGACGGCAGCGCCTAAGCGCCACGTGGCTTACACAAGGGAATATATTGGCTGGGGCGTGTTTGCGTTAATTGCACGATAGGAGGGAGTGGCGGTATAGCCTTTTGGGGCTATACCGGCCTTAAGCATGAAGCGCTCAGCATTGTGAACGCTGCGCTACGCCTGGCATGAAAAAACTTCTATCATTGCTTTTTCCGTTACCGCATTCACAGGCGCTTTATGGACACCCCTTCTTTTCTCTATTTATTGCTTTTCCCGGCCAAAAAGATGATGAAAGTGGGTAAAGCCAATAATATCTATAACCGCATTCAGTCGCTAAAACGGGTCTGGGGCGATGTGGATTATGCCCATTCTTACCGCATTGCGTTACCGCAGTCCGAGGTCTTTAAGCTGGAAAAAATGCTGCATTTTCTTTTGGCCAAATATCAAACGGGCATTGATGCCGGCGACGGCTATACCGAGCTGTTTTCCATTGAGGCGCTGGAGCCCGCCATTAAGCATATTCATTACGTCATTGAGCATGGGGTCATTGATGCTCAGCTCCTTCAGGGAATCGAAAAGCCACAGCTTCGGCCCGGCAAAAGCGCGGCGCATCGCCACGCGAAAATGAAAAAGCGGTCAGATACTATGATTAACAATGTTGTCAGGGTGACGGAACAGTTCAGCAGGATAAATCGTTTACTGCTTATCTTGCTATTTAAGCAGCACCGCCTTCGTTATCAATATGACATTGAAGGTAATACCATACTGTTTCGGATAGCAGACAACCGTACTGACCAACGCGATGCTCACAAAATAATGCGCATGTTCAGCTTTTTTATTGAAGACTTCAGATACTTGGGAGGGACCAACTACTGCTCGGGGGTCTTTGGTGAAGGCACGGTCACGCAATACAACGTGGAGTTGATTTCAGGCGACCCTGACGCACATCCTCTGGTGGCCTATCTCGCCTCGCAAACAGAGCGCTTGTTTAATAAATTGCCATCGCGATCGGCGTTATTAATGGAAGATCTGCCGATACTGGAATCGAGCCGAATCCTGCGTAGGGTATTACAGAGTGATGACGAGGATTAAGTTGCTTATGCGGCGACACTTAATGCTATTCAAGGGCAAGACGACGTACTGTCATCAAGACAGATGCCCTCTGGTGAATCCTTTATCGCGCTGTGGGAAGTCATGGATTATTGGTACGCCAGTTATATCTGGTGCTAGAAATCGCCGCTGAGGGCTTCTGGTGAAGCGTAGAAGGGATTGATGGGACTTCATGCGCTGGTGTGGAAAAAGATATGCATCTATGACCGCCAGGACGGGAGAATTTCGCCAGGTGAGGGTAGACCTTCTACCCGTTGTGGTAACGTCGCCGTAGTGGCTTTGTATCTGCTGGTGAATAGAAAAATATGCTTTTATGGCGTTTAATGCTCTGGCAGGATCAAAGGCCTGAAACCTGGAGTTGTGGGGTGACCAGACAAACTCATCCAAAATCCTTGAACAAGTAAACTCACCTCAAATCCTCCCGAATGCTATCCTTCTGTTGATCAAATCGCTGTTGTATACCCCGCTTCACGCCAACGCGCCGAAAAGCAATACCTGACCAAAAAAGCCAATTTGGCGAAGAAAAGCGCTTTTCACCGAGGGCCTGGGCTGACGGCCTAGCAGCGGTCCAACAGAGGCGGGGATATTTTCAGCAGGAGAATGTAAACTGGAAGGATAAAACAACGGGACACCCACGGGGGCGGGTTGTGAAAGTATTTCCTGTTATCTTCGACCTTATTGCACGTAAAATGACCAGACACATTTTGGGAAGGAGTCTTTAATGGATATTGCGCTGCTCAACAGGGGCTGGAACAGAACATGGTCAGATACCATGGTAAATCTGGAAGCCCGGAAACTCGTCGAAACTGCAAATCGGCTATCAGCATTCTATTTGCAAGATGGGATAACACGTATCAAGTTTGTCGAAGAGATAAGGCAGGTCGTAGAGAAAGAATTTGAAACTGCACGACGGGCCAAAACCGATGAAGAATGCATTGCATGCATCAAAAATCTGCGTGCCGAAACAGATAATCTGCAAGAACAAGAACGCCTGTTAAGAACCAGAGCCGCCCAACTTTATGCAAAGGTCGAGTTTGTCAGGGAAAACAATAAAATTGTCGGATATGTTATTTCGGCAATCCATATAGTGGTATCTGGAGCAGCATTATTTGGTGGGATGGTTATGATGTCCACTATGACCCCTGTTGGAGTTCTTGCAGGAGCAGTTTTATTTGTTGATGGTATTAACGGTATAACAAAAGAAGCAAGCCATCTTCGCTATGGTGAACAATCCAAATCGGAAGGGATTTTTGCTGATGGCGCAATGGAGACCGCACAATTTATGGGGTTTAGCCCAAAAAGTGGATTAGCTCTTTATAATACGGTGACTCTAGGGGCGAGTGTCTATAGTATCTTCGGCTTAGCAAGGAAACCCGGAGCTTGGCGATTATTCCGTTGGCTGCCGCGTGATTACTACCGAAAAGTTGACACAATGAGCAAGCCTAAGCTAACGATGAAAATCGCTGGATATGGTGTCAAAGCGAAAGTCATTTTTGATCTTCTGGCTACTGATAACAGTACTAATTAAGATTTGTTCGCTCTACAGAATCGCCAGGATTTATAAGCAAGTACAGGCGGTTGTATAAAAATTGCAACCGCTGCGCCACAAGAAAGGCCAATAGCACCAGAGAAAACACTCTGCTCAGATGCGAACATCACAAGAAAAATGAATACAGCAAGGCAACCGGATACAACCCACACGGCTAGAATAAATCGCCTGGCCAGGTCCCTGATTGCATTCCCCAACGTTCCACCATAGCTTTCAACGTTGTTCTTTATCTTCTTCAAATCCGATGGTGTAAAGCCAGAACTCAACAAAGCCTCATCAGTAACATCCATATTGTCCTCTCCGCATTTCTTAACTGGCAATGGCACACATAATCATAATGATGAACTTTACAGTAATCCATATGATGTTTGTGCAATGTAGCAGATTTCAGACAATAGAAGCCATAAAGCCCCGTTAGTGGTAAGAAGACAAGCGGAGCGTAGCGATTTCATCTGGCCAACCTAGTTGGTTTCGCTTTGCGAAAGTCACCAGTGACCAAATCAGATTGTCAGAGGAATCACACCTTATCAGGGTGCTCATGTACCTTTCGGAGCGTGAGCGAAGCGCTGGCAGAGCCGGATCTGTAGCTACCGGAGCATTACCACTATTCACCTGTTTACGCAGCCACAAGGCCGCACATCGGGCTTAAATACGTGTGTTCAATCTGTTTCGGGAGGATTTAGAGACGTTGGCAGCGTCATCAGCTTCGAGTTGATAGCGGTTCGTGGGGACTGTTCACGCTTTGTGCCTGTTCGAGCTTTACAACTACAGGCCGCTACGTGCTAACATCCCTGAGTAGCCACTGTTAACCATAGCGGCAACTGTTGGTCATAGAATCCCTTAAAAAAAGATTGTATCTTGAGAGCGATAATCGCCTTAAGTTATTGTTTTTAAAGGATTTTATTGTGTGAGTGCCGATAATAGGAGTCGAACCTACGACCTTCGCATTACGAATGCGCTGCTCTACCAACTGAGCTATATCGGCCCTGAGAGGCCGGTTACGAGTGTAACCACGGAGCAAAAGGTTAGATCTAACCGGGTGATGCGTCAATGCCCTTTTGATTCAAACGGCTATTTTTGCATCACCCGTAACTATTTAGGCACGAATCGTATCGTCACCGAAGCCGATCCACTTATAGGTGGTCAGCGCTTCAAGGCCCATCGGACCACGCGCGTGCAGTTTCTGCGTGCTGACCGCCACTTCTGCGCCAAGTCCGAACTGGCCGCCGTCCGTGAAACGGGTGGAGGCGTTCACATATACCGCAGAGGAATCCACTTCATTCACAAAGCGATCGGCATTGCGCAGCGTACGCGTCAGGATCGCGTCAGAATGCTGCGTGCCGTGTTCACGAATGTGCGCAATAGCGTCGTCGAGATCCGCAACCACCTTCACGTTCAGATCCAGCGACAGGAACTCGTCGTCGTACTGCTCCGCTTTTACGGGAACCACGCTAGCCGGGCCACCCTGGAGCAGCGCGAGGGCATTGGTATCAGCGTGCAGCGTCACCCCGCTCTCCGCCATCTGTTTGCTCAGGGCTGGCAGGAAGGCGCTCGCAATCCCCTGATGCACCAGCAGCGTTTCTACGGTGTTACAGGTGCTTGGGCGCTGGGTTTTGGCGTTGACGATAATCTTCAGCGCTGGCTCAATTTCGGCGCTGTCGTCCACCACGATATGGCATACGCCGATGCCGCCCGTGATGACCGGAATGGTCGACTGCTCGCGGCACAGCTTGTGCAGGCCCGCGCCACCGCGTGGGATCAGCATGTCGATGTATTTGTCCATGCGCAGCATCTCGTTGACCAGCGCGCGGTCAGGGCTCTCAATCGCCTGCACGGCACCCGCCGGCAAACCGCACTCTTCCAGCGCCTGCTGGATGACTTTCACCGTCGCGGCGTTGGTGCGCCAGGTCTCTTTCCCACCGCGCAAAATGGCGGCATTACCGGTTTTCAGGCACAGGGAAGCGACGTCAACCGTCACGTTTGGACGGGCTTCATAAATCACGCCGATGACGCCGAGCGGCACGCGGCGACGCTCCAGACGCAAACCGCTGTCGAGCAGCCCACCGTCAATCACCTGTCCTACCGGGTCGGCCAGGTTACAAACCTGACGGACATCGTCGGCGATACTTTTAAGACGCGCCGGGTTCAGCGCCAGGCGGTCGAGCATCGCTTCGCTCAGGCCGTTTCGACGCGCTTCCAGCAGATCCTGCTCGTTGGCAAGCAAAATGTCCTGAGACTGTGCTTCCAGATAATCAGCGATTTTTTCCAGCACGCGGTTTTTCTCGCGGCTGGAAAGGAGCGCCAGTTTGTAAGAAGCGGCCTTCGCGGCTGCGCCCATTTGTTCCAGCATGTTCTGGCTCCTTAACGAATAATCATGTCATCGCGATGCACGGCAACCGGGCCATATTCATAGCCCAGAATAGCGTCGATCTGCTGCGAGTGGTGGCCCGCAATGCGGCGCAGGGCATCGCTGTTATAGCGGCTTACGCCATGCGCGATGTCGCGACCTTCCAGGTTACGGATGCGGATCACTTCACCACGGGAGAAGTTGCCTGTCACGCTTTTAATTCCTTTAGGAAGCAATGAACTCCCTCGTTCCAGAATCGCCGCAGTTGCCCCTTCATCAACGGTGAGTTCACCGGCAGGCGGCGCGCCAAAGATCCAGCGCTTGCGGTTCTCCAGCGGGGATTCCTGGGCGTGGAAGCGGGTGCCGACGGAAATGCCTTCCATCACGTCGCCAATCACGCCAGGGCGGCTGCCCGCGGCAATGATGGTGTCGATACCGGCGCGGCACGCCACGTCGGCGGCCTGCAGCTTGGTCCCCATCCCGCCCGTTCCGAGGCCGGACACGCTGTCACCGGCGATGGCGCGCAGCGCATCGTCGATACCATGAACATCGGTAATCAGCTCGGCTTCCGGGTTGGAGCGCGGGTCGGCGGTGAACAGCCCCTGCTGATCGGTCAGAAGCAGGAGTTTATCGGCCCCGGCCAGAATGGCGGCCAGCGCAGAGAGGTTATCGTTATCGCCCACTTTTATTTCAGCGGTGGCAACGGCATCGTTTTCGTTGATAACGGGAACAATATAGTTGTCCAGCAGCGCGCGCAGGGTATCGCGGGCGTTCAGGAAGCGCTCCCGGTCTTCCATATCCGCACGCGTCAGCAGCATCTGCCCGACGTGAATACCGTAGATAGAGAACAGCTGTTCCCAGAGTTGAATGAGTCGGCTTTGTCCCACGGCGGCCAGCAGCTGTTTAGAGGCGATCGTCGCGGGGAGTTCGGGATAACCCAGGTGTTCACGCCCGGCGGCAATCGCCCCGGAGGTCACAATCACAATACGGTGCCCTGCGGCATGCAGCTGAGCGCACTGGCGTACAAGCTCAACAATGTGGGCGCGATTTAGGCGGCGCGATCCGCCTGTTAACACACTGGTACCGAGTTTTACCACCAGCGTCTGGCTGTCACTCATGATTCTCTGCCGTTCAACGATAAGGGAAAGTAATGTCGAACGAACGTTTTAACAGGAGTCAGCCCGGTTGCCAACTGCCTTAGTGCATCACCAGGCACTTTGTTGCGCGGGATCAGGAAGCGTAGCGGCAGAATTTGACAAATTTATTACCGTAATAATAAATCACAGTTTTTTAAAATTATTCTTAGTTTGTCATAAAAGTTTCATTCCAGAACGATAAAACCCTTCCTGTTTTTTCACGGGACTTAAGCATCAGCTTATCGTCCAGCGAATTTTTAAAGCGCGTTTATAAGACAGGATCGAAAATGAAAAAGAGCACTCTGGCATTAGTGGTTATGGGCGTGGTGGCATCCGCATCTGTTCACGCAGCAGAAGTTTATAATAAAAACGGTAATAAACTGGACGTGTACGGCAAAGTGAAAGCTATGCACTATATCAGTGATGATGACACCAAAGATGGTGACCAGACTTACGTTCGTTTCGGTTTTAAAGGCGAAACCCAGATTAACGATCAGCTGACGGGCTACGGCCGTTGGGAAGCTGAATTCGCAGGTAACAAACCTGAAAGCGACTCCTCGCAGAAAACACGTCTGGCGTTCGCCGGTATTAAACTGAAAGACTTTGGTTCACTGGATTACGGTCGTAACCTGGGCGCGCTTTATGACGTCGCGGCATACACCGATATGTTCCCTGAGTTCGGCGGTGACGGCCTGGCACAGACCGACAACTTCATGACGAAACGTGCCTCCGGACTGGCCACCTACCGCAATACCGACTTCTTTGGCATGGTAGACGGTCTTGATATGACCCTGCAGTACCAGGGCAAAAACGAAAACCGCGACGTGAAAAAGCAGAACGGTGACGGCTTTGGTACGTCTCTGGCCTATGACTTCGGCGGCAGCGATTTCTCCGTCATTGGTGCTTATGCCAGCTCCGATCGCACCAACGCGCAGAACCTGCAGGCGCGCGGTGAAGGTAAAAAAGCCGAGGGCTGGGCAACCGGTCTGAAATACGACGCGAACGATATTTACCTGGCCACTATTTATTCTGAAACCCGCAATATGGCCCCTATCTCCGGTGGTTTTGCAAATAAAGCGCAAAACTTCGAAGTGGTTGCACAATATCAGTTTGACTTTGGTCTGCGCCCATCCGTGGGTTATGTACAGTCCAAAGGTAAAGATATCGAAGGCATTGGCGACGAAGATATCGTGAAATATATTGACGTGGGTGCCACGTATTACTTCAACAAAAACATGTCCGCGTTTGTTGATTATAAAATCAACCAGATTGACGACGATAATAAACTGGGCGTAAGCAGCGATGATATCGTTGCCCTGGGTATGACCTACCAGTTCTAAGATTATCCGAATAAGAAAATCCCGGCATATAAGCCGGGATTTTTTTGCCCTGTGGCGCTGTGACGCTATCAGGCAGTGAGCTTCACCGCTTCGCTGGAAAAGTTATCCGCTGGCTCGAACTTGAGATCCAGGCTCGCCAGCAGTGCGCTCGCTTTGTCGTGGAACTCTTTCAGGGTGTATTCCAGGCGGTCAATCACTTCCTGATCTTTAATGGTGGTGGCCTGCCAGTTGCCGTCTTTGTTAAACAGGCCAAACTGGTAGCTATACGTAAAACGTTTCTCCTCTGCTTCCATTTCCATCCACCAGCCCCAGAATTCACGTTTTTCGGGTGCAGGCTTCACGTTGACGCATACAGCCAGGCAGTCGAAAAAAAAGCGATTCTCTTCACACTGCTCTTCTCGAATATACGGGCCGAGAGCCATAAATTTCTTAATCAGCCTACTTTTCGGGTGTCCACTCGGTAACGTCATTGCGATCTCCTTTTGTGAAGCCACTGTTTTACCAAACCAGCGAAATTTAGCAATCTATTAACACACTCTCTGGGCGATCCAGCGCGTGATCTCTTTCAAGGCTTTGTCAAAATTCTGATACACCGGACTGAACGGCACCTCAAGCAATTTGCCATCCGCAGATGACGAAGTGATTAAGCGTGACTCTTCCTCCGGGCTGAACGGATCGTTTTTCCAGAAACCGGACAGCATCGGCGTCGGGCAGCGGCGTCCCAGCAACCCTTGCGTTTTTAACGAGTAGCGATTGAGCTCAACGCGCAGCGCTTCGTCTGAGGCATCATGCATGCCAAGTCGACTGGCAAGGACGTCCAGATACATCTCCGGCACGCTGCCCTGACGGGCAGGATCGCTGAGCAGGGCGTGAACCACCGGGCCCAGGCAGGCGACGGCCTTCAGACGTGAAGATTCAAGGTAAGCCAGACGCACCGCAACGTTGGCACCAAAACGGAAGCCGAACGCCGCGACGCGGGTGTGGTCAACCCACGGAACATTTTCCAGCGCTTTAAGCGCATGCTGGTGCAGCAGGCTCGAATCCTGCGTTAACTTCCACTTCGATGAGAATCCAATAGAAGGCATATCGAGCGTCAGCATCGCGATCCCTTTTGGTGCGAAGTAGCGCTCATACAGGCTGTAATAGTCGATTTGCAGAGAGTCCAGCCCGCCGCACATTAGCACGGTCGGGAACGGGCCGTCGCCTTCAGGCATGTGCAGGAACCCGGTGACGGGCGCACCGCCCGGAACGGCGAACTCAAGCTCGCGCATCTGACCCGGCAGGCGTTGAGCAGCTTCCTCATAGGCACGATTCGCCAGCGCCTGAGCCTGCTCGGCCAGCTCATCCCCTTTCAAATGCGGATAGGCGGCGATGGCGTAGAGGTTGGCCGCATGCAGCCAGTGCTTGCCGCTTCGCGTGGCATCCTCTTCCTGGCTGGCTTTTTGCTGCCAGAGCATCGCCTGTTTAGACCATTCGTAGATCCAGTTCCCGCCCCGGTAGCCCACCACCGTGTCGTAGAGCTCGCTGTCGGTACGCTCCGACTCGCTCATTACGATACGCGCCTGCACGTCGAGGATTTCACGGGGATCGATACCGCGCCAGATCCACATCAGGCGGTTAATCATGCGATACCAGTGGGGCACGTTTTTACCGTCTAACGCGGACTGGACGGCAGGCATGGTTCCCGGATTAAACCGACGGACCAGCGTCGACGTTTCAGGGTGTTTGAAACGGGGTTTGAAAAGCGTCTCGGTGAGATTTGCCTGCGTCATTGCGTTGCCTCCATGGATACGTCATATAGTGCCCATTGTAACGCGTGGCAGGCCAAAAAGAACAACGCCCGGCATAGCCGGGAGTGTAAAGTTACGTACTGGTATTAACGGCCTGAGATAGGCGGCACGAAGACCACGCCCATATCCCATGGCTGTTCAATCCAGGTATCCTGCGGGATATCAATGACGTAATCGTCAACCAGCGGACGGCCAGCAGGCTTCGCAAAGATAGTGACGAAGTGCGCTTTCGGGTACATTTCGCGAATTGCGACCGCTGTACCGCCGGTATCCACCAGATCGTCGATAACGATGAAGCCTTCACCGTCGCCTTCAGCGCGTTTCAGCACTTTCAGCTCACGCTGGTTATCATGGTCATAGCTGGAGATGCAGACGGTATCGACATGACGAATACCCAGCTCACGTGCCAGCAGCGCCCCCGGTACCAGACCGCCACGGCTGACGGCAATAATGCCTTTCCACTGTTCGGAAGGCATCAGACGCGCAGCCAGTTTGCGTGCGTGAATCTGCAACATGTCCCAGGTGACGACGTATTTTTCGCTCATGTGAAGTGTCCCAGCCTGTTTTTATACGGCTTAAAAAGTGTTCGAGGGGGAAATAGGTTGCGCGAGATTATAGAGTTCTGGCGCACTAAAAACCAGTGTTTAGCGCTCCCTGCCTGAGTTTTTACATGCTTTATGCTACCAGCCAGCAGAGAAAGTGGTATTCTCAGTTGCATCTCGCAAGCCTGTCTTGTGGTAACTATTAACCTGCTAACCCTGTGGCCTGCAACCCTGTTTGCAGCGCCTCGACAAGGAGACTTATCGTGTCTGAACTGTCTCAATTATCTCCGCAGCCGCTGTGGGATATTTTTGCCAAAATTTGCTCCATTCCACACCCTTCCTACCATGAAGAACAGCTTGCCGAACATATTATGGGTTGGGCGAAGGAAAAAGGTCTGCACGCAGAGCGCGACCAGGTTGGCAACATTCTGATCCGCAAACCGGCTACCGCAGGCATGGAAAACCGTAAACCGGTTGTACTGCAGGCGCACCTGGACATGGTGCCACAGAAAAACAACGACACCGTTCACGACTTCACTAAAGACCCAATCCAGCCGTACATCGACGGCGACTGGGTAAAAGCGCGCGGCACCACCCTGGGCGCGGACAACGGCATCGGTATGGCCTCTGCGCTGGCGGTGCTGGCTGACGACAGCGTTGAACACGGTCCGCTGGAAGTGCTGCTGACCATGACCGAAGAAGCGGGCATGGACGGCGCGTTCGGTCTGCAGGCGAACTGGCTGCAGGCAGATATCCTGATCAACACCGACTCCGAAGAAGAAGGCGAGATCTACATGGGCTGCGCGGGCGGGATTGATTTCATCTCTACCCTGCCGCTGTCACGCGAAGCGATCCCTGCTGGCTACCAGACCTTCAAGCTGACGCTGAAAGGGCTGAAAGGCGGCCACTCCGGCGGTGATATTCACCTGGGCCTGGGTAACGCCAACAAACTGCTGGCGCGCTTCCTGGCGGGCCACGCGGCCGAGCTGGACCTGCGTCTGGTGGACTTCAACGGCGGCACCCTGCGCAACGCGATCCCACGCGAAGCCTTTGCCACCGTGGCGGTGCCAGCGGCGAAAGCGGACGAGCTGAAAAAACTCTCCAGCGTCTACCTGGATATCCTGAAAAACGAACTGTCGGCGAAAGAGAAGAACCTGACCGTGGTGCTGGAATCCGTGTCTACGGATAAAGCCGCCCTGACCGCGCAGTCTCGCGACAGCTTCGTTCAGCTGCTGAACGCGACGCCAAACGGCGTGATTCGCAACTCTGACGTGGCGAAAGGCGTGGTGGAAACCTCTCTGAACGTGGGCGTGGTGACCATGAGCGACGACAGTGCGGAAATTATCTGCCTGATCCGCTCCCTGATCGACAGCGGTAAAGAGTATGTAGTAAGCATGCTGGAATCTCTGGGTGCGCTGGCGGGCGCGAAAACCTCCGCCAAAGGCAGCTACCCTGGCTGGCAGCCGGATGCAAGCTCTCCGGTGATGGCGCTGGTGCGTGAAACTTATCAGCGTCTGTTCAACAGCACCCCGAACATCCAGGTGATCCACGCGGGTCTGGAATGTGGTCTGTTTAAGAAGCCGTATCCGGACATGGACATGGTTTCCATCGGGCCAACCATTACCGGTCCACACTCGCCGGATGAGCAGGTTCATATTGAAAGCGTCGGCCATTACTGGACGCTGTTGACGGAACTGCTGAAGGCGATCCCTGCGAAGTAATTTGTCGTCTGTTGCCCGGCGGCGCTACGCTTGCCGGGCCTACGATGAGTGCAATCTACAATCCCAAAACCAGCTGACGCTCCAGCTGCGGATCCAGCAGCGTGACGTGCAGTCCCACCAGCCTCACCCCTCGTCCGCCTCGTCGTTCTTCCCACGCCTTTTTCGCCGTTGCGATAAGATCTTCTTTGTTCAGGCGCGGCCAGATGTGCTCCTGCGTCGTCTGCTGAAAGTCGTTAAATTTCAGCTTGATGCCCTGTCGGGCAATGAGTAAATCAGGCTTTACTTTGATCAGGCGTCGCTCCAGCTCCGGATAGAGCTGTTCCGTAATAATGGTTTCGCATTCCGACCAGTCATGGATGTCTTCGCTCAGCGTGCGCTCAACCCCGACCGATTTACGAAGCCGTTCGTTGTTTACATCGCGGTCGTCAATGCCCTGACTGCGCTCCCACAGCACGCGGCCAAACTTCCCAAAGCGCTTGAGCAGCATAGCCAGGTCGCTTCGCTGCACGTCTTCGCAGGTGCGTAACCCCATACTTTCCAGCTTCGCGGCGGAGACTTTGCCTACGCCGGGGATTTTGCCAAGCGGCAGCGTTTTTAAAAACGCCGGGACTTCTTCAGGGGTGATGACGTACTGACCGTTGGGTTTATTTAAATCGGAAGCAATTTTGGCGAGAAATTTTACCGGCGCGACGCCTGCCGACGCGGTGAGATTCAGCTCGTTGAAAATGGTCTGGCGGATCTCCTGCGCCATCAGGGTAGCGGAGCCGTGACAGTGCAGGCTGTCGGTGACGTCCAGATAGGCTTCGTCCAGCGAAAGCGGTTCAATCAGTGAGGTGTAGCGGGAGAAGATTTCGCGTATATGGTTTGAGGCTTCTTTATAGGCGTCAAAGCGCCCGGGCAAAAGAGTAAGGTGCGGACACAGTTTCAGCGCCATCGCCGTCGGCATGGCGCTGCGCACGCCAAATTTGCGTGCAGGATAGTTGGCGGTGCTGATCACACCGCGCTGAACGCGGCTGCCGCCAATGGCGATGGGAATATCCCGCAGCGCCGGGTTGTCACGCATCTCCACTGCGGCAAAAAAGCAGTCCATATCGACATGGATTATTTTGCGCATCGGTCATACCACACATGTATTTATATACAGTATAACAAAAGGCAAAAAATGCGTCAGCTATTTTCCTTACTCACGGTTGTCATATAAACGTGTTACAAACATTCGTAATAAAACCTTTATATACATACACTTATGTAATCAATGGAGCGTAATTATTCATGAAGAAAATTCTCCCGATTTCGTTACTGTTTCTGGCGAGTGCTGCATCTGCTAGCCCTGCGATCGTTGCCCACCGGGGCGGGACTGCGGATGCACCTGAAAATACCCTGCCAGCCATTAAGCTCGCCCTCGAAAACAAAGCAGATATCGTCTGGATTACCGTGCAGCTCAGTCGGGATGGCGTACCGGTTCTCTATCGACCTGCCGATCTGAAAGCGTTAACCAATTTGCAGGGAAAGGTGTCGCAGTATACCGCTGAAGAACTGGCAAAGGCGGATGCCAGCGTGAAGTGGAAAGATAAGGGCCTGCCGGAAAACCTGCTTAATTCCCCGATACCGACGCTGAAGTCGGTGCTGAGCGCCTGGCCAAATACGCGTTTTTTCATTGACATCAAATCGCCGGATGCCGATCCGGCGACCATGGGCAACGCGCTGCTTAACGTATTGAAAGAGACCAACAGCCTGAATCGCGTTCGCGTTTATTCAACCGAAGATCGCTATATGGAAGCATTGCCTGTCGAAATCCCCCGCTTTGTCACGCGCAGCGAAACCCGCACGCGTCTGGCCACGATTTCGTTGAGCCATGAATGTCTGCCTCCTTCACAAAAAATGGACGATTACTGGTATGGGCTTGAGTTAAACCGAAAAGTAGAAGTGGTCGAGAAATTCACCTTAGGCGAAGGTGTCTCTCCTGCAACATTAACGTGGGACAAAGAGGCCGTTGACTGCTTCCGCTCTCAGGGCAATGCCCATCTGATTTTTATCGGCGTGAACTCTGAAGAGGATTACCAGAAGGCGAAAACACTGGGTGCCGAAGGGGTTCTTGTAGACTCACCAGCCAAAGCCAAAAGCTGGGCAAAATAAATGATAAAGGCCGCACGAAGCGGCCTTTTCCTAGATGATCCTCTGCTGATCCCGGGCCATCCGTTTTTTACGGGCATCACAGGGCTCCGGGCAGTCGCACACCTTTTCCATTCCGATGGAAGAGATACCTCCACAGCTGCCCTGAATGCTTTTACGCTTGATGATCCAGCCTAAAGACATACCGAACACCACCAGCAAAAACACCGCAAAGGTTGCCAGAAAGGTCAACATAATCAGCCTCCGAAATCATCAAGGAGGATGTTTTCATTTTCCACGCCGAGATCTTTGAGCATCTTGATCACGGCGGCGTTCATCATTGGCGGACCACACATATAGAACTCGCAGTCTTCCGGTGCCGGGTGCTGTTTGAGGTAGTTTTCATACAGCACGTTGTGAATGAATCCCGTATAGCCCGTCCAGTTATCTTCCGGCTGCGGATCGGAGAGCGCCACGTGGAAGGTAAAGTTCGGATTCTCACGCGCCAGCTGTTCAAACTCATCGTCGTAGAACATTTCGCGCAGCGAGCGCGCACCGTACCAGAAGCTGATTTTACGCTTGCTGCCGAGACGCTTGAGCTGGTCAAAGATGTGCGAGCGCATAGGGGCCATACCCGCACCGCCGCCGATAAAGACCATTTCGGCGTCGGTATCTTTAGCAAAAAACTCGCCGAACGGACCGGAGATCGTCACCTTGTCGCCTGGCTTAAGGGACCAGATATACGACGACATCACGCCCGGCGGCGCGTCAGGCACGTTTGGCGGCGGCGTGGCGATACGCACGTTGAGCATGATAATGCCCTTCTCTTCCGGGTAGTTAGCCATGGAATAGGCGCGCAGCGCGGGTTCTTTTACCTCGGAAACAAAGCGGAAGAGATTAAATTTATCCCAGTCGGCCCGGTACTCATCGGGCACGTCGAAGTCCGCATAGGCCACGGTGTGCGCCGGACACTCAATCTGGATATACCCACCTGCACGGAACGGGACGCTCTCCCCTTCAGGGACACGCAGCTTGAGCTCTTTAATGAACGTGGCTTTGTTATCGTTCGAGATAACCTCGCACTCCCATTTTTTCACGCCGAAAATCTCTTCCGGCAGCTCAATCTTCATGTTCTGACGCACCGCGACCTGGCACGCCAGGCGGCACCCCTCTTTCGCTTCACGCTTCGTAATATGCGACAGTTCAGTAGGCAGAATATCACCGCCCCCCTCTTTCACCGTCACACGACACTGCCCGCATGAGCCGCCTCCACCGCAGGCTGACGAGACAAAAATCCCGTTGCCCGAGAGCGTATTAAGCAGCTTGTCCCCTGCCGGAGTGCGGATCTGGTTCTGCGGATCGTCATTGATATCAATGATCACATCCCCGGAATTAACCAGCTTTGCGCGCGCCGCCAGAATCAGCCCTGACAGCACCAGTACTATCAGCGTGAACATCACCACGCCAAGAATAATTTCCATCTGTTAGCCCTTATAGCTGCACACCGGAGAAGGACATAAAGCCCAACGCCATCAGGCCGGTGGTGATAAAGGTGATCCCTAAGCCACGCAGCCCCGCAGGCACGTTGGCATATTTCATTTTTTCACGGATCCCCGCCATAGTGACAATCGCCAGCATCCAGCCGATACCGGAACCGAAGCCGTACACCACCGATTCACTGAAGTTGTAATCGCGCTGAACCATAAACGAGACGCCACCGAAGATGGCGCAGTTCACCGCGATCAGCGGCAGGAAGATCCCCAGAGCGTTGTACAGCGACGGGAAATACTTATCGAGGATCATCTCCAGGATTTGTACCAGCGCCGCAATCACCCCGATGAAGGTGATGAAGTTCAGGAAGCTAAGATCGACGCCTTCCACCAGCGCGCCGTCCCGCAGCACGAAGTTGAACACCAGGTTGTTAATCGGAACCGAAAGCCCCAGCACAACGGTGACCGCCACGCCCAGGCCAAATGCCGTCGAGACCTTTTTAGAAACGGCAAGGAACGTACACATGCCCAGGAAGAAAGCGAGCGCCATGTTTTCAACAAACACCGCGCGCACAAATAAACTCAGGTAATGAGCCATTGTCGGTTACTCCTTTTCCTGCTGCTCAGGCTTCAGCGTACGAATCAGCCAGATCAGCAAACCGATAATGAAAAACGCGCTTGGGGCCAGCAGGAACAGGCCGTTCGGCAGATACCAGCCGCCGTTCTGTACCGTATCCAGCACCTGAACGCCAAACAGCTTGCCGCTGCCAATCAGCTCGCGCAGGAAACCGACCGTCAGGAGGATCACGCCGTAGCCCAGGCCGTTGCCGATACCGTCCATAAAGCTCGCCAGCGGCGGCATTTTCATGGCGTAGGCTTCAGCGCGCCCCATCACGATGCAGTTGGTGATAATCAGGCCGACAAACACCGAAAGCTGCTTCGAGGTTTCGTAGGCAAAAGCGCGCAGCAGCTGATCGACCACGATCACCAGCGAGGCGATGATCGCCATCTGCACGATGATCCTCACGCTGTTGGGGATGTGGTGGCGGATCATCGAGATAAACATGCTGGAAAACGCCGTCACCAGCGTTACCGCCAGCGTCATCACCACCGCCGTTTCCAGCTTGGTCGTTACCGCCAGAGCCGAGCACACACCCAGCACCTGCAGGGTTATCGGGTTATTGGCTAAAAGTGGGCCAATCAGCACTTTTTTAACTTCTTTCAGTTCACCCGTATCAGCCATTGTTCAGCGCTCCTTCACGTACGTTCTTCAGGAAGGGACCAAAGCCCAGTTCACCCATCCAGAAATCAAAACTGTGCTGCACCCCGTTAGAGGTGAGTGTGGCGCCGGAAAGACCGTCAACGGCGAATTCATCCCCAGGACGCGCGCCTCCTTTCACCACCTTCAGCGCAGGCTGACCGTTATCATTGAGCACTTTTTTACCGATAAACTGCGCACGCCAGTTAGGGTTTTCCACTTCGCCACCCAGCCCCGGCGTTTCGCCCTGATCGTAATAAGTTATACCTTTGACCGTGCGGCCATCGGTATCCAGTGCCACAAACGCATACATCATTGACCATAAGCCGTTGCCGTAGATGGGCAACACGATTTCCTGTATGCGCTTCTGCTCGTCACGGACGAGGTAAATTTCCGCGACATTGCTGCGGCGCTTAATGCCAGCCGGATCCTGCGAGGCCTCAAGCACGGTGCTCATCTGCGGATCCTTTAATGCCAGCGCCTGGTTATATTTCGCCGGGTCTTTATCCATCAGCTCGCCGGTTTTTAAATCCACCAGCCGTGCGGTAATGCGTTCAGCAAACACGTCGGCGACGTCGTCCTTCGTCATGCCTTCCTGCATCAGCCCGGCCACGGCCAGGATGTTGCGCTGTTTATCCAGCGCGCGCTGTTCCTGCTGCAGCGGTTTCAACCCTACGGCGGAACCGGCAACCACGATGGAACAGACCAGACACAGCACCAAAACCACCAGCAGCGTTTTGCTGATGCTGTCGTTATTTTTAACCTCAGCCACGCGCCTTCCTCCGCTTAATGTTGGCGCGCACGACCAGGTAGTCGAACAGCGGCGCAAACAGGTTGGCAAACAGAATGGCCAACATCATCCCTTCCGGATAGGCCGGGTTGACCACGCGAATAAGTACACACATCACGCCAATGAGCGCGCCGTAACACCATTTCCCCCTGTCGGTAAAGGAAGCCGAGACGGGATCGGTGGCCATGAACATCATGCCAAACGCAAAGCCTCCCAGCACCAGGTGCCAGTACCACGGCATGGAGAACATCGGGTTCGTGTCTGAACCAATGAGGTTGAACAGCGTGGCGGTAAGCACCATGCCGAGCATAACGCCCGCGACGATGCGCCAGGACGCCACGCGGCCAAAGAGGATGATGGCCCCGCCGATCAAAATCATCAGGGTAGATACTTCGCCAATGGAGCCCGGAATGTTGCCAAGAAACGCGTCAAACCAGGTCACGGGCTGGCCGGTAGCATTGTTGACCAGCGTTTCGCCGCCACCTGCCGCCCACTGAGAAAGCGGCGTCGCGCCGGAGAAACCGTCCGCAGCCGTCCACACCAGGTCGCCCGAAATCTGCGCCGGGTAAGCAAAGAACAGGAACGCACGCCCCGCCAGCGCCGGGTTGAGGAAGTTACGACCGGTGCCGCCGAAAATCTCTTTGGCAATCACCACGCCAAAGCTGATCCCCATCGCCGCCTGCCAGAGCGGTAGCGTGGGCGGAACAATCAGCGCAAACAGAATGGAGGTCACGAAGAAGCCTTCGTTGATCTCGTGTTTGCGGATGATGGCGAACAGCACTTCCCAGAAGCCGCCCACGATAAAGACGGTCATGTAGATCGGCAGGAAGAAGACGGCCCCCAGCGTCATCATGCTGACCCAGCCTGCATCAGCCGCAAAGCTGACGCCCAGCGACTGCGCCAGACGATAGTGCCAGTCAGACTGGATCACCTGCGCCAGCTGCTGAGCGTCGTGCATATGATGCAGCGCCGGAATGGTTTGCAGACCAACGTTGTACATGCCCCAGAACATGGCCGGGAAAACCGCAAACCACACCAGAATCATCATGCGTTTCAGATCGATGGCATCGCGAACGTGCGCTGCCCCTTTCGTCACCAGACCCGGAGTGTAGAAAATAGTCGTCGTCGCTTCATACAGCGGGTAGTACTTTTTGAGCTTCCCTTCGGTAAAGTGCGGCTCAATTTTTTCAAAGAGGTGTTTTAATCCCATGGTTATCCTTCCTGCTCAATGCGGGTTAACACCTCGCGCAATACGGGTCCATATTCGTATTTACCCGGACACACATAGGTACAGAGCGCCAGATCTTCTTCATCCAGTTCCAGACAACCGAGCGCCTGCGCGCCGTCGGTATCGCCTGCCAGAAGATCGCGCAGCAGCACGGTAGGCAGAATATCCAGCGGCATTACACGTTCGTAGTTGCCAATCGGAACCATCGCGCGCTCGCCGCCGTTTGTGCTGGTAGAGAAGTTAAAGAGCTTATGACGCAGGAAGTGGCCAAGCGTGGTGCGGGTGACAGAGTATTTTTCTGCGCCAGGCAGAACCCAGCCGAACAGCTCTTTCTCACGCCCTTCCACAACGACGCTCACCTGAAGATGGAAACGTCCCAGGTACGCGTGCGCATTGACAGCGCGGCGGCCGCTGAGTACCGAACCGGAAATGAGGCGGTTTTCACCCTCTTTCGTTTCCCCTACCAGCAGTTCATTAATGTCTGCACCCAGAAGCGTCTTAACCAGACGCGGGTTTGCGGCCTGCGGCCCGCCGATAGCGATAATCCGTTCAGCGCAGAGTTCACCCGTCGTAAAGAGCTTACCGATGGCAATGACATCCTGATAATTAAGGTGCCAGACCTGTTTTTTGAGGCTCACCGGCTCAAGGAAGTGGATATGGGTCCCGACCAGACCCGCCGGATGCGGGCCGGAAAATTCATTAAACGTAACCTGTCCCTGCGGATGGCCGCCAAGCTTGCCGCCGCTGGCCTGGCAAACGTGCACTTTTCCGGGCGTCAGGCGAGTCAGAACGGTCAGCCCGGCATCAAAGGCTTTACGCTGCGCCAGGATAATGGGCTGCGGGTCTGCGCTGAGCGGGTTGGTGTCGATGGCCGTCACGAAAATGGCAGCCGGGGCGGTATCAGGAACGGGTGATTTGCTGAAAGGACGCGTACGCAGCGCCGTCCACAGGCCGGACGCGAGCAGCTGAGCCTGCACATCTTCGCGGCTAAGCGTCGCGAGGTCTGCCGCATCATAACGAGCAAACTCACGCTGTTCATCGCCTTCAATGCGGATTACCACCGACTGCAGCACGCGACGCTCGCCGCGGTTGATTGCTACCACGGTGCCGCTGGCGGGGGCCGTGAACATGACGCCGGGATTTTTTTTGTCTTCAAAGAGCGCCTGCCCTTTGATCACGCGATCGCCCTCCTGCACCAGCATTGAAGGACGCATTCCCAGATAATCGTCACCTAAAATTGCGACATGACGGACGCTTGCGCCACACGAGACGTGCTGCTCAGGCACGCCTGCAATCGGCAAATTAAGTCCTTTTTTTATTTTAAACATGTGGTTAGCAGGTTTCCATAAACAACAATCCAGTGGGCGCAAAGTGTAACATTTTCCCCTTCTCTCGGGCAGGGGATCCACGGTCGGGCGCGCCAAAATGCGAGCTATTACGCAAAGTTCCTGGAGCCAGCGCGTTTTTGATGGTTTATAAAGTAAAACTAATTTGTAAACTCACCGCCCGGCTCTTGCGAAAATCTATAGCGGTGCTAATGTGAGCGCACCTAACAGAATAATCTGATTTCGGGTCTCTTTTGCCGTCCTGGCAAGTTAGTCCAGGTTTTATCAAGGAATTTGTAGTATGCGTAAAATCGCATTGTTCATTGCGATGCTTCTGATTCCGTGCATGTCGTTTGCCGGGCTGCTCAGCAGCAACAGCTCCACCACGCCGATCAGCAAAGAATATAAACAGCAGTTAATGGGATCCCCGGTTTATATTCAAATCTTCAAGGAAGAGCGCACGCTCGAACTGTTTGTAAAAATGGGCGAAACATATCAGCTGCTTGATAGCTACAAAATTTGTAAC
Source organism: Enterobacter cloacae complex sp. P13B (assembly GCF_014895915.1). Lineage (NCBI taxonomy): Bacteria > Pseudomonadati > Pseudomonadota > Gammaproteobacteria > Enterobacterales > Enterobacteriaceae > Enterobacter > Enterobacter cloacae complex sp. P13B. Next base: position 272,281 of record NZ_JADBQN010000005.1, read on the forward strand.
TATTCCGGCGGGCTGGGCCCGAAACAGCGTCAGGGCGATTTCAAAAGCCCGGAAGGTTTTTACAACGTTCAGCGTAACCAGTTAAAGCCGGATAGCCGCTTCTATAAAGCCATCAACATCGGTTTCCCGAATGCCTATGACCGTGCTCACGGTTATGAAGGGAAATACCTGATGATCCACGGTGCCTGCGTGTCTGTCGGCTGCTACGCGATGACCGACTCCGGCATTGATGAGATTTTCCAGTTCGTAACCGGCGCACTGGTCTTTGGGCAGCCTAACGTTCAGGTCAGCATCTATCCGTTCCGCATGACCGATGCCAATATGGCGCGCCATAAGTACTCTTACTACGCCGATTTCTGGAAACAGCTCAAGCCGGGTTATGACTACTTTGAGCAGACCCACAAGCCGCCGGTAGTCTCTATCGTTGATGGCCGTTACGTGGTCAGCAAACCGCTGAGCCACGAAGTCGTCCACCCGCAGCTGGCGTCAAATTACACGGTCCCCGAGACAAAATAGCACCCACTCGCCTGGCATAATCTTTTGCCAGGTTTCGTTGCCCGTCAGCGGCTGCGTTGCAATAACGGTGACCACATCGTTCGGTGTGGTCTCTTTCTGAAAATCTATCTCCACATCCTGATCGAGCAGCGTAGCAACGCCAAACGGCGCACGGCGCGTGATCCAGAAGAGATTCGTCGAGCAGAACGCCATCACGTAGCGCCCGTCAGACAACAGCATGTTAAACACGCCTTTTTCACGCAATTCAGCTGCCAGCGTCGCGATGTATTTGAATACGGCGGCCATATTGCCGGGCGTGCGCGGATAACGTTCCGTCAGCTTATGCAGCAGCCAGCAGAAGGCCTTCTCGCTGTCCGTTTCGCCCACCGGACGGAAGTTGCCCGTTTCCAGAGATTTATAGCCCGTAAGCTGCCCGTTGTGCGCGTAGGTCCAGTTACGGCCCCACAGCTCGCGGGTAAAGGGATGGGTATTTTCCAGCGCAACTTCGCCGCGGTTTGCCTGGCGAATATGCGCGATCACTGAACAGGATTTAATGGGATAGTCCTGCACCAGTTTGGCAATCGGTGAGTTAAAGCTGGGCTGTGGATCTTTGAACGTGCGACACCCTTTGCCTTCGTAGAAGGTGATGCCCCAGCCGTCTTTATGCGGCCCGGTTCCCCCACCGCGCTGAACCAGCCCGGTGAAGCTAAAGCAGATATCGGTTGGCACATTGGCGCTCATCCCGAGCAGTTCGCACATACATCACCTCCACAACAGCGGGGGGCACCGGCGCCCCCCAGCGAAGTCTTACTTAACCATCTCTTTTTCGATCAGCTGGATCAGGATGTGGATCACTTTGATGTGAATTTCCTGAACGCGATCAGCATAGCCGAAGTGCGGAACGCGAATTTCGATATCCGCCGTACCGTCCATCTTACCGCCATCTTTCCCGGTCAGGGTGATGACCTTCATCCCTTTTTCACGCGCGGCGGCGATCGCTTTGATCACGTTCGCGGAGTTACCGGAGGTAGAGATACCCAGCAGCACGTCGCCTTCACGGCCTACTGCCTCAACGTAGCGGGAAAAGATGTGGTCGTAACCGAAGTCGTTGCCTACGCAGGAGATGTGGCTCACGTCGGAAATCGCAATCGCCGGGTAGCCCGGACGGTTTTCGCGATAGCGTCCGGTCAGCTCTTCGGCGAAGTGCATGGCGTCACAGTGGGAACCGCCGTTACCGCAGGAGAGCACTTTGCCACCGGCCTTAAAACTGTCGGCCAGCAGGACCGCCGCGCGCTGAATAGCGTGAATATTGGCATCATCTTTCAGAAAGTTCGCCAGCGTTTCCGCCGCTTCGTTCAGTTCGTTACGAATAAGATCCTGGTACATGAGGATAATCCTTCAGTATTGATGAAATAACACAGTGGAGTGTACCGGATAGCGGGAAAAGCGAGAAGCTAAAGCCATGCGAATCGTCCGGCGTTTTGATTTTTTGTGCCGGCGAAAACGCGAACAATGTGAACCAGGTTGTAATTATTTTGTAAACACATTGCTAAAGGAATTCACATCAACTACAACCATATCATCACAAGTGGTCAGACCTCCTACAAGCAAGGGAGCTTTTCTTTATGATGATTTTGAGCATTCTCACAACCGTTGTACTGCTCGGTGTGTTGTTCTATCACCGCGTCAGTTTATTCCTGAGCAGCCTGATTCTTCTGGCCTGGACGGCTGCGCTTGGCGTCGCAGGTCTCTGGAATATCTGGATTTTGGTCCCTCTTGCCATCATTCTGCTGCCGTTTAACCTGGCCCCGATGCGTAAGTCGATGATCTCCGCGCCAGTATTTAAAGGCTTCCGCAAAGTGATGCCGCCGATGTCGCGCACCGAGAAAGAAGCGATTGATGCGGGCACCACCTGGTGGGAAGGCGACCTGTTCCAGGGTAACCCGGACTGGAAAAAGCTGCACAACTATCCGCAGCCGCGCCTGACCGCCGAAGAACAGGCCTTTATTGACGGCCCGGTGGAAGAAGCGTGCCGCATGGCGAACGACTTTGCTATCACCCACGAAATGGCCGACCTGCCGCCGGAGCTGTGGGCGTACCTGAAAGAGCATCGCTTCTTCGCGATGATCATCAAGAAAGAGTACGGCGGTCTTGAGTTCTCCGCTTACGCGCAGGCTCGCGTGCTGCAAAAGCTGGCAGGCGTCTCCGGGATCCTGGCGATTACCGTCGGCGTACCGAACTCCTTAGGCCCGGGCGAACTGCTGCAGCACTATGGTACGGAAGAGCAGAAAGATCACTATCTGCCGCGACTGGCGCGCGGTCAGGAAATCCCGTGCTTCGCGCTGACCAGCCCGGAAGCAGGCTCCGATGCAGGCGCAATCCCGGATACCGGCGTGGTCTGTATGGGCGAGTGGCAGGGCCAGCAGGTGCTGGGCATGCGCCTGACCTGGAACAAACGCTATATCACCCTGGCGCCTATCGCCACCGTGCTCGGCCTGGCCTTTAAGCTCTCCGACCCGGAAAAACTGCTGGGCGGTGAAGAAGATCTGGGCATTACCTGTGCGCTGATCCCAACCTCGACGCCGGGTGTGGAAATTGGCCGTCGTCACTTCCCGCTGAACGTGCCGTTCCAGAACGGCCCGACCCGCGGCCAGGATATCTTCGTGCCGATTGACTACATCATCGGCGGCCCGAAAATGGCCGGTCAGGGCTGGCGCATGCTGGTGGAATGTCTGTCGGTGGGTCGCGGTATTACCCTGCCGTCGAACTCAACCGGCGGCCTGAAGTCCGTCGCGATGGGAATTGGCGCTTATGCCCACATTCGCCGTCAGTTCAAAATCTCCATCGGCAAGATGGAAGGTATCGAAGAGCCGCTGGCGCGCATCGCGGGCAACGCTTACGTAATGGACGCCGCTGCATCCCTGATTACCTACGGCATCATGCTGGGCGAAAAACCGGCCGTGCTGTCCGCGATTGTGAAGTACCACTGTACCCACCGCGCGCAGCAGTCGATCATTGACGCGATGGATATTGCGGGCGGTAAAGGCATTATGCTCGGCGAAGGCAACTTCCTGGCGCGCGGCTATCAGGGCGCACCGATTGCCATCACCGTGGAAGGGGCCAACATCCTGACCCGCAGCATGATGATCTTCGGCCAGGGGGCGATTCGCTGCCATCCGTACGTGCTGGAAGAGATGGCCGCTGCGCAGAATAACGACGTGGACGCCTTCGACAAGCTGCTGTTCAAACATATCGGTCACGTGGGCAGCAACAAGGTGCGGAGCTTCTGGCTGGGCCTGACGCGCGGCCTGACCAGCGCGACGCCAACCGGCGATGCGACCAAACGTTACTACCAGCATCTGAACCGTCTGAGCGCCAACCTGGCTCTGCTGTCTGATGTTTCCATGGCGGTGCTGGGCGGTAGCCTGAAGCGTCGCGAGCGTATCTCCGCCCGTCTGGGCGACGTGCTGAGCCAGATCTTCCTGGCCTCTGCGGTGCTGAAACGCTACGACGACGAAGGCCGTCAGGAAGCGGATCTGCCGCTGGTGCACTGGGGCGTGCAGGATGCGATGTATCAGGCGGAACAGGCGATTGACGACCTGCTGGCGAACTTCCCGAACCGCTTCGTGGCAGGTGCCCTGCGCGTGGTGATCTTCCCGACCGGTCGTCATCATCTGGCGCCGTCAGACAAGCTGGACCACAAAGTGGCGAAGATCCTGCAGGTTCCGAGCGCAACCCGCTCCCGCATTGGCCGCGGGCAGTATCTGGCGCCAACGCCGCATAACCCGGTGGGCCTGCTGGAAGAGGCGCTGCAGGACGTGATGGCCGCCGACCCGATTCACCAGAAAATCTGCAAACAGCTGGGTAAAAACCTGCCGTTTACCCGTCTGGACGAACTGGCGAAACAGGCGCTGGCCGGTGGCATTATCAATAACGACGAAGCTGCGCTGCTGGTGAAAGCCGAAGAAAGCCGTCTGCGCAGTATTAACGTGGATGATTTCGAACCGGAAGAGCTGGCGACGCAGCCGGTAAAGCTGCCGGAGAAGCATCGCAAACCTGAAGCGGCATAACCCGCTTCGCTCTGACAAACCCCGCCCGGTGCGGGGTTTTTTATTGCCACATTTTCTCGTAATGACGTGCTACAGTGTCAAAAAGGGGTCGTTTGAGGAGTCTGTATCGTGCCTGGTTTGAAGATTTCGATTTTGCAGCAGCCTTTAGTGTGGATGGATGGCCCTGCCAACCTGCGCCACTTTGATCGTCAACTGGAAGAGATTACCGGGCGAGATGTGATTGTCCTGCCGGAGATGTTTACCACCGGCTTTGCGATGGAAGCGGCGAAACAGTCGATGCCCCAGGAAGAGGTGGTCGCCTGGATGCATGCCAAAGCGCAGCAAACCAACGCGCTGATCGCCGGGAGTGCCGCACTGCAGACGGAACGCGGCCCGGTGAACCGCTTCCTGCTGGTTGAGCCGGAAGGAAAGGTGCATTTTTACGATAAACGCCACCTGTTCCGCATGGCTGATGAACATCATCATTATGAAGCCGGTAACGAGCGCGTGGTGTTCGAGTGGCGCGGCTGGCGTATTCTGCCGCTGGTCTGCTATGACCTGCGCTTCCCGGTATGGTCGCGCAACCGCAACGATTACGACCTGGCGCTGTACGTCGCCAACTGGCCCGCGCCGCGCTCGCTGCACTGGCAGGCGCTGCTGGTGGCTCGCGCGATTGAGAACCAGGCGTACGTGGTGGGCTGTAACCGCGTGGGGACGGACGGCAACGGCCACCACTACCGCGGCGACAGCCGGGTGGTGAACCCTCAGGGCGAGATTATTGCCACCGCCGAACCGCATCAGGCGACGCGCATTGATGCTGAATTATCGTTAACGGCGCTGAAGGAGTATCGCGAGAAGTTCCCGGCGTGGCAGGATGCGGATCCGTTTAGCATCGGGTGAAAAAATGCCGGGTGGCGGCTACGCCTTACCCGGCCTACCAATGTTGCTTGCTTCTTTTAACTCACTAACGCCTGCCCGTCCTTGCGGCTTTCCGTCGCGGCCACGTAGTGCCCTTCCGGCATACGATAGATTACCTGCGCACCGCCGAAGTTGTAATCCTGGAGCGGATCTTCCACCACGATCTGATGCCCGCGCTCGCGCAGCGCGGCAATGGTGTTGCGATCAAACGTCGATTCAACGATCACCTCCCTGCCCTGCACCACGCGCCAGCGCGGCGCGTCGATGGCCGCCTGCGGGTTTTGCCCGTGCAGCATAACGCGCAGCGCCATCTGCATGTGCCCCTGCGCCTGCATCGGGCCGCCCATCACGCCGAAGGACATCAGCGGCTGGCCGTTGCCGTCCATCGCAAAGCCCGGAATGATGGTGTGGAAAGGACGCTTGCTGCCCGCCAGGGCGTTCGGGTGTTTGGGATCGAGCACAAAGCCGCAGCCGCGGTTTTGCAGGCTGATTCCGGTATCCGGCACCACAATGCCTGAACCGAAGCCCATAAAGTTGGACTGGATAAACGAAACCATCATCCCGCTGGCGTCCGCGGTGCTGATGTAGACCGTGCCGCTCTGCGTCGGTGAACCGTACACAAAGTCAGAGGCTTTATCGCGATCGATAAGCGCCGCACGCGACTTCAGATAATGGTCGCTCAGCAGCTCTTTTGCTGCGAACTCCATATGTTCTTCATCCGCCACGTAGCGGTCGAGATCCGCCAGCGCCAGCTTCATGGCTTCAATGGATAAGTGCAGAGACTGCACGGAGTCCGGATGATGTTTCTCAATGCCGCACTGCTCCAGAATACCGAGCGCAATCAGCGTGGCGATCCCCTGGCCGTTTGGCGGCAGCTCCTGTACCGAGCCGCCCGCGAAGTCGCGCGACAGCAGGTCAACCCAGTCCACGCGATGGTTTGCCAGATCTTCCGCTGACAGGTGCGCGCCGTGCTCCTGGGCGAAGGCGGCAATTTTTTGCGCCAGCTCGCCGCGGTAAAAGGCTTCACCGTTGGTTTTGGCAATCAGCTCCAGCGAATGTGCCTGCGCCGGGTTACGGAAGATCTCCCCCACGCGCGGGGCGCGGCCTTCCGGCGCAAAGCAGGCGCTAAAGCCCGGCTGATCTTTCAGCTTGCTATAGCCGCGCTGCCAGAGATGACCAATCAGCGGCGAGACCGGGAAGCCGTTGCGCGCGTAGTCAATCGCAGGCTGCGCCAGCGTGGTCAGCGGCAGCGTGCCGAAGCGTTCTGCCAGGGCCACCCAGCCCGACACCGCACCCGGCACCGTCACCGCGTCCCAGCCGATTTCCGGCACTGCGCTTTTACCGGCAAACAGATCCGCATGCCAGCTGGCCGGCGAGCGCCCGGACGCGTTCAGGCCGTGAAGTTTTTCACCGTCCCAGACGATGGCAAAGGCATCGCTGCCGATGCCGTTGCCGGTCGGCTCAACAACGGTCAGCGCCATGGCGGTGGCAATGGCCGCATCGACGGCATTACCACCCAGTTGCAGCATTTTCATTCCCGCCTGCGCCGCCAGCGGCTGCGAAGTGGCAACGGCGTTGTGGCCCATCATCGGCGGGCGGCGTGAAGCGTAACCGGACGTAAAATCAAGCGCTTTGGTCATCATGACTCCTTAGTCGTGGCGCGGATCGAGCGCATCGCGCAGCCCGTCGCCAAGTAAATTAAAGCCCTGCACGGCGAGGAAAATCGCCACGCCGGGGAAAACGGACATCCACGGCGCCTGCTCAAGGAAACCTTTCGCGGTATTGAGCATGGACCCCCAGGACGGATTGGGCGGCTGCTGCCCCAGCCCTAAAAACGACAGGCTGGCTTCGGCAATAATCGCCGAGGCAATGGCCAGCGTGGCCTGAACCAGGATCGGCGACATCACGTTTGGCAGAACGTATTTAATGATGATCCAGCGATCCGGCAGGCCAATCGCCCGCGCGCCGTCGATGTACTCTTCGTTGCGAATGGCGATCACCTGCCCGCGCGTCAGGCGGGCGAAGATCGGCATCGCCGAAAGACCGATGGCGATCATCGCATTGGTCAGGCTCGGGCCTAAAAATGCCCCCAGCGCGATCGCCATGATCAGGAACGGACAGGCCAGCAGCGCCTCGATAAAGCGCGAGATGACGCCGTCCCACATCTTCTGGAAGTAGCCCGCCACCAGCCCCAGCGGCACGCCGATGACCACCGCGATAACCACCGACATACAGCCCGCCATCAGCGAGGTTCGCGCTCCCCAGATAATGCGGGACAAAATGTCGCGCCCCAGCTCGTCGGTGCCGAACCAGTACATCGCTGACGGCGCTTTGCGCACCGCGAGGAAGTTGGCTTTAACCGGGTCAAACGGGGCGATCCACGGCGCCAGCAGCGCCACCAGCACAAAGAAACCCACCACAAGCGCGCCAATCACCGCGCTTTTATTGGCGAGGAATTTCTTCAGCACCCGGTTCTGCGCGCGCGGCAGCGCGGGGGCTACGGTTTGCGTCGTCAGTTCCGCCATCGTTAACCTCGCATTTTCGGGTTGATAAGGACGTAAAGCACGTCGGCCAGCAGGTTGAGCAGCAGGAAGCCGATTGCCACGATCAGCACCACGCCCTGCACCACCGCGTAGTCACGGTTGAACACCGAGTCGACGATCATCTTGCCAAAGCCCGGAATGGTGAACACCTGCTCGGTCAGCACCGCGCCGCCCAGCAGCTCGCCGAACAGCAGCGTGGTGAGGGTGATCACCGGTACCAGCGCGTTGCGAAACGCGTGCTTTAGAATGACCGCCTTCGGCAGCAGCCCCTTGGCGCGTGCGGTACGGATATAATCCGCTTTCAGCACCGCAATCATCGACGCGCGGGTATGGCGCATCAGCGTCGCCGCCAGCCCGGTTCCTAGCACGGACGCGGGCAGCAGCAGCGTGCGCAGGTTCTGAAGCGGATCTTCACTGAACGGCACGTAGCCGGACGCGGGCAGCCACTGCAGGTTCACCGAGAAGACCAGAATCAGCAGGATCCCCAGCCAGAAGTGGGGAATAGAGATCCCCGAGATCGCCACGAAGTTCGCCCCGTGATCGACCCAGCTGTTTTTGTTCACCGCCGCAAGGATCCCCATGCTGATGCCAAACACCAGCGCAATAATCATCGCCAGCAGCGACAGCTCCAGCGTAACCGGTAGCTTGCTGGCGATAAGCTCGGTCACCGGCTCGTGCGTGCGCAAGGAGACGCCAAGATCGCCCTGCAGCGCCCGCGTCAGCCAGTGGAAATACTGAACCGGGATCGGCGCATCCAGGTTCAGCTCCGCGCGCAGCTGGGCGATCACCGCCGGATCGCGTTCCTCACCGGCCATCGCAATCAGTGGGTCGCCGGGCAGCAGCTTTTGCAGCCCGAACACCATCATGCTTACCAGCAATAGCGTCGGGACGGCCAGCAGCAGACGTTTGCAAATCAGTTCCAGCATGGGTTCTCCTCAGGACGTTTATTTCGCCAGCGTCAAACCCGCCAGACGCACGATGCCGTCCGGGTAAGGCTTAAAGCCCTGCACGCGCTTGTTCAGGCCAAAAATGCGCGGCTCGAAGTAGAGGTAGGCAATCGGCATGTCGGTTTGCAGCTGCTTCACCACCTTGTCATACAGCGGCTGGCGTGCGGCCTGGTCGGTGCTCTGGCGCGCCTGCGTCAGCCACTCATCGACCTGCGCGTTGCTGTAACGGCCGTCGTTAAGCGTGCCGTTGCTGTGGATAAAGCCGTAGATGCTGCCGTCCGGATCCGGGCGACCCGACCAGCCGGAGAAGCTCAGCTGATAATCACCGCTCTGCTGGCGATCCAGCAGCGTGGCAAATTCGGTCATCTGCAGGTTCAGCGTGAAGCCGGCCTCGGCGACCATCGCCTGCAATACCTGTCCCACCTGCTGCGAGGTTGGGTTGTTCGGCACCAGCAGGTTGACGGTCAGCGGCGCGGTGACGCCTGCCGCTTTGAGCAGCGCTTTGGCTTTATCAACGTCGCGCGGCGGAACCGGCAGATTCACGTGATACGGGCTCACCGTCGAAAACGCCTGGTTTGCCGGAGTGTAGAGGCCTTCGAAAACCACCTGGTTTAACGCTTCACGGTCGATGGCCTGAGAAAACGCCTCGCGCACGCGGGCATCTTTGAACGGATCGTTCGCCGGGACCTTGCCGTTGTTAATATTGAAGGTGATCCCCTGATAGCCCAGGCCGGTAACCTTCGCCAGCGCCAGCTTGCTGTCGGCTTCGACGGTTTTGACGTCGCTGGCGGCGATGCCTTCGGTCAGATCAAGATCGCCCGCGCGCAGGTTCGCCAGACGCACGGAGGCATCCGGGATCGGCAGATAGATAATTTTGTCGAAGTGGTAGGCGCCTTTGTTCCAGTAGTTGTCGAAGCGGGTCAGAACGATGCGGTCCTGCGACACGCGGCTGTCGAACTTGTACGGGCCAGAACAGACCGGATGGGCGGCAAAGTCAGGCTTTTTCGCGGCCTCGGGCGCCATCATCGCTCCCGCGCGGTCGGTAAGCTGCATCAGCAGCGCGGCGTCCGGCGTTTTCAGGTGCAGCGCTATCTGCATCGGGCCGGTGACCTCTACCGATTCCACGGAGGAGATCTCGCTTTTCCGCAGGGAGCCTTTGAGGGTCAGGGCGCGGTCGAGGTTGTATTTCGCGGCGGCAGCATCGAATTTCTCTCCGTCATGGAAAGTCACGCCTTCGCGCAGATCCATGGTCAGCGTTTTGCCGTCGGCGCTCCAGGCCCACGATTTCGCGAGGCCTGGCACGACCTTCAGATGCTCGTCGACGTCCACCAGCCTGTCGCACAGAGAGGCAAACACGAAGCGGCCATAGTAGGTGCGCGCCAGGTGCGGGTCGAGCATGTCCGGGTCTGCTCCCAGGCCGATTCGCAGCACGCTTTCAGAATGGGCGGGCAGCGCCGCGCCAAGCAACATAACACTTCCCAGTACGGTCAAAAGAGAATTACGCATTGTCATTATCATGAGTTCCTTGAAGGAAGGGAGGAGTGAGTGGCCGCGTATTCAAACAGCGCGCGGCGGCGCAGAAAGGCTGCGGATGGCGGTGCGATCTGGATAACGCTGCGATCGCGGTTAATTTCCTGCCAGCGGTGGCAGGCAACCTGACGCCCGCCGTCGAGCACCTGATTAATTGGCTCGACCTGGCGGCATTCGTCAGTGACGTACGGGCAGCGGGTGTGGAAGCGACAGCCCGACGGCGGGTTAGCCGGGTTCGGCAGATCCCCCTGCAGCAGCGGCGCGTCGCGCTCAATACCCGGCTGCATCTGCGGCGCCGAGGCGATCAGCGCCTGGGTGTAAGGGTGCAGCGGTGCGTCAAAGATCTCGTCGACGGTGGCAAGCTCAACGATCTGCCCAAGGTACATCACCGCCACGCGGTCGCTCATGTGGCGGATCACCGCCAGACCGTGGGCGACGATCACCATCGTCAGCCCCAGCTGGTGCTTCAGGCTCTCCAGCAGATTAACCACCTGCGCCTGCACCGACACATCCAGCGCGGAAACCGGCTCGTCGCCCAGCAGCAGCTTTGGCCCCGAAGCCAGCGCGCGCGCAATGCCAATACGCTGGCGCTGCCCGCCGGAAAACTCGTGCGGATAGCGCCCGGCCCAGGCGGCAGGCAGGCCAACGGTCTTGAGCAGCTCCGCGACGCGGTACTGACGATCCGCTTTCTTCATGTTCTGGTGCAGCCACAGCGGCTCACCGACGATCTGCTCCACCGTCATGCGCGGGTTCAGTGAGGCAAAAGGATCCTGAAAAATAATCTGCAGCTCGCGCCGGAGCTGGTTCAGACGGGCGCCTGTGGCGTGGGTAATCTCCTCCCCCTGATAAAACACGCGTCCTTCGCTGGCGGCCAGCAGACGCAGCAGCAGTCGGCCAAGGGTGGATTTCCCGGAACCGGACTCGCCGACAATCGCCAGCGTTTCGCCCGGCATCACGGCAAGCGAAACGCGATCGACCGCCGTGACAAACCGGGCCGGGGAAAAGAGTTTTTTCGGGCCGGGGAAAAGCTTGCTAAGGTCCCGAGCCTCTAGTATGGGCGTGGTCATGCGGTCTCTCCCAGGGCAATGTGGTGTTCGAGCGGCACGCGGAAGCAGGCGACCTGATGGCCCGCGCCGAGCGTGGTGAGTCGCGGTTTTTCATCATGACAGCGCGACTGCGCAAACGGGCAGCGCGTCGCGAAACGGCAGCCTTTCGGCATGGACTCCGGGAGCGGGACCGTTCCGGGAATGGTGGAGAGCTGGCCTTTGCGTGCGCCCAGCGAAGGGATCGAGCCCATCAGGCCGATGGTGTACGGGTGCTGCGGGTCAGCGAATATTGCCTCAACGCTCCCCTGCTCCACCACCTGCCCGGCGTACATCACCGCCACCTGCTGGGCGACTTCGGCCACCACGCCCAAATCGTGGGTGATCATCAGCACCGCCGTGCCGGTTTCCTCTTTTAGGGTGTTCAGCAGGGTCAGGATTTGCGCCTGGATGGTGACGTCGAGCGCGGTGGTGGGTTCATCGGCAATCAGCAGTTTAGGGTGGTTGATCAGCGCCATGGCAATCATCACGCGCTGGCGCATGCCGCCGGAAAGCTGGTGCGGATACGCCTTGAGGCGCATCTCCGCCGCCGGGATCTGCACCTTTTCAAGGATCTGCAGCGCGACCTTCATCGCCTCCGGGCGCGTAACGTTCTGGTGACGCATGACCGCTTCACTGAGCTGATCGCCTAACGTGAAGGCCGGATTAAGCGAGGTCATCGGCTCCTGAAAAATCATCGCCAGCTCGCTCCCGCGCAGATCGGCATACTCCCGCGGCGAGAGCTTGCGCAGGTCGTGGCGGCGAAACTGCATCTCGCCGCTGACAATTTGCGCGCTGGCGGGCAGTAAACCCATCAGCGCCAGTGAGGTGATACTTTTCCCGCAGCCGGACTCCCCCACCAGCGCCAGCGTTTCGCCCGCTTTGACCGTCAGGGAAATGCCGTCCAGGACGCTGACCGGCGAGCCGGAAAACTTAACGTTGAGATTATTCAGCCGGAGTACAGGCGTGGAGTCCTTAAACGGGATCGTCGTCATAGCGTGAAATCGTCCTCAAGGTGGATCGCCTGAATCAGGGCGTTTTGCAGGCTGAGCAGGTGTTCGCGCATGGCGGCCGCTGCTACATTAGGCTGGCGATGGATAATCGCGGACATGATCTTGTGATGGTGGTCGTTGTAGCTGTCGACACGTTCGGGCGTGCGGGCTAATTCACGCAGATGCTGCCAGCCGGGTTCGCGCCGCACGGCGTCAATGGCGTCAAACAGGCCGAGCATCAGGCGATTGCCCGCCGCCTCGGCAATGGCGCGGTGAAAGGCGCTATCCCAGAGTTCATTGAGATCGCGGTCATCCGGGCTGACCTTGTCGATGCGTTCCAGCATGCGCTGCATGAGCGCGAGGTTTTCCCTGGTGGCACGCAGTGCCGCAAGCCGGGCTAAGCCGGGTTCGATCTGTATACGAGCTTCCATCACTTCCAGCAGATTGGTCTGCTGAACCAATCCCTGAAGGGCCAGCGGTTCAACAGGGGCAGCCGGACCAATAAAGGTGCCTTTGCCCTGTTTACGCCAGATCCGCCCTTCTTCTTCCAGCACGTCCAGCGCGCGACGCACTTCGCGTCGTCCTACGCCGAGTGTTTCCGACAGCTCACGTTCCGTGGGCAGCGGAGTGCCTGGTGTTGACTCATGCTGGTTGATTAGCCCGCGCAGTTGCTCAAGCGCGGTGCTGGAATTGGCCAGAAACCGTGACGGTTTTTCCATATTGGTTCGCTCACTATCATCGTTATTTTCTTTTTATGAACGATAAGTTATTGATATGGCGTGCTACTTATCGTGCTAATGATTAAGCAATAAACGAACCAATTTTTTAATGGTTCAAAAGAGATTTAAAAAAGCGGTAGTAAATGAAGGGGTTACAGCAACGTATTGTTACAGATGCAAGCGGCATCCTGAGACGATAAAGGCCGAAAAAGAACATGAAACGCACAAAAACAGTGCAAATATTGCACTACAATAGTGCCATTGTTAATTTTTTGCACTATAAATGATAACAATAAGTTAACAAAAAGTAATAAATAAGGCGTGCTTACGCCTGAAAATGGCCCCCTTGCGAGGGCCTCGAAAGATTAAGGAACAGGCTGCCAAAGCGTCGCAGCCGCAGTCGGCGCCCAGTCGGACTGAGACGTATGCCCCTGCACGCAGCGATACTGTGTGCCGTTATACGTGACAATTTCTCCAGTCTTATAGCGCGTACCGACTTTCCACTCGCCTTCCGGCTCAGGCGTCACAGACCCCTCTTTCGTCGTGGCTTTAAGCGGTGTACTGGCGAGAGACTGATGACCTTTGGCATTTTCGGCGATCACCTGGTAGCTGTAGGTTGTTCCCGCGCGCAGGCCGCTGTCGAAGATCTGCGTTCCGCTTACGGTGAGTAACTCCGCCCCATCGCGTAGTACGTGGTATTTCACCGCGTTGTCTACCGCATTCCATTTCACCGTCAGGCTGTTTTCCGTCGAAGAAACCAGTGCCAGGCCGCCTGGCGCGTCAGGACGTCCCTCTTCGACCTGTACGGTTTCTACCTTAACCACGTTGCTGCTTTCAGAGATATTGTTCGCTGCATCACGTGCTTTCACGCTGTAGTGGTACACCACACCGCCGGTCTCTACTGCATTATCGGTCCACTGGGTGTCCGTTGAAGACCCGACTTTGATGTCATTACGGTAGATGTCATATCCCACTACGCCACGGTCATCGGTGGAGGGCTGCCAGGCAAGGGTGATAGTCAAGCCATTGTTCAGCACCTTCAGTCCTGCTGGCGCAGTTGGCGCGACGGTGTCCTGCGGGCGTTCAGGCGACATCAGGTCCGCGCGCTCTTTCATTTCATTGAAATAGTCAACCTGCTGCGGGATGGACAGCTGCTGATCGTTTGAACCCAACGTCCAGATAAAGAACCCACCATAGCCGTTTTCCGCCTGCCAGCCCGCACGGTTTACGTTGTTCTGTCGGTTTTCAACAAAGCGACCTTCTGGCCCCCACTGGGAGTTGATGGTCTGACCGAGAACGATTTTGCTCTTATCTCCCACCGCCCGGGCGTAGTTAGCCATCGCCACGTCATACTTAAAGCGTGGGCCGGCGTCATAGGCCATGACGTTGAAGAAATCGAAAACGTTTTTCCCCTGCGTCAACAGCGGCAGAACTTCGCCATGGTGTGAAGAGCGAGCCGCCTCAACGAAGGAACAATTCTCGGTTACCGCGCTGTTGGTGCAGTTCTCCGGGTCAGCACCGACGTGATAGGTGGTCAGGCTCAGCAGCTTTTTGCTGCCAGACGCATTGAGCTTGCTACGAACCCGTTCAGCCAGATCCAGCAGGTTTGCATTTTCCTCTGGCGTGACGCGATCGGGCTTTTCAAAGTCAAAATCGATGCCGTCAAGCTGAACGGTACCCGCCTTCTGGTAGTTCGCCATGTTACATTTGCCTTGCCAGTCGGCACTCAGGCATTCGCCAACCATCTCTTCCGGCTTCAGGTTCTTTTTATATACCGGGAAGTTGGTATTCAGCAGATTCACCAGATTCTGCGCCAGCGTTTCTCGCGTTTGCGCGTTATTCAGATAAGACCACATCGCGGAGTACGTCTCGCCGCCGAGCGCCAGCATCATTTTTTTCTCCGGGTGCGCCAGCTTCAGCTGACTCCACACGACATAGGCTGGCGCATTAATGTACCAGGGATCATATTGTGGTACTGCAACAATATTATCGGAACTGGACAGCTTACCGCTTGCATCCCAGCCACCAAATGAAAGCAGGAACGTATCCGCTTTCACCTCTTTCATATCCTCAGCGGACTCGACCGGAACGCCCCAGGAGGTCAGATAGGTGACCGCTCGCGGTGCCTGCGCCGCGAAAGCCGACTGCGCCATTAATGCGCTACCAATTAACAGAGATAATGTAAGTTTTTTCATCAAAGTTCCTTATTGCTTTGTGATGATATTCCTGTGGATTACCTCGTAAATTGTCTTTTTTTTTAGCGCCGAGATCGTTGGGGATAATAGAGTGGTGAATCAGGAAACCCTCCGAGTTAAATAAGAAATATCTCTCGCATTTATAATAAATACTTCAACGACAGCACGGGAGAATTCTCGCATCCTGTAAGACGCTTCTTTATTTAATTTTCCCATCTTCACCAATTAAAAAAGATGGCATACCTGTGTTCCCACTCTTTTATCAGGGAAAATTCAGGAATTAATCACAACTATTATCCAACTAGGGACGCTCTCAATGAAATATGCAACAAACGTGATGCGAAAACAGGGTGGTTTCACCCTGCTTGAACTGCTGGTCGTGCTGATGATTATTGCGCTGCTGGCAGGATTTGTCGGGCCAAAAGTCTTCTCAAATGTCGACTCGGCTAAGGAGAAAACCGCCATGCGCCAGATGCGCTCGCTTGCTGAGGCGCTCGGGCAATATCGCCTCGATACCGGCAGTTATCCAACTGAAACACAAGGTCTGAAAGCGCTGACTGAAAAGCCTTCCAACGCGCAAAACTGGAATGGCCCTTATCTTAGCCAGCATGTGCCGTTAGACCCGTGGGGCAATCCGTACCAGTGGCATAACCCCGCCCGGACAAAAGACGCCATTAATGAAGTCGAAATAACCTCCGGCGGTAAAGACGGTAAGCCTGTCACTTACGGGTTCTGAATATGCTGCGCCTGCCCTTATATTCGCTGTTTATCTTCAGCGTATTTTCCTGCCGTGCCGATTGCTGGCAGCTGGCGGGAGAGCGTTACGGCATTGAGCCAGAGCTATTACAGGCGATAGCGATAGTGGAATCCAACGGTAATACCCGGGCCATCAACAAAAATCGTGATGGCTCAATGGATGTCGGTCTGATGCAGATCAATAGCATTCACTTCGATGCGCTGCGTAAATTTCGTATTAGTCAAAAAGATCTGCTAACCGACCCTTGCCAAAGTGTCATGACCGGCGCCTGGATCCTGGCAGGTCAAATCCAGCGCTTTGGTTATACCTGGGACGCGGTGGGGGCGTATAACGCCGGAACGGCAAATACCCCCCAGCGCCGCGCGCTTCGTCAACAATACATAAAAAAAGTGGCTCCGCATTATGCCCGCCTTAAAAGGCAGAGCCATACACTGTCGCCAAAATGAAACCATATACCGTCACCATCCTCCAGGGGGGGAAACGCGTCAATCAGACCGTACTTGCCGCGTCGCCTGATGATGCCAGCGCCCGCATTATTGCCGCCGGCGGCATCGTTTTGCAGGTACAGGAACGCCCCGCCCGCAAGGAGAAACGCTTTCCACTGAATCTGTTCTTGCAGGAGCTTATCGCTCTGCTGGAAGCCGGGCTGGTCGTGGTCGAGGCCGTCGAAGCGCTGCGCGAAAGCTGCCGCGACGGTGGCACCTCGCTGGTTCTGGATACGCTGGTTAAAAAGCTCTACGAAGGAGCGCAACTCTCCCAGGCGATGATGGCGCTACCAGCACTGTTTCCGCCTCTGCTGATTAACACCGTTGCCTCTTCTGAGCAAACCGGACACTTACCCGAAGCGCTAAAGCGTTTTCAGTTTTACGAATCAAGAATGGAAATTCTGCGCAAGCGGATTAAATCAACCCTGCTCTATCCGACGATTGTCATTGCCGCCGGCGGGATAATTCTGTTCTTTCTGCTCGGCTTTATTATTCCACGTTTTTCCGTGGTGTTTGACGGGATGAAGAACCCGTCCGCCAGCGCACAGCTTATCCTCTGGTGGGGACGCCTGACGCAAACCCATGGCTCGCTGCTGCTGGCCGGTTGCGCGGCAGCGGTCGCAGGCATCGTGATGGCGGTGCGCAGCCCGCGCCTGCGCCAGCGTGCGCTCGGTTTGTTGCTGCGCATTCCCGCCTTACGCCAGCAGCATCAGCTTTCTGTGCTGGTGCGTTTTTACCGCACGCTGGGCCTGCTGCTGCAGGGCGGCCTTCCCGCGCCAGATGCGTTAATGCTGAGCCGGGAGATCCTGCCCGCCACGCATCGTCAGCAGGTTGAACAGGTTATCCGCGACGTCGCCGCCGGCGAGTCGCTCTCCCGCATGCTGGAAGCGCAACGGATGACGACCCCTGTCGCCAGCCGCCTGCTGCAGGTCGGCGAGCGCAGCGGCGAACTGCCTGCCATGTGCGAGCGGATCGCCGCTTTTTATGATGAATCGCTGGAACGCGCGATTGAAACCTTTAGCAAAATTTTTGAACCGATTCTGATGATGGTCGTTGGCGGCATCGTTGGGCTCGTCGTGTTTTTACTGTACATGCCCATTTTTGAACTGGCAGGAGGATTGCAATAATGTCTCACTCACCGTCTGTAGAACCCCTTTTCGACCTGCCAGACGAGCAGCGCTGTCAGGCGCTGGCGGAACTGCTGGACAGTTTCCCCGGCGCGTTAGAAGAAGCCGCCGGTTCCCTGGGGCTCACGCCGCTCTCACCCACACAGCTCGCCGACAGCGAAGAGGATTTCGAAGCCGTGCCGCTGACCGAATCGCTCAGCCAGCGAGCATTGCCGCTGCGCGTTAACGGTCAGCTCCACGTTGCGCTGGGCGATCCGTTTTCACTGGCGCTGCGCCAGTGGGCCTATAACGTGAATGCGCTCCCCGCGCTCGCCCCGCTCTCTCAGCTTAATGCCCGCCTTGATGAACTGGCAAAACAGCAGCGCACGCTCGATCAGCTGGAGCAGCAGCAGAGTGAAGAGAATAAAGAGGCCCGGTGGCTGGAGATCACCCCAGCAGCCATCGCCAGTGAACCCCATGCCGTCATTAAGCTGGTTAACGCCACGCTGTTTGATGCCCTGCAGAGCCGCGCCAGCGATATTCATCTTTGCGCCGTCGCGGATGGGTTGATGGTGAAGTACCGCATCGATGGCGTTCTGCACAGCATTCGCCACTGCGCCGGACTTCAGCAGGCGGAGCAGGTGATCTCCCGTCTCAAGGTATTAAGCTGCATGGACATTTCCGAACGACGCACGCCTCAGGACGGGCGCTTTAAGGCATTGATTCTCCAGCGTCCCGTCGATTTTCGGGTGTCCATCATGCCGGGCGTCTATGGCGAGGATGCCGTACTGCGCGTGCTGGATAAATCTCACGATCAAAACCTGCGCCTGGAGACGCTCGGCTTTGATGAGCACACGCTGAGCGCGATTCGCCAGTTAACCCATCTGCCCCACGGTATGGTGCTCGTCACCGGGCCAACGGGGAGCGGGAAATCCACCACCCTCTATTCAGCACTCAGCGAACTCAACAGTGGTGAATGCAAAATTATCACCATTGAAGATCCCGTGGAGTACCAGCTCAACAGCGTGCTGCAAATTCCGGTCAACGATAAAAAAGGGCTCACCTTCGCCCGCGGCCTGCGCGCCATTTTGCGTCACGACCCGGACATCATCCTGGTGGGTGAGATCCGCGACGGTGAAACCGCTGGCATTGCCGTGCAGGCGGCGCTCACCGGCCACGTGGTGCTCTCCTCGGTTCACGCCAATGACGTCTTTAGCGTACTGGAACGTTTTTTATATATGCAGGTGGAGCCCGCCAGCCTGATCACCGCCCTTAACGGCGTCGTGGCGCAACGGCTGGTGCGCCAGATTTGCCCGGACTGTATTGATGACACCACGCCCACAGATGACCTTCTCGCGGCGTGGCAATCCGGACCGCTGCAGCAGCTCACGCCCCGCTGGCGTCGAGGGCGAGGCTGCGATACCTGCCGCGACAGCGGTTTTCGCGGCAGGCTGGCGCTGGCGGAAGTGCTGCATTTCAGCGATGCGATGAAAGAGGCAATGCTGGCGCGATCGCCCCGGCGCAAGCTAAAGGAAGTGGCGCTGAATGACGGTTTTGTTCCGCTCTCGACCATCGCGCTGCGCGCCGTGGTCGAAGGCAAAACCACCTGGGAGGAGGTGAACCGTGTTATCACTCACTAACACCTGGCAGTGCGACATCTGGCCTCATGCCGTGCGGTTGCGCCGCAACAATGTGGTACTTGCCACCCATGAACGCCAGCCCGATCAGCCTCTGGAGGCCGCGCTCGAAACGCTGCTGCGCCTGCGCCCCGCCGCCTTACCGTGGCGTGACGCGGTGGAGTTTCACCTCGATACCGACGATCTGACTTTTTTAATTCAGCCCTGGCATGACGGCGTGACCACACCGCAGGAACTGCTCCAGCTCGCCCGACAGCAGGCTGTTCTTCGCGCGAGTCCGCCCGTCGACTGGCAGGTGCGCTTCGAGACCCTTAACTGGCAGCAGTCAGCGCTGGCCGCGTGCCTGAAGCAACCTTGCTGGCACCTGCTTGTCGCGCTGGCGCGTCGGGAGCGGCTGCGGTTTCGCGGTGTTGTCACGCCGTTTCAAAAGCTGTTTAGCCACTTCGCCGCCGCACTGCCGGAAAACGGCCTGTTTGTGGCGATGAGCCCCCACCATAGCCGGATTGCCAGCCGTCAGCACCACAGCTGGCGCGACGTCTGGACACTCACCCTGCCACAGCAGGAGATGGACGCCCAGCTGCGGGTTATCGCCCGGCTAAGCGGAATGCAGGACTGTCCTGGCTACGTCATTCATACCGACGGTGAGCATCACCAGGAAGTCGCGCTACAGGAGAGTCCTCATGACGCCGCTGTTTACGCGTAGTTCCCCGTGGGCCGCACGCACGCTGCTGTTAACCGGACTCCTCTGCTTACCGCTCACCGGTGCCGTGATGTATGGCCTGTTTGAGCACCAGCGCCTTGAGCTGGAGACGTCGCAGGTACAGCAGCAGCTCGCCCAACGGCAGCAGGTGCTGCGCCAGCTGCGTGAAGTGGAGCAGCGCCGGTTGCGCCAGGCTCAGCAACTGCAGGCCGTCCCGCCTGCCATCAAGCTGCTGGACAACATCGGCAGCGTACTGACGCCTGATATTGCGCTCCTGAGCATTGACGTCATTGCCAGTAAAGGCGATGCGCGGCTTACGGTGAATGCAGGCAATCTTGACGCCCTGCTCGCCTTTAGCGAGCGGCTACAGCAGTTGCCGGCGCATGTGGTGCTTGAGAACCATCGCCAGTCGGCGCAGGGCGATCCTGCCTGGCCGATTAACGCGGTACTCGACGTCAAGGTGACGACGGAGGCGCACCATGCGGCTTCAGAATAAACCCGCCGTGCTGCGCTGGCAGGCGGCGTTATTTGCCGGGCGCATCGGAACGGTTCCGCTCGTGCTCGCCGGGCTGCCCGCAGGGCTGCTGCTGTTATGGCTTGGCGGCGTGCGGCCGCACACCATCCATTTGCAGGAGAACCTTGCCCGGATCCAGGCGCAGCTACAAACCGCGCTGCCGCTGGATAAACAGCAGCCGGAACTGCAAAGCCGCATCAGCCTTGGAGAATATCAGCAGGTCAGGCTCATTTTTGAGCAGTTCAGGAGCCGAGGGATGAAGGTCGACGCCAGCCGCTATCAGCTGGAAAACGACGACGGCAAAACCGCGCTACGGCTGGATATTCCGCTGCGCGGTGAATATCTGCCGCTGATGGACGCCCTGGAAACGCTAAGCCGCACTTTGCCTTTACGCATTGAGCAGCTAAGCCTGCGGCGCGCCGGGCCATCGGAAAGCCAGCTCAGCGCCACCGTGCAGCTTCGCCTGTTGAAGGAGTCGCCATGAAACTGCCGCGCTATTTACAGCTGGCGCTGGTGCTGACCGCCGGTGCTGTTTTCTGGAGCCAGTTTGCCGATGACGAGATATCGCAAGCGCCGCTTGAGGCGCAGCCGGTCTCACGCCCGCGCCCCGCGCCAGCAAAGCCGGAGACGGCTCACGCAACGCGCATCGATCTCTTTTCAACGCCACATAGCAGGGCGCAAGACGCAGCAAAAAAGCCGCCGGAAAACGATCGGCCTGAAGAGGCGACACCAACCGCACCGCCGCTACCGCTTCAGCTCCTCGGTGCCTGGTGGGAAAACCGTCAGAGAATCGTTGTGCTGACGGATGGCAAAGAGACCTGGCCGGTCTGCGAGCGCTGCAGGGCGGACGGCAGGATCTGGATTGGCAGTTCGCCGGTCAACAACTGGATTTTAAAAGCGGTGGCGAACGACCACCTCCTGTTTGAATGGCAGCCCACCCATAGCCAGCAGCGGCTGGAACTGGATGAGCTGCAATCGGAACCGACACATTAATCATGAAAAAAACTATTGCTCTCACTTTTTTGTTGTCATGCGCGCTACTGAGCGGCTGTGCACAACGTGCGGCGCCTCCGGTCCGGGAATCAGTGACCGCCTCGCCGCAGGTGCTGGTTAAGCGGCTTAAGGAGATAGATCAACAGCGCATCGCCAGCCCACAGGATATTGCGCTTCGCGCCGAGCAGGCTGACATCAGCAAAAAGCTGGTCAATGACTACCTGAAAAATGCCGATCTCGCGGTGCGTCAGAACAACTACACCATGGCGACGCAAATGTGGCGCGATGCGCTTACCTATGAGCCCGGCAACCTGCGCGCCCTGCAGGGCTTACGCAAGCTCGATGCCCGTAGAGCGCTGGACGCATTGTATAAGGAGGCGGTGGCTAACAGCACCCGCGACCCGGCACGCGCGCTGCACAAAATCCAGCAGGTACTGGAAGAAGATCCCAACTGGCCCCAGGCGCGCGCGCTGCGCGATCACCTGATGCGTGAGGTGTCGCGGATCAACCAGCCGGAGCAGCGTCTGAACCGGGAACTGCAAAAAACGATAGCGCTTAATTTTCGCGAGCACAGCCTGATGGCCATCTTTAACACCATCAGCCAGATGACCGGGGTCAATATCATTTTTGACAAAGATATTTCCTCCAGCACTACCGGCAGCCTGATAGCCAAACGCACCACTGCGGAAGATGCTATCAACGTGCTGCTGTTGTCGAATAACCTGCGGAAGAAGGTGCTGAACAGCAATACGTTGCTGATCTACCCCGCCACCGCGCAAAAAGAGAAGATCTATCGCGACGTGGTCGTCAAAACCATCTTCCTGGGTTATGCGAAAGCAAAAGAGGTCAACGTCGCCCTGCGCAATATGGTCAAGCTGAAGGATGTGCACGTTGATGAGCGAACCAATTCCGTCACCCTGCGCGGGCCAAAAGAGAACGTGGAAAAAGCGGAGCGCCTGTTAGTGACGCTCGACCGGCCTGAAGCGGAGGTCACGCTGGCCGTTGAGGTGCTGGAAGTAAATACCAACGATCTCGAAGCGCTTGGCGTGAAGCTGCCGCAAACCATCAGTGCGGGTTTTGCGAAAAGTAAAGAAGGTGATTTAAAGGGAAGCGGGATCCCGCTGGGCGACCTGAGCGCCAAAAATATCATGGTCGATATCGACAATATGACCATTGACATGAAAAAAGTGTTGAGCAACGCCAGAGTGCTGGCCAACCCGCGGATCCGGGTGAAAAACAATAAAAAAGCGCTGGTTGATATTGGTCAAACGATCCCGGTACTGACCACAACCGTCAATGACGGGATTTCGCAACAGAAAGTGGATTATCAGGACGTCGGCCTGAAGCTGGAAGTCACCCCGGAAGTCAGTATGGATGACAATATCTCAATGGAGGTGAAGTTCACGCTCAGTGCCCTGGGCGCCGAAGAACCCGGTGAGAACGGAGCAAAGTATTACCGCACCACGAAACGCGAAGCCAATACCACGCTCAGCAGTATGAACGGCGAGACCCAGATGCTGGCAGGGCTGATCAAGCAGGATGAAACCACGACCCAAAAAGGAACGCCGTTATTAAGTGACATCCCGGGGCTGGGCCGCCTGTTTAGCAGCAATTCCGACAACAAAGAGCGCACGGAGGTGGTGCTGTTAATTACGCCGACCATTGAGCGCAACCTCGATTTACCGGGAAGCCACGTCAGTACCATTGAGATGGGCAGCGACGATTTAACGGGCGACAGCATTCAACTGCGCGACCTGCAGCGCGACGAGCCGGGGAGCGGGTTTACCGCACCGGCGCTAGCGCCGCCGGCCCATTTCCCTGACCGGGCGGCCACGCTGCCGCCACCGATCCTCGATGAGTCAGAGACGGAAAACGGAGCATCGTAATGCAGCGCCAGCGCGGTTTTACCTTGATTGAGATGATCGTCACGCTGGCGCTACTCGCCACGCTTGCCGCTGCCGCTGCGCCGCTGATGCGTAACTACCATCAGCGGCAGCAGGAGACGCAGCTACGTGAGTCACTGCGCACGCTACGCGATGCCATTGACCGTTATCACCAGGCAAGCGTGGACGGCATCATTGAGAAAAAAACCAGCGAATCGGGATATCCGCCGACACTAAAAAGCCTGGTGGAAGGCGTCCGGGATAAGACATCGCCCACTGGCGCGATGATCTACTTCCTGCGCCATATTCCGCGCGATCCGATGTGCGATTGCGAGGGAAAAAATGATGAAGAGACCTGGCGTTTACGCGCATCCACGCAGCCACCCGGCGATTTCAGCGGCGGCGGGAAAGACGTGTTTGATGTCAGTAGTACCAGTACGGCCAGCGGTCTGAATGGAGTGCCCTATGCGCAATGGTGAAAAAGGTTTTACGCTCATCGAGCTGCTGGTGGTGATGGCGATCATCGCGACATTGATGACCCTGGTCGCTCCACGTTTTTTCCAGCACGCGGACAGAGCCAAAGAGGTGGTGCGCGAGCATAACCTGCATGCGCTGCGCAGCGCGATCGATCACTACCGCCGCGATCGCCTGGCGGGGCCATACAGCCTGGAGGATCTGATCGAGGCCGGTTATCTGCGCCAGATGCCGCTGGATCCCATCACCAACCGCCGCGATATCTGGGAGGCGAAGACCGATGACGAAGGGCAAATTATTGACGTCGAGACGCCGCCTAAACCCGGTCAGGATCATCGCGATGCGTTCGATTAAACGACAGGGAGGTTTTACCTATCTGCTGCTGCTGATTGCGCTCTCCACGCTGGCGTTGTCGCTGCTGAAAAGCCGCGATGAGGTGCAGATGCGTTATCAGGCGCAACAGGAGGCTGAGCTTTTATTTCGCGGGGATCAAATCCGCGCAGCGATACAGGCCTACCGCGGCAACGGTGATAGCTGTTTTCCCGTGCGTTTCGAACAGCTGCTTATTGATAAACGCGGGCGAAAACCGCTTTATCACCTGCGCCAGCACTACGCCGACCCGCTAACCGGGAGTAAAAACTGGGGGATGATCCTCGATCCTCAGGGGCGCTGGATTGGCGTGCGCAGTCTCGGAAAAGGTACGCCACGGAAAAAAGTCGGCTTTCGTCACGATCCAAAACAGTTTGCCAAAGCGAAAACGTATTACGACTGGAAATTTCAGGTAGAGAGCGATCCGCAGGCCCCGCTGCCTGCGGCCTGTGGTCGCTAATGCAATGATGTGGCGAGACCTGATGTCCCTGTCACGCAGTCTGATCTGCCCGGCGTAACGGCACGAATAGGGCAGGCAACAGGCTCTGTAAGATGTTGCCTGCCCGCTTCGCTAATAGATGGCCTTTTTACTGCGCGACGGGAATAGTAACTTTGCTAACCACTAAGGTAATGGTCGCCTTTGCGTCCCCTGCTTTCAGCGGGATTTTATATTCATCCGGCTGGGTAAAGAGCGCCATGTATTTGTCATCTGGCATATCTATGATGACGTCATCGTCTGCGGCGGTGGCTTCGATCCGTCGCAGCAGCTCTGCTTTAGTCAGAGGTTTGTTCCATCCGGCAACAATACGATCGTTTTTAATGTGAATCTCATTACTCTCAAGGACGCAGAGCGCATTTTGCTCACCGCCCTGAAGGCGATAAAGTCGGTTTTCCGTTAAGGTGTCAAGAGTCGGGCAGACGACCTCTTTTTGCGAACCCGACTCTGCCAGCGTGTAGCTAAATTTCACTTTCAGGTTATCCCCGTGGCGAACGCCCTGTTTTTTCCAGTCGCCACTGTCCCCGGTGAACATGCGGATCCCGTTGGGGATGATCGTGCTGGCGGCAGCAAAAAAGTCATTCCCGTTAACGGAAAAATAGGGCCGAAGCGTTAAAGATGAATCATTAATAATAGTGATCACCGGAGAGTTAATGGAACGGTAACTCTTTTTCTTATAACGACAGTTTTTCCCGTTTGCCTGTAAGTTGACGCCGTTGTCTTTACTGACAATCATGGCATAGTTGCAGTTAAGGCCCTTTTCAATAGATTCGTTCAGCACCGCACCATTATCGACAATGATATTCATCACGCCGTTATCTTCGTTACCAAACCAGACATGAGGAATAAAATCGCTATCGTAACCCTCTTCATAAATAGCATTCTGAACCCTGATTTTCAGATGGTCAGGGTTTTCAATGTTAATCATACGCGCATAATCACTGGCAAATACTGATGCCGTTGAAAAAGCGCTAAGCATGGCTAATGCTACGGCTGTCTTTGTCATGAAAATGTCCTCTTTGAGAAATATAAAAAAGTACAAATTTGCACAACAGTGACCATATCTTAATGTATCAGACAGTAAAACATGACTCTGAATAAAATCATCGTTTATTTGTTTTTAACTCACGGATGCAGAGACAATTCTTATTAATCGCATAACTCGTTCTGCCTTATTTTATTCTGAGAAATGAATATACTGCCTTGCCAGCATTCAGACTGGAAGAGTAGGCTTGAACGCCATCTCATACTTTGTGCCATAATAAGCGAGACAAAAGATGGATCAATCAATTAAACAGACTCCTGAAAAAATTCGGGTTTGTGTGCGGACGAACTCTTTTTTATTCGAAAAGGGCCTTGCGGAATTAGCACGCTATTACTTTATCGCCCGAGACAAAATGCTCTGCATTATTGATGCAGACACATTTGGTACGAAGACGCATCTGGTAAAGTATCTGGAGTTCATCAGAAGAATTAAACCCGACATGCTTGTTTTGATCACGGGTCATCACACCCGAAGCGAGCAGCACGCATGGTATGTAAAAGCAAATGAATCCCTGGCGGGCTGGCGTGACACCATTGATGCCATGAACTTTATGCTCCCCAATCTCGACAATATTATTGACCATTATAAAAGGAGGAAGGCAGGTGAAATTAAGTTTTTGTATCAGGACGAATATGATGGCAAAGATGGCCGACGTGAGTGAGGCTGAATTAGTTTATGCGCTGATGACAACAGGAAAGCTGTTCGGCGTGAAAATACCGGCACCGTTACCCGGCAGACATAACGCAAAGACACGTCGTTTTGATTACAAAGAGGCTCTGGATTTTGCTGAAGAAGTGAAAATTTCCCGAGGCAACAAAAGGCAGGACTGATAATGCAATAATACGCCATGCTTTTAAGCGACAGGTTTATCGCGACACGCCTCATCGTTATAACAGAACCGTTCGACTGGCCTGGCGTTTTCCTTCAACATTGCAAGTGCAATACCAATCACCTCAGCATACAAGCAATCATCAATACGCCTGGCATACTCAAGTTTTTTACTCAGGTAATGACTGAGCGAAACATGATCAATTTTTATACCCTGCAAAGATAACTGCGTGGCGGCATCACCAATGAGTAGTGATGCTTGCTTTTCAGGATAAGCATTTTTCATGAATGCGAGCCTCTTTTTCGTTAAGAACCAGCTAACAGGATCACAGAAAAACCCATACCCCAGCTTACAACATTACCTTAGATTGAATTAACGAACCCACCTGTCAAAATGCTGAATCCAGCATTACTTTTAATTCCCGTATTTATTAGCATCACGCTAACACAGGCATTCCCCCCATTAGCCGTCAAATTATTTAACCATGATGCAGAACAGTTTGCCAAAGCGGAAAGGGCCTGTGATGGGACCTTCCGGGGGAAAAACGAACCGCAGGTCCCGTTTCCGGGAGCCTGCGAGAGGTGAATTACGCTACACTGATATAAGTGTTAATGGCTAACACTGGTAGCGTTTATTTGACGATATTAACCGGGTCGGAATAGGCTGTACCGCCTGTTCTTTGCGACCCCAGAGTACCGCGTGGGGTAACACTTACCCGGATATCTTTCAAAAATCCATAGGCTTCTTTTATGTATAACGTTTTACCGGTCTCTCCGTCTAAATTCCGATAACGGCCGCTAAATTCATCCCATGAAGCCCACTGATATAACGAGTTATCCTCACCACTGCCATTAGCATTGAAGATATAACTGGCCTCAATTGTATTACCCACCCGGGCTTCATTCTCAATATGAAGTTGGCTGACAGAAGGTGTACCCGCATCTGTAACCCTGAAATACCCGTCGTTAAATACCTTAGCACCTGAGCCGCCAGCGCTGCCCCTTGGCGTGACCGAGACATAAAGATATAACCCGTACTGACCGCGATCGGTCTTCAGCGTTCTTCCGGTTGCACCAGGAATAGGTGTCGGAGATTTATCGTAACTGTTCTGAGACCAGTACCATTGATACTGAGTTCCGCTCTCATCGCCTCCGCCGTTGGCTTGATAAACATAGTCCACCGAGATTTGGTTTCCATATACTGGATCGCCCTTAATCTTCACATCGCTCGCGGAAGGTGTACCCCGAATCGTGACCGAATCTGATTCAAGCCGCACTGATGGGTTATGGCTATCGATAATTTCTACGCTCACCTTTTGGTTTATCAGCGTGGTGTCTGTCAACTCAAGTGATGCGCTGTCCACCGTGGTATTGGTGCTCGAACGGTAGATTGTGCCATTAACCTTCCAGTTGACTGTTGCCGTACTAAACCCGGAACCTTTGCCTATCGTTAGGGTGTAGCCTATTTGTGGCGTACCCGCGATCCAGGGTTTTTGCGCCATCACCTTAACGGTCGCTTTAAGCGCGCTTAACTCAACTCGGTCTACAACAGGCGTGACAGTATAGGTATCAGCACGTGTTCCTTTTACATTGAACGGATAGTTTCCTTTTTCAGTCTCAACAATTCCCCCGCTGTTAGTATGGATCAATCCTCCATTGTTTCTCCCCTGACTATCGGCCAGCACGGCGCCGATTCGTCCCGTCAGGCCACTGACAGGGTTACCAAACTTATCCTTCATCGCTATCAGCATGGATAACTGATTGCCAACGACCATCGTGTCACTGACGGGGGTCAGACTCGACTTCGCGTAATCAATTTGCCCTACACTGAGCTGTAACGTTTTCGAATCCTTCACTGACTCGCTGACTTTCGCTGTGAGGGTATAGCCTCCCATTGCACCAAACCCTTTTTCCGGTCTGATGGTAGCCACGGCGGTGGCTACACCGTTGCTGCCCGTTGTTGCGCTTTCTGGCGTTATCACCATCCAGTCCGGATGGTTGCTACTAAACGTGACCACAGCACCAGGCATCAGTACTCCGCCTTTATCCTTTGCCGTTACCGTGAGCGTGACAGGTTCGTCCACGCGTGCAGTCGATGCCATCGTAAGTTCAACGCTACCTGCAACCGGCGGCAGGGCAATCGAGGAGGAATCCTCAACGTTGTTTTCCGATTTCGCGGTCACGACCAGATTTTCCGCTTTTACTGTACCCATTTGCAGCGTCAGCTTAGCCCCCCCAGAGTTGTTGGTCATTGTATCGCTCTGGCTGTCGATTTTTGTCGCCAGTGCCCCTGGGAAAATCCAGTTTACAGCCGTATTTGGCACTGGATTGTTAAAGCTGTCGAACATCGCTATCTGCCAGGTGGCATGAGTGACACCGTCCGCCTGAACACTTTCCGGCTCGTCGACAAAAGTCACCCGGTTGACCTTTCCTGGCACAAAGTTAACCAGAACAGATTTTGCGTGTAACCAGTTATCGCCAATGGTCGCGTTTACCTGAAACTCCCCGGCTTTCTGGCTGGTCTGACTGACGGTGACGGTGCCGTCCTTCCCGGTCTCTGCCGTTGCCGGAATGATGACGCCGGTTCCGGCATCAAAACTCACTGCCTGTCCTGCAACCGGGTTCTCGTGGGCGTCTTTCACCGTCACCCTGACGCGCGTGGTGTCCGTCCCGTCTGCTGCGGCGTTATT